>NZ_CP076653.1:4947743-5280486 GCF_018966865.1 Bacillus sp. NP247 | reverse complement strand
AGAATGTGAAGAAATCCAATTTAGATGTCGATTTACAAGAGCTAGAAACGATTGCCGCATTATATATTAAGCATACAGCATTTCATAATGTTGAAAGTTGTAAGGAGATTGTAGAAAGTGATTTATATGTGCATAAACTTTTACCGTTTTCTTATGACATAGAGAAATTAAAAAAATTAAAAGAAACGTTTCTGCATAATACGGATTTAGCTATTACATCTTCCTATTGGCATAATTTAGAGATTAATCATCGAGATGCTCAAAAAGGAAATGGATTATATACTTTAGCAGAACATCTTAATATTCCGGTTGAAAACACTGTAGCAATAGGCGATGGCTTAAACGATGTTTCTATGATGGAGAAAGCAAATATATCAATTGCAATGGGAAATGCAGTTGAAGAAATAAAAGCGATGTGTCAATACGAAACGTTAACAAATGAAGAACATGGTGTCGCACATGCTTTAAATAAATATGTAATGTAATAAAAAAAGAAAAAAAGAATCCAAATAGATAAACTGTACCCTATCGAATAGACACTTAAAAAAGTCTATTCGATAGGGTATTTCTTGTATAATAAGAAGAAAATTAGAATCGGAGAACATTCAGAATGACAAAAAAATTATTCACCACAAAGGAAACACAAAACCTATCGAAGAATCCATACGTAAAATCTGTAAGTGAGAAAGGCATTACCTACACAGATGAATTTAAACGTATCTTTATTGAAGAAAATGAAAAGGGAAAACCACCTCGTATTATTTTTGAAGAATGTGGATTTGATATAGACATCATCGGTCTACAACGTGCTGTGTCATCAGGAAATAGATGGCGTACTTCCTATAAGGAAAATGGTGTGTTTGGTTTAAGAGATACACGTAAGGAAAACTCGGGAAGAAAGCTAGAAAGAGAGCTTACATTAGAAGAGAAATATGCACGTTTGGAAGCGGAACGAAACTTATTAAAAGCTGAAAATGAGCTGTTAAAAAAGATCAAATTTATGGAAGGGAGGATGGGAAAAAAATAACGTTACAACCTAGTCAAAAGTACCTATTAATTCGTTCTATTATTGAAAAATATAGCCTAAAAAATATGGTGAGATATTTGTGTAAAATTGCAGGTGTTTCGCGTTCTGGATACTATAATTATTTTTCCACCACTTCTCAAAGTAGGCGAGAAGAAAGAATACATCAAGATGAAGTGGTGAAGAAACTCATATTAAAGGCATTTCAATTTAAAAATCGAAAGAAAGGGGCGCGTCAAATCAAAATGACATTGGCGGGTCAATTTCAAGTTGTCTACAATTTGAAACGTATCCGTAGAATCATGAAAAAATATGGGATAATCTGTCCCATTCGTAAAGCGAATCCCTATAAAAGAATGTTGAAAGCGACGAAAGAACACTTCGTGGTACCGAATCAATTAAAGCGAGAATTCAGGCAAGGTACACCTGGAAAGGTACTTCTGACAGATATCACATACCTGTTTTATGGTAAGAATCAGAAAGGATATTTATCTACCATTCTAGACGGGTCCACAAATGAAATTTTGGCGTATCATGTTTCAGAACGACTTACACTAGATATCGCAACGACGACTCTTCACAAACTAAAGAAGAATAAGAGAGTGCGATTAACGGAAGGTGCCTATATTCATTCAGATCAAGGAGCTCATTACACAAGTCCTACTTATCAAAAATTAGTCAAAAAATTAAAGCTGGGACAATCTATGTCAAGACGAGGAAACTGTTGGGATAATGCCCCTCAAGAATCTTTTTTCGGGCACTTTAAAGATGAAGCACACATAAAAACTTGTACGTCTTTCCCTCAGTTAAAACAAGAAATTAAAGACTATATGAAATACTATAATCAGCATAGATATCAATGGAATTTAAAGAAGATGACTCCTGTTGAATACAGAAATCATCTTCTTGATGCCGCCTAACTTTTTTTAAAATGTCCTTTACAAAGGGTACAGATTATAGATTCTTTTTTTCTTTTTATTAGGGGTAAGGTATTCTATGAGATTCATAGAAGCCTTATTACACCTTATTATATAGAATATATTGGAATAAATGTATATATTTTTCATGATAGTTGTGAATTTTTTGTGAATTTTATGTTTATTGTATTTTTATACTTCTACTAGCAGCGCGTAACACTCTCATATTATTTTCTGTTTTTAATTGAAAAATAGAATTTGTTCGAATAATTATTCTACAGCTATATACCTAGGAGCACTTTCTTCGTATAATGAAGAAGTATGAATTTTGAATTTGTATAAATTTTACATATAGAGGTGAAAAAGGAATGAATGCGCGGCTAATGGAACTTATTGATGTGAGTACAATAGAAACCATGGCAGAACAATTTTATAAATTAACCAACATATCACATCAACTTCTTGATGCTGAAAACGAATGTATATTTTCATTTGGAATTAATGAAATGAAAGTATGTAAACTTCCCAAAATCGAAATCCCCCTTTTCTTATACAATCAATATTTAGGATCTTTTGTTGTATGGTCCAAACGAAGCGAAATTTTCAATTGCCAAAAATATTTTGAAATGCTTTCTAACCTCATTATAGCTGGGGTGAAAAAAGCAGTTCAAAGTAAAAATACATCGTTACTTTCTCGAAAAGAGGAAGAACTACATACGATCTTACAAAACATGCCTGTTATGGTTGATGCGCTTGACTATAATGGAGATTTTGTTTTGTGGAATCGAGAATGCGAGATTGTAACAGGTTATACTGCTGAAGAAATAATTGGGAATCCAAACGCTCTTCAATTACTGTATCCTGACCATAATTATCGCCATCAAATACAAAATAAATTTTTGACTCGTGGAAAAAATTTTAGAGATTGGGAAATGCGTTTAACATGTAAAAACGGTGAAATCAAAACGATAATGTGGTCCAATATATCTGAGCAGTTTCCTGTAACAGGATTTAGTTACTGGGCTGTTGGGGTAGATATTACACATTTAAAAGCGATAGAAGGGCAATTAAAACAACAAACCTCTGAATTAGAATTAATTTTTAAAGCTTTACCAGATTTATGTTTTTTAACAGAAGACGATGGGACAATTATAGATTATAAAGCAGGATCTCCTACAAAATTTTACGTACCCGCAGAAGCTTTTATGGGAAAAAAGTTTTACGAAATATTACCGTCTCCAGTAGCACAGCAATTTCAAGAAGCAATTCGCCAATTGAAAGAAGAAGGAAAGAATGTAATTGTAGAATATCCCCTAACAATTAATGGAAGTATTGATTTCTTTGAAGCTAGATGTTTACCATTATTACAAGATAAAATTATGATCATTGTCCGCGATATTACAGAGCGGAAAAAGGCAGAAGAATTGCTAAATAAATCAGATACACTTGCGGCAATTGGTCAATTAGCAGCCGGTGTAGCTCATGAAGTGAGAAACCCATTAACGGTAATTAAAGGATTTATACAGTTATTCCAAATTAATAAAGAAGATCAAGAAAAATATTTTGACCTTATGCTTTCCGAAATAGAAAGAATAGAAGCAATCCTCCAAGAGTTTTTGTCGATTGCTAAAACTGATGAAATAAATACAGAAAAGAAAAATATTCATCAAATTTTTAAAAATGTCGTATCATTAATCAATACAAAAGCAATCATGACAAATATTCAAGTTGAACTATTTACAGATTCCAAAGATATAATCATTGAATGCTCAGAAAATCAATTGAAACAAGTATTTATTAATATTTTGCAAAATTCAATTGAAGCAATGTTAAATGGTGGGAAAATTTCAATCCATATAAAAGAAATACATAAAAATGGTGTCGTTATTAGTGTAATAGATGAAGGAATAGGAATACCTGAAGAAAGAATTAAAAGATTAGGTGAACCTTTTTATAGTACGAAAGAAAAAGGTACCGGTATTGGATTGATGTTAAGTTATAAAATTATTGAAAGTCATCAAGGAACAATAAGTATAATGAGTGAGGTTGGCGTCGGGACAACTGTAACGATTTACTTGCCGAAAATTCAGAGTAAACAATCTCTATCAAATTGTGATGATAGATGTATTTCAATACGTTCTAATATTAACTCCTAAAATACCTAATACCCAATAACAAAGCTAAGCTTTTGTTATTGGGTATTTTTATATTTAATTTAGTAAACTTTACCTTTTCTTTATGTTTGTTTTAATTTCTATTAAGTTTTAAACGTTATATTAATATGCGTACAAAGTAATGTGTGGAAATTGTACATTACTTTTAATATAGAAAGCTTAAAATTATTAAAAATGTTGTAAGGAGGAGATTATGACAAGGTGAAAAAGAAAGAGAAAAAGAGTGGTAGAGCACTACCTATACGGTTAAATATTTTATTCTTTTGTGTATTTTTATTATTTTCTGGAATTATAATCCAGCTAGGTAAAGTGCAAATTTTCGATGGAGAAACATATAAAAATGAAGTAGAGAAGAGCGAAAATGCAACAGTTAAGCTTACAGTACCACGTGGCAAAATTTATGACCGTGAAGGGAATCCAGTAGTGGACAATAAGTCTTTACGTACGATCACATATACAAAGGTGAAAGGTGTAAAAGCGGAGGAAATGTTAAAAACTGCGAGACAACTTGCAGCAATAATTGAAATACCGCAAGAAGATATAGATAAGTTAACCGAGACGGATAAGAAAGATTTTTGGATGCAGTTAAATCCAAAACTTACTCAAGATTTAGTATCTAAAAAAGAAATAGATAAGTTTAGAGAAAAGGATATTAGCGGAAAAGAGTTAGACAAAAAAATAGAAGAGTTAAAAAGAAAGCGAGTTACAGAAAAAAATCTTCAAGAATTAACAGCAAAAGACATAGAAGTGTTGGCTATTAAAAGTAAAATGACTTCAGGTTATCAAATGGCACCTCAAATTATTAAAAAAGATGTTAGTGAAAAGGAATATACTGTGATTAGTGAAAACTTAGCAAACCTCCCAGGGGTAGATGCATCAGTTGATTGGGAGCGTTTCTATGTTAATGATGGTTTATTCCGCTCGGTACTTGGAAATGTTTCGAATGCTGATGAAGGATTACCACGTGAACGATTAGATTATTATTTAGTGCGTGAGTATAGCCGGAATGATAGGGTCGGGAAAAGTTACATTGAACAACAATATGAAGATGTACTTCATGGTACGAAGAAAGAAGTAAGAAGTCTTGCTGATAAACAAGGTAATACGATTAGAACGGAAACAGTTTCCGAAGGGAAAAGCGGCAAGAATTTAACGTTAACAATAGATATGGAATTACAAAAAAAAGTTGAAGAGAGCATAGAAAAAATATTAAAGGCATACAAAAGTTCAGAATCGATGTTGGACCGTGCTTTCGTTGTAATGATGAATCCGAAAAACGGCCAAGTATTATCGATGGCTGGGAAAAGACTTGTAGAAAAAGACGGGAAAACGGAAGTAGAAGATTATGCTTTAGGTACGCTGACAAGTTCATACGAGCTTGGATCAACTGTTAAAGGTGCTACAGTATTAACCGGATTTGAAACAAAAGCTATAACACCGGGAACACATTTTTATGATGCACCTATGAAGTTTAAAGGAACTAAGGAGAAAAAGTCATGGAAAGATTTTGGAGATATAGATGACCTAAGAGCTTTACAAGTTTCCTCTAACGTTTATATGTTTAATACAGCATTAAAAATTGCAGGTGTGGATTATGTGAAAAATAGTTCACTAGATATTAAACAAGAATACTTTGATAAAATGAGATATTATTTCAGGCAATTCGGTTTAGGTGTTCCAACGGGCATTGATTTACCGAATGAAACAGCTGGACAAATAGGGAGAAAAGATAATCAACCTGGTTTCTTATTAGACTTTTCCATTGGTCAGTATGATACGTATACACCACTTCAGCTTGCACAATATATTTCTACTATTGCAAATGGTGGGTATCGTATGAAACCACAAATTCTTCAAGAAATTAGAGAACAAACCGTTCAAAAAGATGAGGTCGGTAAAGTAGTACAATCAATAGAACCCGTTGTTTTAAATAGAATTGATATGAAAGAAGAATATATCAATCAAGTAAAAGAAGGCTTTAGGAAAGTATTCCAAGAAGGGGATGGAACGGGAGTAAGGGCGTTCCAAAAAGCACCGTATAAACCAGCTGGCAAAACAGGAACTGCACAGACTGTATACGGTGGAGAAAGTGATATTGGGAGAAATGAGAAAGGCGATCGTAGAGAATGCTATAATTTAACATTAGCAGGATATGCGCCATATGATGATCCAGAAGTAGCATTTTCTGTTGTAGTACCATGGGTTATAAATGATAAGTCTGGTATTAACTCTGATATTGGAAAAGAAGTTTTAGATGCTTATTTTGATTTAAAAAATAAGCGATTAACTGGCGAAGCACCTAAAATAGATGACTCTAAAGAGAATTAAAATATACGAAACGTCTCTAGCATTTATATGGACTAGAGACGTTTTTACATACGAATAGATTAGAAATGAGGTATATATGAAGCAATTGATTCTAAAAGATTGGAGAAAAATATGTAGCTATATTTTAATAATAATAGGAATTATTATTATTAATAAGTCATTTTTATTTTGTATGGTAGAAGGAATTTCGATGCAACCTACTTTGAATGAAAATAATCGCATACTAGTTAATAAGGCTAGTGTCTATTTTTCTTCTTTTCATCATGGTGATGTTGTAATAATAAAAAAAGAAGACGAGCCTACATACTACGTGAAACGAATTATTGGATTACCAGGGGATAACATACAATTAAGAAACGATGTGGTATATATTAACGGTAAAAAGCGAGATGAGTTGTATATACAGTTAGATATGTCACAAGTATCAAATCGTTTTTCAAACTTTAGAGAAATGAAAGTTCCCTCGCATAAATTATTTGTATTAGGTGATAATCGAAATCATAGTAAAGATAGTAGGAATACACTTGGACTTATCAATGAGTCACATGTAATAGGTAAAGTGAAAATGGTATATTATCCATTTGATCAAATAAAATGGTTAAAATAATTCTATTAGATATGCACGTTTTATAAAATAATTCATATATTGATAGCATAGGACAAGCAGAAAAGCTTATCCTAACCTCACAGAACACTCCTTATCACAGTTAGGCATCTACTTATGTAGATGCCTTTTCCGATGACTGATAATTATTTATCAACCTAAAGTAGTAAGCATATTGGGACTATTAGAGGAAGATTGCTTGTAATAATAACAGTACGATTAATAAGAACATTGAATTGTAAGGAGTGAGAAATACGTGTTGAATATTTTAATAGTTAATTTTCCTGCAGAGGGACATGTAAATCCTACATTAAGTTTAGTAAAGGCCTTTACTGAAAGAGGTGATAACGTACACTATATTACAACGGAAAACTTTAAGGAAAGGCTTGAAGTTTTGGGAGCTATTGTACATACTCATCCGGATTTATTAAAGGAGATTTCTATTGATAATGAAACTTCATATGGATTAAAATCTTTCTTTCATGTACATGTTCAAACTTCTTTATACATATTAGAAATTACGAAACAATTATGTAAAAGCATTAATTTTGATTTCGTAGTTTATGATATATTTGGTGCTGGAGAGTTAGTAAAGGAATACTTGCAGGTTCCAGGCATAGTTTCCTCTCCTATATTTTTAATTCCACCAGTATTATTGGAAACCTTGCCTTTTCATCCAAATGCAGAAATACAATTCCAACCCGATGAACTCTCTGAAAAGTTACTGTATCAAATGGAACATGAATTTGGAGTAAAGCCCAAAAATAATCTTCAATTTATGCATAATAAGGGAGATATTAGTCTCGTGTATACAAGTCGTTATTTTCAACCTAATAGCGATTCGTTCGGAGAAAACAATGTTTTTATTGGACCGAGTATTATAAAGCGCAAAACAAATGCAAAGTTTCCACTTGAATTGCTTTCAAAAAAGAAAGTTATTTATATTTCAATGGGAACACTTCTTGAAGGGCTCGAACCATTTTTTAATACTTGTATTGATGCTTTTTCAAATTTCGAAGGGATTGTAGTAATGGCGATCGGTGATAGAAATGATATTTCAAAAATTAAGCAAGCGCCAGACAACTTTATTATAGCCCCTTACGTACCTCAATCAGAAATATTAAGTGAAGCAGATGTTTTTATTACACATGGTGGAATGAATAGTGTGCACGATGCAATCCATTATAATGTCCCATTTGTGATAATACCGCATGATAAAGATCAACCTATGATAGCGCAAAGATTAACTGAGCTTGAGGCAGCACATAGATTATTGAAAGAGCATGTTAATGTGCAAACTTTAAAAAAGGCGGTAACAGACGTTCTTTCAAATAAAAAGTATAAACATGGCATTCAAAAACTGAATGAAAGTTTTTTAGAGTGTGGTGGTTCCAAAAGAGCCATTGCAGTTATTGATGCTCTTTTAAATAAATAGTTCGGACAATATAAAAGCATAGAGGCTCTACCTGTATGCTTTTATATTATTATCCAGCAAATTGTACAGCAGTATTCGCATGTAAATAAGCAGTATCAAAAACAGGAACAGTAAGGTCATTTTGGGAAATAAGCAATGGTATTTCAGTACAGCCTAGTAATATACCTTCCGCACCGTTTTGAATTAATGAATTGGTAATTTGTATTAGTTTCTCTCTTGAAGTTTCTGAAATAATGCCTCTACTTAATTCGTTTAATATGACGTGATGGATAAAAGTTCTTTCTTCGTCATTTGGGATAATTGTCTCAATGTTATATTTTGCTAGTCGTGATGTATAGAAATCTTGTTCCATCGTTTGTTTTGTTCCTAATAGTCCGATACGTTTTATATTCTGTTCTACCATTTCTTTAGCACTTACATCACCGATATGAAGAAGTGGGATTGATATTGCTTGTTCTACTTCCTCAGCAAATAGATGTACCGTATTAGAACACATTAGTAAACATTCAGCTCCTGAGTTTTCTACCTTTTTTGCTACCGTGACTAATTCATTTTTCACTTCTTCATATTGATGGTTTTGCAATAATGTAGTTACCTCCCCAAAGTCCATACTATATAAAACAAGCTTCGCATTTTGATCATATTTAGAGAGAGTAAGTGTATTAATGTGTTTATAGTACAACGATGTTGATTCCCAACTTAGTCCGCCAATTAAGCCAATTACTTTCATCATGCATTCCTCCCATAACAATTTTGAATTTATTATTTCACAATTCCGATAAGAATACAATGATTTAAATGAACTATTTATTGAAAAATAAAAATAGTAAGAAAAGTATTGAAATTATTTATTGTTAGTGCCATAATACAAATTACAAATACATACTTATCCAGAGAGGTAGAGGGAACGGCCCTATGAAGCCTCAGCAACCCCTATGTAAATGCATAGGAAGGTGCTAATTCCGCAGAGGACATTTATATGTCTTTTGAAAGATAAGAGGATTCTTGTACGTGAAAGAAAATGACCTCTTAATTTAAGGGGTCATTTTTTGTTGTATAGAAAGGAAGTGTCGATGCATAATTCATTTTCAAAATAAATATAGAGTATTAAAAGCGGGATAATAGGAGAGGAGAATTGTAATGAACAAATTAACGACAAAACTAGTAGTAGCAATCGGAATTGGAGCAGCTTTATACGGGGTATTAGGGCTTTGGGGATTTTCTATCGCACCGAATACCTTTATTAAACCAGCATTGGCTATTTTAACAGTTTTTGGTGCGTTATTCGGGCCAGTAGCAGGACTTTTAATAGGACTAATCGGTCATACAGTTACAGATACGATTGCTGGTTGGGGTATTTGGTGGGGATGGGTTATTAGTTCGGGGATTATCGGATTTTCAATGGGTCTCATACAAAAAAGAACTGGTTTTAGTGTGAAAAATGGAACGTTTAATAACCGTGATATTTCTTATTTTGCAATTGCGGGGTTATTAGGTATTGTAATTGCTATTATATTTGCAGGGGCATTCGATGTTATTGTGATGGGAGAACCGTTTGACAAAATCGTTATACAAGTACTAGGCGCAACAATTGCAGACGTTATCGTATTTTTAGTTCTTGGCTTACCAATCACGATCGGTCTAGCGAAATCAAATAAGAAACATACACATTTAAAAATTGAAAAGTAGGGATGAATACATGCAACCAATTATTTCTTTTGAACAATTTACCTTTCAATATAGGCATGCCACGCAGCCTACTTTAAAAGATATTACATTTCAAATATATCCTGGGGAAAAGGTACTAATAGCTGGAAGAAGTGGTTCAGGTAAGTCAACATTAGCTCATTGTATTAATGGGCTAATCCCATTTTCTTACGAAGGGATTAGTACTGGTAATATTTTAATAGCTGGAAAGGATCCGAGAGAGGGAAGTATTTTTGAACAGAGTAAACATGTAGGAACAATATTACAAGATCAAGATTCACAATTTATTGGTCTTACAGTCGAAGAAGATGTAGCATTTTCATTAGAAAACGAATGTGTAAATCAAAATGAAATGAAAAAAATTGTTAATGATTCTTTAAAAAAAGTAAATATGCAGGACTTTCATACACAAAGTCCTCATGAATTATCAGGAGGTCAAAAACAGACAGTCTCTCTTGCAGGTCTGCTAACGACAAATGCAGATATATTATTGTTTGATGAACCGTTAGCTAACTTAGATCCAGCAAGTAGTTTGAATACTATAGAACTCATTAAAGATATTCATGAGAAATATAATAAAACAATTGTAATTATTGAACATCGAATAGAAGAAATTTTAAACCTTGATTTAGACAAAATTATTTTAATCGATGAAGGAGAAATTGTTGCGATGGGTTCACCGAATAAAATATTAGCATCTAATATATTACCAAATATCGGACTAAGAGAACCTATTTATATAGAAGCTCTAAAGAAATTAAATTTTGACAGTAATAATGTTGGGGTATTTCCAATTGAAAATCTACGTAATGCAGGCGTTCATAACCTATTAAAGAACTGGATGCGGAAGCAAGTGTCATCTAAAAACACGTATATTAAAAAAGCCTTATGCAAGATAGAAAATTTATCATTTACATACAATAACAAACATACAGCCTTAGAAGATATCAACCTTTCAATAGGAGAGGGAGAGATAGTAGCGTTATTGGGTCATAATGGAGCAGGGAAATCGACATTAGCTCATACCCTTATAGGAATAAATAAAACAAAGAATGGGAGAATAACATTCGATGGAGAAAATATAAATTCTTGGTCTATTCGTAAACGCGGGGAAGTTATTTCTTACGTTATGCAAAACCCAAATCAAATGATTACACAGCCCACTGTTTTAGAAGAAGTTTCATTTTCATTAAAATTAAAAAAAGTTTCTAAAGATGAGATTGAGAGTAGAGTCAAAAAAGCTTTAAGAATTTGTGGATTATACCCATTTCGTAACTGGCCAATTCAGGCATTAAGCTACGGACAAAAAAAGAGGCTTACTATTGCATCTGTACTTATAACAAACCCGAAACTTATTATATTAGATGAGCCGACAGCTGGACAAGATTATTACCATTACAAACAGTTTATGTCCTCTATTAGAAAACTGGCTGAAAAAGGCATATCCTTTATTCTTATCACACACGATATGAATCTTGCTTTAGAATACGCAGATCGAGCGGTAGTTCTGCATGAAGGGAAAATCATTGCGGACAATACTGTATCCACTGTATTAGGGGATCAAGGAACGTTACAAAGAGCTAATCTACGGGAGATTTCATTAATAAAACTAGCCAAATTAAGCGGAATTCCAACTCCAGAAAAGTTTGTGAAACTTTATATTGAGGCTAATAGGAGGGAGGAATATGCATAATACGTATTTTCATCGTATGGATGGTGCAATTAAATTATCTTTATTTATATTTTGTATGACACTTACTTTTTTATTTTTTGATTTTCGTATATTGCTAATTTTATTTATTATTGGATGTGTCGGCCTCTTAATTGCAAAAATTCAATTGCGTAAAATTATAGTTATTTTCAGCGTTATATTTACATTTAGTTTATTAAATTCCGTTATGATTCTTTTCATTACGCCCACCTATGGATCGGAATTAACGGGAACGTATACCTCTTTTTTTCGTATAGGTTATGCAACAATTACATATGAAACATTATTTTATGCCGCTACACTTTCATTGAAATATTTTACGTTATTACCATTTACACTTCTTTTTATTTATACAACTCATCCAAGTGAATTTGTAAGCAGCTTAAATAAATTTGCTGTTCCTTATAAAATTACATATGCAATAAATATTGCACTGCGTTATATACCAAGTATTCAATCCGAATATATTATCATTAGACACGCACAGGAAGCAAGAGGCGTACCTTTTGAAAAAGGAGAAGCGAGTTTGTGGATTCGTATGAAAAACCGTGTTTTAATTTTTTGGCCACTTATTATTCATTCATTAGAAAGGATTGATACTGTTTCAAATGCAATGGATTTAAGAGGGTTTGGAAAAAAAGATAAACGAACGTGGTACTATGCAAAGGACGCACAAAAGGAGGATTATATCACACTTTTTGTTGGTATTATCATTTTGGTTATTGCAGTTTACTTAAAGCTGAATGTATTCCAAAGTTTCTGGTACCCATTTTAAAGCACTCTCAATAGAGTGCTTTTACTAATTTTATGAAGACATGCTCAAAAAAGGGAGATACACATACTGTATAATACGAACCAGTTAAAATGATCAACTACCTATTAGTTTTCAAACCAAAAGGAGGAGAAAATATGAGTTTCGGCGGTTCTTGTGGTTTTGGTGGAGGTTTCGCATTATTAGTTGTGTTATTTATTTTATTAATTATTGTTGGATGTAGCTGTTGGAGCTAAGGGTACTAATTTCTAATTAGTCTCTACTAAATGTAAACTAAAAAAACATAGCAGATACTTTTTGTGTCGAAATAAATGAAAAAGGAGCTTAATAGCTCCTTTTTCATTTATTATACGAAATCTCCTCATTATTGCATTTAGGTAAAGTGATAGTTAAGGTAGTTCCTTTATTTATAACACTTTGGATTTTCAATGTGCCACGCATCGTTTCGATAATTTTTACAGCAACCATTGTTCCCAAGCCAGTACCTTTCGTTTTTGTACTAAAATATGGTTCGCCAAATCGATTAATTTGCTCTTGAGACATTCCAATTCCACTATCTTGAATTCGTATTATGACTTTATTATTACTAACAGATGCAGAAATAATTAGATTACCGCCACTTGGCATTGCTTCTATACTGTTTTTTATTAAATTTAAAAAACATTGATGAAAGTGCTGTGTATTACCGATAATTATTCCCTCAGAGAACTCTTGTGTAATATTAATATTATTCATATTACATAAAGGCACCATCATTTTTATAACTCGATGTAACTCGTGCTCCACTGAAATACGATCTAGTTTTTCTGAAGCGGGTTTGGCAAAAGTTAAGTAATCATCAATAATTGCCTGTGCACGATTTAATTCTTCAAGTATATGTTCAATATATTCATCTCTGGATTGTTGAGTTATATTGGGTGTTTTTAAAAGTTGTGTAAATCCTTTTACAACCGTCAAGGGGTTCCGTACTTCATGTGAAATACTTGCAGCGAGTTGGCTGACAATCTCCATTTTTTCAACTTTTATTAATTTTGAGCGCATGCATATTGCATCTTTTAAAACTTCATTAAAATAGACCATAAATAATATTAAAAAAGTTGGTAATAGAATGAAATAAATAATGTACAAATTATTCACTTCAAAATCCGATAGAGTTAAAACAATTACTGTTGTAAAAACTGCAAGGAAAAAAGTTAAAAATATGGATGAAGTTACTTTCATTTTTCTATTGTATGTATTAAATTTTGATGATGCGAATGCTGTAATTATTAACATCGTTCCATACACAATGAGTGTTAACAGGCTAAAACCATAAAACATAAAACGTGTTATTAATAAAATCATGAGTAATGCAATACCGACAGGAAATCCACCATAAAGTGTACCAATTAAAAAGGGGATTTGTCTTAAATCGTGAATACAATTTTCATCCATATAGATGGGGTACCGCATACATAAAATTAGTGGTATGCTCGTACAAAGAATGATAAGCAGTTTCTTGTATTTCTTCCTAAAGTATCCACTATCATAAATAAAATAAAAAACAAATATACTACTTAAAATATATAGAAGATTATTTAAAACATTTTGATTAATGTAAACAAAGTTCATAATACATGCCCCGTTATTCTGAATTTCAATCCCATATGTATTATACATTATAAAAGTACAAGTTTTACATACACATTTTATAATGTATGTAGTTTTTATAGCTTTTCAGCGTTATAGACTTTTAACCATGCATTATTAAACTCGTCCATTGACGCATAGCGCTCACTACGATTTTCATTTACAGCACGGTATGCTACTTCATATAAGCCTTCACTAGCTTCCCATTTCATAAAGGAATGATCTTGCCCGCCACCTAATAGTGCGAAAGCCATAGCCCCCATATTAAATACATTAGTTTTCCCGTCTATTATAGCATTAAGTTGAAACTCTTCAGGTGACATAAAACGAGATGATCCCCACAGTCGCCCCATCTTATTTACATACGGTTTGTTACTGTATAAATCAATATCACAAATTTTTGTTTTATTAGTTTTAAAGTTGTACAAAATACTACCGTCATAAAAATCAATAGCTACATAGTTTTTGTGTTCAACGTAAGTATGGAAATTAAAAATAGAATTTAATGAAATTAGTCTATTTTTAACGGATAATTTTTTATATTTATAAAATGGTGAGTTAGGATCATTATATTTTGCTGGGGGCGGGAAACTCCAGTGCGGGTGAAGACATTCACCGTCAAACCAATCGAAAATTAAAACATATCCATGTTGTACAGGGTAGTGATCAATTAAACTTATAAGAGAAACGTGTTTTAATTCATTGTATATAGTAACTGAGCTTTTTAATCTTTTTATAGCTTCTTTTGTAGAAGCATTATATGCGAGTGTTTGTGCCCCTGCATATTTAATAAAGTTCTTTTTCCCATTCTTTTCAACACCAAAACTTATATTACCGGAATCTTGTTGGTCAAAAACCGCAAATACTGTACCTAGTTTTGTAAGCCAATCAAAATTATGATGTTTTTTTAGTTGGAATGTTATAGTATCTAACTGAATTTTAACTGGAATATCTTTCATAATTCACCTCATATTTAATATACTTAAGTTGTCTATTACAGTATTCGACATATTTTGTGAAATCCCTAGGTTAATAAACTTAAATTTTATAAATATAATAATGTACAGTTATAAGGAGGGAAGAAAATGGATGGAAAAATCATAATTAAACCGTACCAACATTATTGGCATAAAGAGTTTTTAAATGAAAAAAATAAAATTGTACCGCTACTCCATGAAGAAATTATTGCTATTGAACATATAGGAAGCACAGCCGTAGAAGGATTAGGGGCTAAACCTCTTATTGATATGATGATTGGTGTAACAAATTTACAAATTACCGAAAATTGGAGGGAAGACCTAAAAGAAATTGGCTATGAATATGTTCCTAAAAAAACACCTAATTGGCGTTTTTTTAGAAAAGGTAAATGGAGAGCTGGTACCCACCATTTACATGTTTATATTTATAATAGTGAAGAATGGAGGAACAACCTATTATTTCGAGATTTTCTCATAAAACATGAATGGGCACGAAAAGAATATAGCGAATTAAAAAAAAGACTTGCTGCTACATATCCTTTTGATCGTGTTTCATATACAAATGCAAAAGCACTGTTTATTTGCAATATATTAGAATTGGCCAAAAAGGATATAAACAAAATATAATTAGTTTGCAGATTCTCATTTTATTTTAATCTTTCTCTCATGTTATTCTCTCTTTTACTTGATACACTGCTGATTATAGAGCTTTTGAGTCAAAAGGGGATTATATAAAATGGAGAAAATACTTAGAAATAAACATTTCCATATGTATGTTAAAATAATAGGCATTACTATTATTATTTGCAGTGTAGAATTGCTATTTATTAATGTTTTTTACGGGAATGTATTAAATGTAAAATGGTTAAATAAGAAATTAGGTTCTTTCGGTGAATATGGGGCAATTCTAGCTACATCATTATGGTTTTTACGTCAAATATGGTTATTTTTAAAGAAGAAAAATATGCACGGATTTAAAATGATTAAAGAGCTATATCTTTTCATAAAACAGTTTCACGTATTAATTGGATACGCTGTAATAGCTGTTGCGACTACTCACGGTGTTTACTTTTTAATAAAAGGAAGTCGTCATATAATACTAATATACAGTGGTATATTTTCTCTTTTAGCCTTAATAACATTAGGGGTTGCGGGATTTGTTTTACAGAAATCTAATCAGAAAACAAAATTGAAGATGTATCGAAAAGCACATCAAATTATTGCAGTCATATTCGGAATAGGATTACTTATTCATTTAATCGTATAGGAGGAAGTATCGTTGCAACATATACTAATTATTGAAGATGAGGAAAGCTTAGCAGATTTTTTAGAATTAGAATTAAAGTATGAAGGATATATAGTAGATATACAACTTGATGGAAGAAAGGGATTAGAAGCAGCACTTGAAAATAGTTATGATCTCATATTACTTGATTTAATGTTACCAGGATTAAATGGACTGGAAGTATGTCGTCGACTAAGAGCAACTAAAAGTACACCTATTATTATGTTGACTGCTCGTGATAGTATTATGGACCGTGTGACAGGGTTAGATAGTGGAGCTGATGATTATCTTCCAAAACCGTTTGCAATTGAAGAACTTTTAGCACGTATGAGAGTGATTTTTAGGAGAGAAGAAAATACAGAGCAAAAGCACGCATCATTTCTTTCGTTTAAAGATCTACAGCTTCAGATTGAATCTCGAACTATAACTAAAGGAAATGAAGAAATTGAACTTACAAATAAAGAATTCGAGCTACTGCTTATGTTTATGAAAAATATTAATCGAGTTCTTACCCGTGATATTTTACTGGACCAAGTATGGGGATATGATGCAATGGTTGAGACAAATATAGTCGATGTGTATGTTCGTTATCTACGTAATAAGTTACATAGTTTAGATAAGGAGGAGTATATCCAAACAGTCCGCGGTGCTGGATATATAATGAAATGATAAAAAACATTATGTACCGAATTAGAAATTTGCCTATAAAGTGGAAATTAACACTTTGGTCCACTACACTAGTATTCATTTTGTTTATTTTATATAGCGCGTTACAATTCATTGTAATTAATAAGTGGACTATAGATTATGAACAGAAACAAATAAACAGACAAGTGACAGAAATAGCGGCATATTTTCAAGATAAAAATGATACGCTCTCGGGCAAAACATTTGAAAATAGTAAAGAATTTCTAAACAACATGATCGATAAGCATCAAATGATTCGTATTATAGGAAATGATGGAAAACCTATTGTTACTGTTTCACGAGATTTTAATGAAGCGTGGATAGAGCCCAAAATGGTTACGCAAGATGAATCATTTATAAAAAGACATATAGAGGATCGAATATTAGTTGAGCGCTTACCCATTCAAACAAAAAAATTCACTGGAACTATTGAGCTTGCGAAAAACTTAGAGACATTTGATCATTTATTAAAAATAATTTTAGTGGTAATGGTTATTGCGGGACTATGTGGATTAGTGTTTAGTTTTTTAGGTGGAATACTTATAACGAAAAAGCTTTTATCGAGTGTTCAAAATATAACGGATACGATGAAGCGTATTAAGAAAAATGGACTAAATGAAAGAGTTCCAGTACGAGAAAATAATGATGAACTCGCAAAATTATCGATTCTTTTTAACGAAATGATGGATGAAGTAGAAACCTCATTTACACAGCAAAAACAGTTTGTAGAAGACGCATCGCATGAATTAAGAACACCATTAACAATTATTCAAGGGCACTTATCGATGCTAAATCGATGGGGGAAAAATGATCCAGCAGTATTGGATAAATCCCTTCAATCCAGTTTAAAAGAAGTAGATCGATTAAATAAATTAGTTTCAGAACTGCTAGAGCTTTCAAGGGCTGAATCAGAACAGATGCATCCAGTAGCAGTAGAACGAGTCCACGTTAATAGCGTATTGAAACAAGTTACACAAAACTTTGCAGTACTCCAAACTGACTTTCAATTTCATATGAAATTGGATGCAGATGAAGCGTATATTTCAATCCCATCATCTTACTTAGAACAAATTATTATTATTGTAATGGATAATGCGGTGAAATATACGAAAGAAGCTAATAAGTATATTTGCATTGAATCAAGTATACAAGCGGGCAAAATTAAAATTAGTATAATAGATCACGGAGCGGGCATACCTGAAGCGGATTTACCTTTTGTTCTTAATCGCTTTTATCGAGTTGATAAAGCGAGAAGTCGAAAACAAGGTGGAAATGGTCTGGGCCTATCTATTGCCAAAAGGCTTGTAGAAAAATATAACGGAACTATTCAATTAGAGAGTAAAGAAGATGAAGGAACAATTGTTACGATTACATTTCCTTATGCTACACATTAATAGTTAAAGGTAGAAAATTCTTTTTGAAAAAACTCTTTAAAAGGAGGAATACATTTGTATTTCCTCCTTTTTTGATGCTTAGTAATCAAATTATTTTATTTATTTCGATATTTCTAGTACATTGAAAGTATTAAGGGGGAATAATTAATGAAAGCTATTGTACATCAACATAAAAAAGGATTAAAAGGTTTAGAATATAAATTATCACCTGAGATAACTCCTAAGGCCGGGGAAGTGAAAGTGAAATTAAAAGCAGCAGGTTTAAATCATCGTGATTTATTTATAATGAATAATAGAAAAGAAATGGAATTACCTTTAATTTTAGGATCAGATGGTGCAGGTATTGTTACGGAATTAGGAGAAGATGTTTCAAATATCACACTACATACAGAGGTTATTATAAATCCTAGTGTTGGATGGAATAATACTCACGAAATACCAGAGTTACCTGAAGTACTAGGTGGACCAGCCGATGGAACGTTTGCCGAATATGTTATTGTGCTAGCTGAAAATGTAGTAAAAAAACCAACATATCTTACGTGGGAAGAATCTGGTGTGTTATCTTTATCGGCATTAACTGCATATAGAGCGCTTTTTACAAAAGGCAGATTGAAATCTGAAGAACATGTTCTAATTCCCGGAATTGGCGGTGGTGTAGCTACTTATGCTATGTTATTTGCTAAAGCAATTGGAGCAAAGGTGAGCGTTACTTCAAGGATAGAGAGCAAAAGAAAGGCTGCAGAAAAATATGGAGCAGACTTTTCTTTTAATAGTTCTGGTAATTGGGAAGAGTGCTTACATGGAGAAAAAGTAGATTTAATTATAGATAGTATAGGTCCAGCGACTTTCTTAAAATATTTTGATATATTAAAACCAAATGGAAGAATCGTTAATTTTGGTGCAAGTTCAGGAGATAAAATTGAATTACCGTTACGAGCATTATTTTATAATCAAATCGATATTATGGGAACATCAATGGGCAGCAGTGAGGAATTTAATGAGATGATTCATTTTATAGAGGAACATAATATTAAACCAATCATTGATAAAGTATATCCATTAGAAGAAGCAATTCAAGCTTTAAATCGAATGCAGCAAGGAGAACAATTCGGTAATATTGCCCTACGTATGGAATGAAAATATGATTTCGTAGATAGTATATTTAAATGAACATGTTAAGTATTATATTCATACATGAAGTGTTTACCATACTATTTAAAATGTTTTACAACCTTTATACATACTTAGCTCTTGTAAATAGTTACACGATTGTCAAATGAATAGTAATAAAATGAGAATTAGATGAGAAAAGTTTAAGCCCATTTTCATATTGATGTTGTATACTGTGTAAATCAAGAACACTTGTATCTTTATTTAAAGTACAATGAGAAATAATAAGGAGAGAGTAATATGAATTACACAGTATTTCAATGGATTAATAACTTTGCTGGATCATCCAAGCTATTAGATACGCTAATGATCGCTATTACAAATAGTGTTCCATATGTAGCTATTCTATTCATGCTTATCCTATGGTTCAATAATGGAAAGAAAGAGAATGCAATTAGAAAACAATATACAGTGTTATATACGACACTTTCAGTTAGTATTGCATTATTAGTAAATGTTTTTATACATGCGGTATATTACCATCCGCGTCCTTTTATAACACATCATGTAAATCAATTAGTACCGCATGCAGCAGATTCATCATTTGTAAGTGATCATTCTGTACTTGTATTTTCGATTGCTTTCGTATTTATTCTAAGAGGAGAAAAACTTAAATATATCGCGCTTATCTGGGCAATATTAGTTGGTGTATCACGCATGTACGTAGGTGTTCATTATCCTCTAGATATACTTGGTGCTGCGTTCTTAACATTTATTACAAGCGGTTTAGTAATGCAAAGTACACGTATATTTGAGCCGTTAGCAAAATTTATTTTCAAAATGTATGCACTAGTAGCAAAACGAGTTCCTTTTTTAGCGAAATATAATCATATAGCTTAATCGTAAGAACCTACAAAAAGTAGGTTCTTTTTATTTGAAAATTCTTAAATTTCACTTACCGTATTTTATATTAAAAATATAAAATACGAAAAAACAGATAACAATGCAGCTAGTTTTCTTATTGTTATAGAGGAATTAGTAAAAAAACTTCGAAAAATATAGTATCTAATATAATAAAGAACATATTTAGTAGCGCATCTTTGCATTAATACATTGGAAAAGAAAGGAGATAAGTATGCATAAACTTCAAACGAATAAAGGCGCTCGATATATGATGATTGCTTTTATTGTCTTGTTTCTTACTATGCTTTTACGTATATTTTATATTCAAGCAGTAGGAGTCGTGCATAATGTTAATGTAAAAGATCTTGCGAATGAACAACAAAACAAAAATGGAGTTCTTGAAGCAAATCGCGGGACAATTTATGATCAAAACGGTAAAGTATTAGTCCAAGACTCAACGACATATCGCATCGTTGTAAACTTAAAAGGAAAAGATAAATTAAAAGATAAAGAAGATACTGCACAACGTTTAGCAGATGCGCTTGAAGTTGATAAAGAGGAGATCACGAAAAATTTTCATGAAGGACGTACGCAAGTTGAAATTGGTAAAATTGGACGTAACCTATCTAGAGAAGCGAAGGAAGAAATTAATAATTTGAAAATACCAGGTGTATCGTTTAGAACAGAAAAAGCCAGAGTATACCCAAATGAAGATTTCGCTTCGTATATACTTGGTTTTGCAAGACCAGACGATAAAGGTAATGCGAAGGGGAAGTTTGGGCTTGAAGAAAGTTTGGATAAATATTTACGCTCTACAAACGGAAATGTAGAATATGTAGGTTCACGAAAAGGTATCCCACTTACAAATGATATAGGAAAAGTAGAACCTGCTAAAAATGGAAATAACGTATATCTTACGCTTGATAAACAAATTAATAGTTTTTTAGAAGACGCGATGAATAAAGCGGAGCAACACTATGATCCTTCTATGCTAGTAGGAATTATCGCGGATCCAAAAACAGGTAAGATTTTAGCAATGTCTAGTAAGCCTAGTTATAATCCTAACAAAGGAGACATTGAATATTTTTTAAACGATCCAATTGCGAATGCATTCGAACCAGGGTCTACAATGAAAGTTTTTACATTAGCTGCTGCAATTAATGAAGGTGTATATAACGGGAAAGAATATTTTCAATCAGGAAAATACGCAGTTGGTTCAGCAGAGATTAAAGATCATAATGGTGGCTATGGATGGGGCTCAATTACATTTGATGAAGGGTTTGAACGGTCATCGAATGTTGCTTTTTCTATTTTAGAAGACCAGTTACTGAAACCAAATAAATTCAAGCAATATATGAATAAATTTGGTTTCGATCAAAAAACAGGGATAGATTTACCTGGAGAAAGTAAAAATACATTATTGTTAAATACTCAAATTCAACAAGTTACTACTTCTTTCGGCCAAGGCTCAACTATAACTCCTATTCAAATCGTACAAGCGGCCACAGCAATTGCAAATGACGGAAAAATGATGCAACCTTATATTGTTGATAAGGTTGTAAATCCAACAAATAAACAAGTTATTATGGAAAATCAACCGAAAGAAATTGGGAATCCGATAAAAAAAGAGACAGCAGATAAGGTAAGAAGCTTAATGGAGCGTGTTATAACGTCTTCAAAAGGGACAGGTACAATGTATAAAGTGGATGGTTATCCGATTGGTGGTAAAACAGGAACAGCGCAAATTCCGAATCCTGAAAATGGACGATATATGGAAGGGAAAGATAATTATATTTTTTCATTCTTAGGAATGGCTCCAATTGATGATCCAGAATTAGTCGTATATTTAGCCATTAAGCAACCTAAATTAAAAGGGAATGAATACGGTGCTCAGCCTCTTGCTGAAATTTTTAAACCAGTTATGAAAAACAGTCTAGAATATTTAAAAGTGAAACCATATACAGAAAAACAAATGACAGATGCAACGAAACAATCCCAATTAAAGGTACAAAATTATGAAAATCAATCGATGGTTACAGTAGAAAAAAGTGCAGAAAAAGAGAAACTTCAGCCAGTAATATTAGGAGAAGGAAAGCTAATAAAACAATATCCGCAGTCTGGCGAGGTAATGAGTGAAGGCGATCGTATATTTCTATTGGGGACTAACGCAAAAATGCCAAATTTAAAAGGTTGGTCAATGCGTGATGTTATGTATTTCTCTAAACTATTGAAATTAGATTTAAAAACTTCAGGTACGGGCTATGTAACAAATCAAAGTATTGAAAAAGGACAAGATTTACAAGAAGGTTATACTTTAGAATTAGAATTAGAACCGCCACTACAACCGTTAGCAGAGGCAAATACGAATTAATTCGGACACTTTGAAGGGTCTATATACAATAGGCCTTTTTTAGAGTTTCAAGTAATTTCACGCACCGTAATTTTTAGAAAAAATAATAAATAAAACCATTAACGATAGCACGACTTTAAATATCTGATTATTCGTTGTTTACAGTTAAATAAACATGTGATAATATGGGGGGAAATCAAATGCAGTGAAGAGAAGAGTAGATAAAATGAATTTTTCACAGGGAGCTCCATTTAGCTGAAAAGGAGTAAAAATTCTTTATTGAACCAAACCTCTGAGCAGCACATCGGAACCTATTATAAGGGGGTGATGTGACGGGAGCTCCCGTTATAGAGCTAAGGTATAAGCATGAACAATGCAGTACCTGATAAGTTTAATATGGCGACATATTAATAAACTAGGGTGGCACCGCGATGATAAATCTCGTCCCTAAGACTATAAGTCTTGGGGGGGGGATTTTTTATTGCTTTAAAATAATTAGGAAAGCGTGGGGCCTAAAGTGAAAAAAATACTTAAAGATTGGAAATATCCTTTATTGCTATTGTCCGGAGTTGGTATTGCGAATTTAGGTGCATGGATTTATTTAATAGCACTTAATGTACTTGTCTATAAAATGGGCGGCTCAGCCTTAGCTGTTGCTACTTTATATGTGATAAAACCATTAGCCACTTTATTTACAAACGCTTGGTCAGGAAGTTTGATAGACCGTTTAAATAAACGGAAGTTAATGATCCACCTAGATATATATCGCGTAATACTTATCGCTATTTTACCTTTACTTCCATCTCTTTGGAGTGTCTATCTCTTAGTATTCTTTATTAGCATGGCTAGTGCAATCTACGAGCCAACTGCCATGACATATATGATAAAACTAATTCCAGTAGACAAAAGACAACGTTTCAACTCACTGCGTAGTTTAATAGGATCTGGCGCTTTTTTAATTGGCCCAGCAGTTGCGGGGATATTATTAATAACTGGTACACCAGAGTTTGCAATATATATAAATGCGATAGCCTTTCTTATATCTGGTTTAATTACACTACTTTTACCTAATCTTGATAAGAAAGACAATAGTAATACATCTAGTAACAAGTTATCTCTTACTGTATTGAAAAAAGATTGGAACATAGTTTTAAATTTTAGTAAAAAATCTACGTATATCGTATGTGTATACTTCTTATTCCAGGGAATAATGGTATTAGCAACAGCTATTGATGCCCTTGAACTATCGTTTGCGAAAGAAATTTTACTACTAACAGATAGTGAATATGGTTTCCTAGTTAGCATTGCTGGTGCAGGTATTATTTTAGGGGCAATAATAAACACTATTTTGTCAAAAAAATTAGCAACTTCATTTCTTATTGGAGTAGGATCGCTATTCATCGCGATTGGTTATATGGTCTATGCTTTTTCAAATGGATTTTTAATAGCTGCAATTGGATTCTTTATATTATCTTTCTCTATGGCGTTTGCAAATACAGGGTATTACACATTTTATCAAAATAATGTTCCTGTTGATTTAATGGGACGAATTGGTAGTATTTACGGGCTTATCATTGCAATTATAACAATTTTTGTAACGATACTCTTCGGAGTAGCAACTCAATTTCTGTCCATTCAATTTGTAGTAACTGTAGGTGCATTTGTAATGCTATTAATAACTATCAAATTGTGTATATTTACTTTATTACCTTCAAGAATCAAAGTATATACAGCTGAATCCATAGATTCAAAATAATCTTCCTTCCTTTTTACAATTAATGGCACGTGAAAAAAGGGTTCTTTCATCTATATATTGAAAAATAATTAGGTGGAAGAACATTATTGGATAATAAGGGTGGTTGTCATGATCAATACAAATAATGAGGTTACGAAAATTATAAAAGAATTACACCAAGAATTAGAGTTTTCCGGGGTAATTTTAATTAAAAGAGAAAATGACATTATCTACGAAAATTCATTTGGATATGCTAACCGAAGTGAAGGTATACACAACACACTACAAACAAGATTCGGAATCGCTTCAGGATGTAAAATCTTCACTGCAATCGGCATATGTCAACTCGTTGGGAAAGGTTTACTTTCTTTTCATACAAAGTTAACAGATTGTTTAAGTATTGAATTTCCAAACTTCGATAAAGACATTACAATACATCAACTTTTAACGCATAGCTCTGGTATTCCGGATTATTTTGATGAAAGTGTTATGGATAATTTCGAGGATCTTTTGGAAAAAACGCCTATGTATCTATTAAAAGGTTTAAGAGACTTTTTGCCATTATTCCAAAACAGTAATATGATGTTTGCCCCAGGAAGTAAGTTTCACTACAACAATGCAGGTTTTATCATACTTGGATTAATTATAGAACAACAGTCCGGGCTTCAATTTGCGGAATATATAGAAAAAAAGATATTTGTTCCAGTTGGAATGAATGATTCGGGTTATTTTTCGCTAGATAATTTACCTAAAGATACAGCCATTGGATATATAAAAGATGGAAATAATCAAAAATGGAGAACAAATGCATACTCTATCCCTATTAAGGGAGGCGCTGATGGTGGTGCCTATGTTACTGCACCAGACATGTTGAAATTTTGGAAGTCTCTATTTAATAATGAAATATTAAGCTACCAATATACAAATTTACTTTTAACCCCTCATATTTTGGTGAATAATAGTCAGTCTTACGGTTATGGAATATGGATTGAGAAAAAACAGAATACCATTTTTAAATATCATGTAATGGGATATGATCCAGGCGTTAGTTTTCGCTCAGCCGTATACCCAGACTTAGGAATTACATTAGTTATTCCATCAAATAAAGGGGCAGGACCTGAAAAATTTATGGTAGAAATAGAAGGAGTTTTGTAATTACATGAATATAAAAATTAGAGCATATAAAAAAGAAGACGAAATAGGCTGGGTACGTTGCCGTGCGTTATCGTTTTTAGATACAGCATATTATGATAACGTATTTAGAGAGAAAGAAAAATATGAAAATCCTGCTATTGAATTAGTAGCTGTACACGAAAATCAAATAGTGGGTTTGATAGATATTGAATACGAATTAGAAGAACGTACTGTTTGTTCAAGAGGAACTGGTCTTGGGGGTATGATTTGGCATATTGCAGTTCATCCGGATTTCCGTAGAATGAAAATTGGTGATCAACTATTACATGAAGCAGAAAAGATAGCTAAAGAATTTAAGCTAAGTCGACTGGAAGCATGGACTATGGACGATCTATGGGTACATGGATGGTATGAAAAAAACGAATTTGTAAACGTAGATTCATATTTACATGTTTATTCCGATCATACAGACGAAATAAAAGGTGTAATAAATAGTAATATAAAACAGTTATATCCGGTTCAAACATTTGCTCATTACACAGGTAAAAATAAAGAAGAGATAAGGCAAAAGTTTAAACGGGTTCATGATTGTATCTGCTTTGAAAAATATTTTAGTTAATGCGTGATAAGCAATAAATTAAAAACCTTCGTTTAATTTACAAAATGAAGGTTTTCTTTAATGGACTGTAATTCTATACAGATAAAAATCAAATTATACGCACATAAATTTTTCAGTTGGATATTTAAGTTGCAATTCGCATGGTTATATATAAAAATAACGATATATAGTTTTGATATTGATCTGAAGGCATGTGTTAGCAGTTTGCATATGATCAGCGGTAGTGTGTTTATTGTTTTGGGAGTTATCTGTTATTTGATTGTACGAAGTATTTTAATTGGGATGAAAAATAAAAAGCATGTAAATTGGTGGAAAGAATTAATTAGTTTTCTATTTGTAGTATACATTTGTATGGTTGTTGCAGTAACTTTATTCCCTTTACCAATTGGCTTTCCTTCTAGTATTGAAAATCTTAGTCGTTCAGTCAATATTATCCCCTTTGCATCAATTATTAAAGATATTGGTCAAATAGGGAGTGCTTATGATGGTGATGTTCTATTTATGACTAGTTTAATCGTAAGAAATGTAGGCGGGAATATTTTATTATTAATGCCTTTAGGGTTTTTAGCACCAATAATATGGGATACATGTAAAAAGATCAAAAATATAATTTTATTAGGTTTTGTTATATCAGTTTGTATTGAAATATTACAATTAATTGAGTCGTTATTTAGTGGATGGAGTCGCATTACTGATATTGATGATGTAATCTGTAACGTTCTAGGTTCTATTCTTGGATTTATTATTTATAAAATGGCTTTAAAAATAGCTGCTAAATTTAACATTCAAGCATTAGATAAGGCTAATTCTAAAGGTGTAGAATCTATTGATAACTAAAAGTTTAAACGAGTTCATGGATATACTTGTTTTGAATAAAGGTATTAAAAGACGTACGAGTAAAAAGTACGTCTTTTTACTTTTATAAATAATGCTTAAGACTGATGGAAGATTACATTCCATACTTTACAATTAAAAGTGGCTATTGCATTTCAAGTATGGAATAAAGAAAGGAGAATATAATTTTTAAAGGGAAACGTGTAAATAGGGGGAATTTAATTGGATATTATCGTTGTTATTCTTATTATCGTTTTAATGCAAGGTAAAGAACGTAAAGTGAAAATTAATCGTATTTGGCTAGTTCCAGCTTTATTGTGCTATGTAACAGTTCAGTCCATTGTTCACATGGAACAAGTAACTTTATTGCAAGGACTTCTCTTCGTTGCAATGCTTGGAATTGGATTGGCACTTGGAATTATTAGGGGAAAAACTTTAACATTTCGATTAGATAGTGAAACAGGTCATGTACTACGAAAAGGAAATTGGTTAAGTACAATTATCCTTCTTGTTATTTTAGGAGCAAAAATTATAGTTAAACAAAGTATGTTTTCTGGTAGTACGCACCAGACATTAATGGTTGTAACAAATGCCTTTTTATGTATTACATTAGGTACCGTGATTAGTAGACGTTATTATATTTGGAAAAAACATAATGAATTAACACGAAAAGCATAAATACATTCATCTCTTGTTTAACAATACTGTGAACGGTAATACTAAATAACATTGAACTTTTAGAACAAGGGATGATAATATGATATTCATTTACACAGATTTCGGCGGAACGCATACAACCTCGCTAGCTGCAGCTTATCATTTGAATAAATTACCAACTGATCGGAAGTTAACGAAAGAAGAAATTTTAAATGTGGAGTACTTTAATAAATTGAAAACAGAAGATATGGGGAAAATTATTTTTCATGGACAAGATGAATATGGGAATCCCGTATATACAATTGGGTGCGGGGCATCAAAGGTCGTTGTACCTGCGATGAAGCATTTAGGAGAAATTCTACAAAAACATTATCAAAACCATGATAAGATTATTTTTTCTAATACATCACCAACAGTACCATTGCCAATGACTTTGGGCGGTTTGTTTTCTAGAAGATTTCATATTGATTTTATTGGTGTACCGTTACTCGTATGGGGAGCAAAAATTTGCTGTGATAACATCCAGCGGCTTGTCAATTATACGAAAGAAGCGGGGCGAATGACGAATGATTATGTTGTTATTTTAGATAATGAAACATTTAAGTAATGTAATGTTAAAAGAAGACCGGAAAAATTTGTGGTTTTCTTTTTTTATGACAAATAGACAAAAAACATTCACATTTATTATACATCTACTATAGCCAAAATAATAAAGTCCTGTTACTATTACAGGGGATATCCTCTTTTCGTAAAATGAATATATAGAAAAGTCAGAAAAGAGGAACAGAATAAGGGAGGAACAACATGAAGCGTGTTGCTTGGTTTACTGATAGTACAACTGCGAGTTTTACAACAGATGGTGATAACTTTGTTATCCCAATTGAAGTTATTATTGATGGAGTGTCTTATAAGGATTGTGAAGAAGGAGTTCATAAACGTCTTTATGAAGCGTTAAATGACGGAAGAACAGTTACTACTTCGCAACCTAACATAGGGGAAATGGTAGAATTATTTACTAAATGCAAAGAAAAATATGAAGAAGGCTTTGCAGTTGCTATTAGCGGAAAAGTAAGTGGGACCTATCAAAATATGAAGCTAGCTGCTGATATGGCAGGTTTCCCTTTAACTGTATTAGATAGTGAAACGACAAGTTATCCAATGGATGAACTTTTGAGAAAAGCTAAAACGTTATACAATGATGGTATGACTTTACAAGATATACATAAAACATTAGTAGATGAAAAAAGAAGGCCTTTTTATGTATTTCCAAAAAGCTTAAAAGGTTTATACGCAAGTGGTCGAGTAAAGGGAGTTCAATTTTTACTTGGAAGTTTATTAAGTGTCAACTTAATCTTAGAAGTAAAAGGCGGAGAACTTTTACTTGAAAAGAAAGTGCGTAAAATCCAAAAATGTAGAGAATACATTAAAAATGAGCTTGAAAAAGAATTACCTAAAGTACTTCATATGTTCTATGCTAACGATAAAGATGGAGCTGAAGAATGGATTTCAGATATTAAACAAGCATTCCCTGAAATGGATTTCAAACTGTATCCATTGCCAATTTCATTTGCTGTACATGCAGGTGAAGGTACAATAGCAATTAGTTACTAAAAGTAAAACCCGTGAGTCATTCACGGGTTTTTTATTATATAAAACCTTAATTACATCATCCACGTATCATAAATAATAATGTATAGATAAAAGGATTTTCTCCTTTTAAAAAAGAAGTATGTATAAACAAAAATTATAATGGTAGTGATATTATGAAAATCGGAAAGTTTGGAGAAATAAATAATATAAGTATAGATACGATTAGACATTATATGGATCTCGGACTGATTATTCCTGAAAAGAAGGGTGGCCACTATTTTTTTGATGAGTATTGTCAAAAAGATGTAGAGCTTATATTAGAGTATAAATGGCTAGGTTTTAGCTTGAATGAAATTAAAGAACTTTTTCTTTATAAAAATTTAGCAAAATCTATGAATTACGAAAAAGATACTTTTTACCAATCTTTATTTAAAGTGAAATATGAAAAGATTGAACAGGAAATACAAATTTTAGAGGAGAGAAGAGATAAATTAAAGGAGGTGTTAAATGGTTTATCTATAACAAATGAAACTCCGAATTCTATTATAGGGATAGATTTAAGCGTACTTCAGTTACTTACATGTTCTAAGTGTAGCGAAAAGCTAATTCTTCAAAATGGAATTATTAATAACAATCAAATTATAGAGGGGAATTTGACTTGTAACTGCGGTGAAGAATACGTTATTATTTCAGGGATTATAACAGCTGGTAAATTATTTAAAGTATATGAGCGCACGTCACTTGAAGATTCTATTTCGGATTATATCCATGAAACTGATACTGCATATTTGGAAAATATGAATAGAGAAGGAGAATGGGCAAAAAAGAAACTATTACAATTAGATTTAAATAACAAAATACTACTTGATATAGGATCGGGTCTTGGGTTCTTTTTGCGAAACATTTATGAAGAACTACCCGAAGATTGCTTATTTATTGCAGTTGATCGAGATTTGAATAAACTACTATTTTTAAAAGATGTATTAGAGAGAAGAAACCCGAAAAGAAACATTCTTTTTATTTGTACTGATTTTTTGAATATACCTATTAAGAATCAGTCTGTTGATATTGTAATTGATCAGTCTGGTACTAGCAATTATAGTTTTGAGCATGAGAATTTTTTACTTCACGAATTAAATTCTCTTTTAAAACCTAATTGTCATTTATTAAGTTTATTTATTTTATTTAAAAATTTTAGCATAAACAGCCAAATTATAACTAGATTTCGAGAGAATTTTACACTTTTAAAAGTAACGAAAGAAATCCAAAATCTACATTTTCAATCCATAGATGAAAGAACTTCAAATTATTTGGAACGAGGCGGAAAATACGAGAATTTCTTTGTTCAAGGAGAAGAAATTTATACATATTCATTTTTCGGAAAAAGATGGGGTTGACCCCATCTTTTTTTATTTTCTTTTAAAAATTTTAAATTTGCACATATTGATATTGGGTTGACCCGAGAACTTACACTGTACGTAATACAAAATTAAGCGGGAGGAAAAAAGTTATGGGGAGTTTACGAATACATTCACAGAATGAGAAAGGTAATCAGGAACTAAGAAACATTTGTCTCTATTCAATTGGGAAAACAGTATCAATATTTGGTAGCTCTATTTATAGTTTCGCATTAGGATTATATGTTTTACAAATAACCGGATCAGCATTAAATTTCGCGATTACGCTCATATTAGGGACTATTCCAATGATTGTTATGAATCCATTTGCCGGTGTAATTGCAGATAAGGTTGATAAAAAGAAGTTGGTTGTTTGTATGGATTTATTAAATGGAAGCTTATTAATCGCTGTTTATATATTAAGCAGCAATTATGGATTAAACTTATTCATCATTTATGCTACAACCTTTTTTATGTCGGTATTTACAACATTCTTTGGGATAGGGTTAGAAGCCGCAAAACCAAATATCGTCTCTAAAGAGAGTTTAATGAGTATTAACTCTATAAGTAAAATTATCGATTCTGTATCTTTAATTCTCGGTCCTATGTTAGGTGGCATCGTTTTCGCTGTATTAGATATAAAAACTTTTATAATTATAAACGGTATTTCATTTATTCTTTCGGGTATATCCATATTATTTATTCATTTTAAACTGTTCGAGTTCAACATAAATGAGGAATGCTCAAAACGGAGAATTAATTTTATTAAAGATATAAAAGAGGGGTTTTCATACTTAATTGAAAAGGAAAGCTTAAAGAATACGTTTCGAATTTTAATTTCACTTAATTTCTTCTTAGGGTTTGCTGTAACTGTTCCATTTCCATACATTATTAACACAGTTCTCAATCTTAGTTCTAAGCAATTTGGTATCATTCAAGGGACTTTTCCAGTAGGGATGATAATTGGTGCAATTTTAGTAAAAAAGATAACTGATCGTTTTTCTTACTCTTATCTTTTGAAAAAGCTAAGTTCTATGCTGGCAGTTTTTATGGTTATTTCAGGAATTCCAGTTTTATTCAAAAGTTTTGAAGTAAATGATTTTGTATACGTTATTACGTATTGTGTTGTTATGTTCTTTTTAGGGCTTATTATAGCGCTCATTGATATTCCTTTAATTTATTTCATGCAAAAAGAGATTTCCGATGAATATAGGGGAAGAGTGCTCAGTATTGGATTAAGTATAGGTAAAATGATGCAGCCAATAGCACTGGCATTATCAGGTCTATTATTAAATTATATTCCAGCCTACACGCTTCCAATTGCAGGAGGGATAGTATTTCTTATTTTGAATAAGGCTTACTCAAATAAGTTGAATTTAGAAATTCATTCAAAAGATTATAGTGTTTAACGTAACTAAATGATATTGTTAAATGTTTAAAAAGCGCAGGATGATGATCCTGCGCTTTTCTATCGTAATTCAGCTGTCTTTCTAATAACAATCTTATCAATATCATCCTCTTCATCACCAATAAATAATCCTCGTTCTATTAAGTATGTTTCAAAGTATAAATCTGCTTCAGCGCGTTCACCGTAAGGCTTTACAGATAGAACGAAACCTAATTTATTTTGTTCCTCTAAATGAGAAGTGGAGATGTATGCCGGTACATTATGGCGTAAAAAGAGTTCTTTAACCGGAATAATCATATCTTTCATTAATTTTGTTAACATACCCATTTCAAACTCAAAATTAAAGCGATCTATACTAGATAAATCCGCGAATACTACACCAATAAAACCTGTATTAAATACTTCTTGATATTCAACGTCTTCATTACCGTAAAAATTCTTTTCAATTAAATAATTTATAAAGTAAGCAACGCCATCACTTTGTTCAAAAGGTTTTGTTGAAAGAACAAAACCAATTTTCTTTTGTTTATGTAAATACACACATGACATGTATGCAGAGATATTATGTTCTTTAAATAACGCACTCGTTGCTCCAGATAGACCATCTAGTACATGATGAACAATTTGAAGTTTTTTACGAGCGAAATAATAGGATTTCTTTTGTAACTCCAATGTATCAATAAAGACAGAGCCGATAAAGCCTGTATTTGAAATAATAGGTGTTTGCTTTTTTCTTCCTCTGCGCTTTGTTTGAGTCATTGTTAAAATCATCCCTTCATGTACAAATAAATTAAAAAGAACGTTTGTTCGTATACCTATATTTTACTATTAAAACGCTCTAAAGTAAAGGGTTTTTGACGAAAAAACAATAAAAAAGACACCTGTAAAAGGTGTCTTAAACGCTGTAGGGAATAGGGTTCATCCCGATTATTTATATTATGATACAGAAACAATCTCTTCTGTATCTTCTACATCTAAATGACAGTCCATAGTACGAACATCTTGATCTTCATGACTTCCGAAATAAATAGTAATTTTCATATGTATCGCTCCTTTATTCTAGGAATACCTAAAATAATTACTAGTAATGTTAATATTTATTATATACCACTTTTTTCATTCCGACAATGTTATATCATTTTTAATTCTTTTAGGGCGCAAAGAGTGATTTATAGAGATATTTTTATAGAAATAGGTACATTTCTTATATGTTATATTTAATACTGAAGGATTCGAATACGAATTTTTATGAAAGGAGCAAAAATTAATGAATTATAAACAGTTACTAATAGATAATTTCACATATAAAACCTCATATATTGCGCGGCAGGTACATGGAATGGATGTAAAAGAAACGAAGGATTATATTACTGTCGACTGCGGATTACCTGCAGATACATTTAATATTATTACACTACTAAATAGTAATGTAACGGAAGGGATCGAGAAATTATATAAGGAGGTAGAATGCTATAATCAAAAAAATTTCCAATGAGTGTTTGGTTTTGGGATGATAAGCAAGAACAGACTATAAAAAGCGAATTAATCAAACTTGGTTTAAAAGAAGCAGAACAGAATATCGCGATGGTAGCAGACTTAAGAAAAATTCATCCAACAATAGACATTCCAGTAGGTTTTACAATACAAAATGCAACATCGCCAGAACAAATACAACAATTTGGCGAAACGTTAGCAGATCTATTCGGTACATCAGCAGAAGGTATTCACGTTCAAGCATACTATAATCAAATTTCTTCTTTAGATTTATGGAATAGTGATGACATGAAACTATACTTAGGTCTTTATAAAGGTGAGGTCGTATCGGCTGGCTCTTTAGTATGTACGAAAGATAGTGTCGGTATTTATGATATAGCGACTAAAGAAGATATGAGAGGACAAGGATTCGGCTCTACTATGTTTAATTTCTTGCTGCAAGAAGCTAAACAACTAAAAAATACGTATTGTGTATTACAAGCTTCACCTGATGGAATAAATATTTATAAAAAATCCGGCTTTCAAGCTGTAGGACAAATGACTGTTTTTGAAAATCGTCATTTATTTGAGTAAATGATCAAGTCAAATTGTTTTAAATATAGGAGTTAACATACTGTTATGAACAAAATATCTCTAATTACAATCATTTGTTTCTTCATAGTAATAAGCATCTTTGTTTTTCAACAAGTAAATGAACATAATTATATAAAAGCTACTAATCAATCAAATCATATAAAAAACATTGCACATAGAGGTGCTTCTGCATATGCACCAGAACATACAATAGCAGCTTATAAATTAGGGCGACAATTAAAGGGTGATTACATAGAAATAGATCTTCAAATGACAAAAGATGGACATTTAATAGCTATGCATGATGAAACATTAAACCGTACAACTAACGGTATGGGATTAGTTAAAGAACATACATTAGAAGAAATAAAGAAACTAAATGCAGGTTCTTTTTTCAATAAAAAGCATCCAAATTTAGCAAAAAAAGAATTTGAAGATGCTAAAGTTCCAACACTAGAAGAAATTATTGAAACGTTTGGACATAATGCTAACTATTATATCGAAACAAAATCACCAGATGAATATCCTGGAATGGAAGAAAAACTATTAGAAATTATAAATCGCTACCAAATAAATGATAAAGCTATTATTCAATCATTTAGTGAAGAAAGTCTGCGAAAGATTCATAATTTAAATACCAATATACCGCTAGTACAATTATTATCATATAAAAAATCAGTTCAATTAACAGAATCAGAAATAGAAAAGTATAAAACATACTGCATGGGTCTTGGCATGAACTACAAATATATTGATGCAGCTTATGTTAAAAAAATAAAGAAATATGAATTAGAAGTTCATCCATTTACAGTAGATAATGAAAAAGATATGAAAAAATTACTTTCTTGGGGCGTCGATGGGATGTTTACTAATTATCCAGATCGTTTGCAGTCAATATTGGATTTAAAAAATCATAAGTAAAAAGAAGCCCCCGCTAGGAAATGATGTACAGCTGTTTTCCTGACGGTAACATAATTAAATACCTTGAGCCGAAGTTTAAATAACTATGCAAAAGAGAGACCAAAAAGAATCCAATAAAAATATTGGATTCTTTTTATTTAGTTCTATGCACCCATCGTGAAACAATAGGATAATGAAACTCTTTATTTTGTAATTCATATAAAATCCCTTTAAGTGGTCCTAAAATTACAGCAGCTAAAAGTATTATATATAGTGGAATTGTTCCAAAAATAACAAATAAGGAATTTGTACTCAAGTCAATGTGTAATAAGGAAAGCATGAGTGTACGGACTACTACGAAGTTCCAAAGAAATACAGCGAGCCATACTCCAAATTGGAAAAGGGCTGATTCTAGATTCATTTCTTTTATACTTTGTGATTTGAAAACGAAATAAAGTATGAGCGGTATAAAGAAAAGTGTATTACCAAAGAGGAAAAAGGCCAAGAAAGATAATAAAGTAATTCCATGTATCGCTAGTTTAATGTTTTTATCTTGTGATAGTATCATTAAAATCCTCCTATATTTAATTTAGATGGTAAAAAACAATACAACCCATTATATCATAGGAAACATGGAATAAAAATGAACTAGAAAGTAATCAAAATGTAACTAATTTTTCCTCTGTTTTTTATATTTTTTTGATACACTGGCTACGAGAGGAATGCCAATTAAGGTAGGTAAAAACCAAAACCATATAGGCGGCAGTAAATTAATAATTGGAATATGAATGCCGACGTTTACTAAAAGCGCAGTTACCGCACCGATATAAGAGCCTAACATACCTCTAATATGGTGGCGAATCCAATTTTTCCAACGCTTTTTTCTTGCAAGGTAGCCATAAATTGCAAATGAATAAGAGAAAATTGCTACATAAAATAAATATGCGATTTTATCCCAGTTTATAATGGATAATAGTATTGCAGTAAGGGTGATGACAACATACGATGCATGATATATTTCGCCCCATTCCGTATGTTTTCCTTTCTTTTTTTGAGCAACCATCGCTACAATACCAGTAATTAAACATATGGTTCCAAATAATATGTGTATGGTCAAAAGAATGTTGAAAATGCTCATGAAAGTTCCTCCTTTTTTTTTATAGTATTGCAGTATAGGAGAAAAGTTGAAAAATATAGTTAGTTCGGCTTAATATATTGAAATATAGGTACTCCTAGAACAAAATGGAATGATTAAATTTTTTCTCAAATTTAGTGAGACGAGTATTACGTTAAATGAAGGAGAGACTTCTATGTTTACATCTATTACATATTTACAATCTGGGAATGATAAGCAACAAAAAGTTTACGACGTTATGAATAAACTAAACATAATGGAGGATTTAGCTTTATATAGCCCTGTACTTTGCGGGACAATCCCTATTAGAATTGATACCCTTCATTCTGACTTAGACATTGTAATGGAAGTACATAATTATGATTTTTTTGAACAGGAAATTAGATCATTGTATGGCTCATACGAAGGATTTGAAATGAAAAAGAAAAACTTTAAAAATATCTTAACAATAAAGGTGAATTTTCAATTTGAAGGTTTTGAATTCGAATTATTTGGTCAACCGCGGCCAGTGCGTAACCAAAATGCATATAAACATATGATAGTGGAGCACATGCTATTAATGCAGCATCCCCATATTAGAAAAAAAATCATCCAATTAAAAGAACAAGGCATAAAAACAGAACCGGCTTTTACACAAGTATTAAAAATTGACGGAGATCCTTATGAAGAACTTATTTTATTAGGACAGGAAATGAGATTGTGGTAAATAAGGTACACAAAAAATCCTCTTTATATAAAAGAGGATTTTTATTATGCCATTAACTTACGAATCAAATTACTTAATATATAAATACCTTGAGCAATTTGTTCAGTGGAAGCATATCCATACGATAAGCGTATGCACTGATCCGATTCTTCTTCATAAATACGTCCTGGGTTTAAAAGTACTCCCTTTGATAGTGCCTCTGAAAATAGTTTTTTCATTGGAATGTTAGGTACAACCGTTAGCCATATAAAAAATCCACCACTTGGGATATCCCAAGTTGCTATGTCTGCACAATACTTGTCTAAAGCTTGTACCATCATTCGTCTTCGCTCTTTCAGGTGGATCCTTACGTTCGCAACGTGTTCTTCATAAAAACCTTTACTTAACCATTCTGCAGCAACTCTTTGAGATAAAGAACTCGATCCATAGTCTGTTTGCATTTTTATGTCTGATAATCTATCAATAACTGGCTCTGGTCCGATAATCCAACCAATTCTAAGTCCTGGACTAAGCGTTTTAGAGAGACTACCAATATATAATACATGTCCGTGTTTATCCATTGATTTTAATGGAGGTGGAGGTAGTTCATCAATCCATAACTCACGATAAATATCATCTTCAATGATAGGCAATTGTTCCTTTTCGCAAATTTTTAGTATTTCTTCTCGTCGCTCTTTGGACATTAATACACCCGTTGGATTTTGAAAACAAGGAATCGAATATAAAATATTTTTCTTTTGACTATAATTAATTCGTCTTAATAAGTCATTAGGAACAATGCCGTGTTGATCCATATGTATTCCAGAAAGGTGAATATTAGCCGACTGAAATACATGAAGTGAATATAAGTAAGAAGGTTGTTCAAGTAAAACAGTTGACTCTCTATGTAATAGACCGATTGCTATTAATTGTAATGCCTGCAATGCACCAGAGACTATTAATATAGAACTTGGTGATGTATTGATTCCAAATGATTTTACATAATTACTTATTGCTTCACGTAAAGGAAAATATCCTTTTTGTTCCTCGTACCCGAAATAGTCTAGCTCCTCACATACGTTTCGCATAATGAATTGCATGGTTTCTAACGGGAAAAGATGAGGTGCAAGTTCTCCTTTACTAAGATGAATGAATTTTTTGTTTGCTTCTGCTTCATTAATTTCTCGAACCATTACCTTGCTTGGTTTATGAATACCGGCTTTCACATATTCACTCCAATCAGGCGGGGGATTAGTCGCTAATAATGACCATGTATTATTCATTACAATTGTTCCCGCTCCAACTTTTCCTTGAATTAAACCATCTGCCATAAGTTCTTCTAGCGCAGTTATTATAGTACTGCGATTTACATGAAATAATTTTGCTAACTGTCGCTGGCTAGGAATCTTACTTCCAATTGGCCATTCTCCGTTTTCAATTTTTTCTGTCATATAGTCTATTATTTGTCGATATTTTGGCAATTTTTTATTCGTAGACATATAAAAAAACTCCCTCATTCATTTTAAAAATGCAAATTGGTTGGTTTTTTCGAGGAATAACTGGTTGAAGACATTGTATCAACTATTAAATATGATGAAAAGAAATAATTGGTAATAGGAAAATGGCTGGTTTATGGGAGAGGGAGAGAAAATATGCATAATAAAAAATGGGATTTTCGTATTATATGTGCTCACGCTTTTACGATTCTTATATGGGGGACAGCTTTTCCGGGAATTCGTATGGGGCTTGAAGCTTACACGCCTGAACACCTTACACTACTACGATTACTGATTGCTTCTTTAATTCTTATTCTGTTTTCGTTAATATACAAATTACGTTTACCTGACTTAAAAGACATTCCAGTAATTTTTATATTTGGCGCTCTAGGATTTACTATTTATCATACTGCACTGAACTACGGTGAGAAGAGTGTGAATGCTGGACCTGCTAGTTTAATTGTATCTGTAACACCTATATTAACGGCAATTCTTGCTTCTGTTTTTTTGAATGAAAAAATGAAATTAAATGGTTGGATCGGTGGTGTAATTAGTTTAGCAGCAATTGCTTTTTTATCATTAGATCAAGGAGATTCCATTCAATTGAATAGTGGGGTATTCCTTATATTATTTGCGGCATTTTCAGAAAGCCTATTTTTCGTTTTCCAAAAGTCGTACTTAAAAAAGTATGGTTTCTTGTCATTTACAATATATACAATTTGGTCTGGTACTGTATGTATGCTTATTTTTTCACCTGGGATTTATCAAGAAATCGTAGCAGCTCCTATTGAGGTTACTTTGAGCGTTATATATTTAGGTGTGTTCCCGACAGTCCTTCCGTATATTGCATTAGCATATATTACATCCCATGCCGGTGCATCTGAGGCAACAAGTTCTCTATATTTAACACCAGTAACTGCATGCTTTATTGATTGGATATGGTTAGGTGAGGTGCCAACCTTCGTTTCGATAATTGGAGGGATAATTACTATACTTGGAGTTGTGATTGCTCATTTAACATTTAATAAAGATGATTATAAGCAAATTGAGAGTGAAAAAGTATGGTAAGACATTCCTGCGAGTATTTGCAATTTGAATGCAAAATTTCGGATTAATAAAAGGGTTTCAATTCTATAAATATAGTGGAAAAAATCTATATTAAAATCAGCTAGTCTAATATTTGTACGAGATTTAATTAAACTGGTAGATTATTTATCTGCAAAAGAACTAGTATAATGCTAGTTCTTTTTTATCAATACATTACTCACCATTAATATTTGCTTAGAACTGTATAGATTTAAATTATTTCCACATATACATAATTATCTTACCTATGAAAGGAGTGCATTTCTTGGAGAAGGTTTTATTTTTTGGAGACCCAGGTATTGATGATTCGTTTGCAATTATGTATGGCTTACTGCATCCTGAAATTGAAATTGTTGGTATCGTAACTGGATATGGAAATGTTGAACATATACATGCCGCTCATAATGCCGCATATATTTTACAGTTAGCAAACAGACAAGATATTCCTGTAATTAGCGGGGCAACAAAGCCACTTACAAATGAAATTACAACGTATTACCCTGAAATTCATGGACCAGAAGGATTAGGACCCATACATGTACCGGAAAGTGTGTTATCTATTCCGATATACAATTTTGGTAGTATTGCTGCGATTCTTGTAAAGTATGGAGGGGATTTAACAATTGTCGATGTAGGAAGATCTACCTCGTTAGCAATTGCTTTTAATTTATGGAACGACTTGATGTTAAATGTAAAAGGAATTTATTTTATGGGTGGTGTCTTTTTAGAAGCAGGGAATGTTACTCCATTAGCAGAGGCAAACGTGTACGGAGATCCTATAGCAAGTCAAATTGTATTTCAGCAAGCGAAAAATATAACGTTATTCCCTTTAAATGTAACAAATAAAACAGTTTTAACCCCAAATGTATTTACTTATATTTTAGCTAATACAAAAAATCCATTTAAGCCGATTATGAAACCCATGTACGATTATTATTTATCAGCATACCAAAAACTCAATCCATCTATTGAAGGGCCCTTATTACACGATGTACTTGCTATTAGCGGTTTGGTGAATCCTACATTTTTAAATTATACATCCCGAAAAGTGACCGTGGATATATGCAGTGAAACGAAGGGACAAACTTTTGCTGATTTTCGCCCACACTCTAAATCTGAAGGGGCTCGTATAGCGTTACAATTAGATGAGGAAAAATTTATCCAGGATTTTATGAAAATCATGTTATAAGTTGTTGTCGAAAAAGGGAATTATTTCACTACGTTGAATATAAAAATACATCCTCTTTATAAAGGAGCTTACAATATTGAATGTCCAGTTAAAGGTTGTTACGAGAGAAAATTGGGAAGATGCATTAAAGTTACAAGTTAAAGAAGATCAAAGAAAATTTGTCCCCACTGTAGCAGTTTCACTTGCTAAAGTATATATAAAACCAGATGGTGAAAATGTAGAGTACATACCATTTGCTATATACGATGGTGATACTATGGTTGGTTTTATTATGCATGCTGTTGTAAGAGAGACATCAGATATGTATTGGATAAACGGATTTATTATTGATCAAAAGCAGCAAGGTAATGGTTATGGAAAAGCAGCATTACAAGAAAGCATTTATTTAATCAAAAATAAATTTAAGGCGTGTAAAGAAATTAGATTAACAGTACATAAAGATAACATCTCTGCAAAGAAGCTATATGAGCGTTACGATTTTCAGCCATTAGGACATGATTATGACGGTGAACAAGTGTATCATTTATTTGTTTAACTTTAAAAGGTAAATGACTATTTTAATCAAGTATAAAGTAAATAACTAGGAGGAATATCAATTGAAAAGTAAATTCCATCATATTGTACGAGCTATCATGATAAAAGATGAAAAATTACTAGTTGCTGAATACATAGGACATCACTATTTTTTACCTGGCGGTCATGTTGAAGTTGGTGAATCAGCAGAGAATGCATTAAGAAGAGAGTTACGGGAAGAACTTGGAGTAAATTGCAGTATAAAACAATTTTTAGGCGTCATAGAAAATCAATGGCAAGCCAAAGAAACCCTTCACCATGAAATTAACCATATTTTTGAAATAGATTCAAATGAGTTAAAATCAGATTTTACTCCAATATCTAAAGAGTCCCATTTAGCATTTCACTGGATTGATTTTAATAAAGAAAATATAAACTGCTATACAATAATGCCAACACCTTCCGTAAAAGAATTACTAGAAAGAAAATTAAGTGATGAACTATTAACTTGCTGGATTAGTAACTTTTAATTGTCTCTATTTATATTAATTACGTCCACTAAAAGAATATAAAGAAAATAGGCTCATAAACAAGGTACATCACCTAGTGTAAAGTCATATTTTGTTGATGTACGCATTTAGTTTATAGCATTATTTCTACTTTATTTTTAAAAGTAAATAAACTTAAAGATATGGACGGAATTCACATTTGTAAATGGAGGGTTTCATAATGAATGAATTTCAACAAGAACTACAAGCATTAAACCTTAATGCTTATCAACCTGGTAATGTTGTTTACTGGGATCAGCAACAAAATCAATATCCATATTACTACATTCAAGACGATGCACGTCGTTGTGGCGGATGCGGTGGCGGCGGACGTTGTGGCGGTTGTGGTGGTCGCTGTGGTGGTTGTGGCGGCGGACGTTGCGGCGGTTGCGTAGGTTGTGTAGGCTGTGTTGGTTGTTTCAGCTGTTCTAATTGCTGGAACTGGTGGGTTATTTAAGTACAGAATAATATTTCACATGAAAGAAAAGTGTAAATACCAGTTTATGTTGGGTTAACGCTTTTCTTTCATGCTATCATTTTTTCGGTTTCATTTTAGGGGGAAATTTATTTGTACAAATATGAGAAATTAATTTCATGGGTAGAAAATATTAAAGAAACAAATCAAAGTTCTGCGGCTGCACTTTGTATTATGAAAGATAATAAAATTGTGCTAGAGCATTATAGTGGAACGCATTCAAATACTCCTACTAGTAGAAAAGTAAACATATCTTCACAGTTCAATGTCGCTTCCGCAAGAAAAAGCTATTTAGGATTAATGGTAGCTTATGCAGTTTATGAGGGGAAAATAAAATCTCTTGATGACGAGGCAGTAAATTATTTTAAAAAATATGATCCTTCATTACTTGGTAAGACAACGATAAGACACTTAATAACTCATTCACACGGTTTAAATGAAACCGATGAGGGGACAGTTTTTCGTGAATTTGAACCGGGACAAGCTTGGGCGTACAGAGATATTAATGTAAGAATGGTAACGCAGCTTATTTATCAGCTGTATAATAAGAGTTTTCCTGAATTATTAAAGGAGCGTGTATTCCTACCTGCCAACTTCAATGAAACTGGATGGAGAATAGAACATGATGAAAAATTAGTTAAGGTTATTGTAAATCCAAATGAAGATGCTGTAGAAAGTTTCGGTGCAGTAGATGACGGATCCGAGAAAAATTTATTTGTCTCTGCGAGAGAATTTGCATACTGGGGGAACCTCCATTTAAATAACGGGTTCTTAAATGGTAAACAAATTGTGCCAAAAGAAGTTATAGAACTTGCTACGAGTTTGCAGAGTCCAAAATATATAAATAAAGAACTGCCACAAAACGGGTTATTTTGGTTTGTTCAAAATGAACCTGCCTTATTTAGTGAGCTTGGTGAACGAGTTCCTAAAGGTTCTTATCAAATATTAGGAATTACAGGACCAACGATATTAGTGATTCCAGAACATAATGTTGTCGTTGCTAAAATGTACAATAAAAGATACAACTATGGTGGGGAGAATTATTTATATTATTTACGTGAATTTAGTAATTTAGTCGCTGATACATTTAGTAACAGTAAAAACAATACGATTAGGGCATAACTACTCCTATAATAAAAAGGAGTGAACTTTAATGAAAAATGAAGTGAATAAAAATAAAAAGCAAAATATAAAGGATGTAAACACAGAACAAAACGCGATTTATAGCGATCCGAAAGATGCAGCTAATATGCAAACTGTACCGCAGCCGAAAGACTTCGAGGAAATTGAATATTAATTTTCTCTCCGACTTATTTATGAAAGAAAAATACGTCTTAAGTCTCATCACTTTCAGCAAATTATTTGATAACATATGTACATAAGCATTCGAAAATGTCTTATCTTAACAAAGCTTTCTTTAAATGCTGTATATAACCTACAAAAAGGCACTTCTTGATGAAGTGTCTTTTTGTGTAAGCTAACTTAATTTCCATTTTCCGTACAGTATCTTGCAATTTATCATGGATATACTAACTGAGAAAATTCATGTCATGAAAAAAGAAGAGGACAGTTAGTATGAAACAAACATCTATAAATCCGCTATTAATTGTTCTAGGTACAATCATTGTTCAAATTGGCCTAGGAACAATTTATACATGGAGTTTATTTAATCAGCCCCTTGTAAGTAAGTTTGGATGGAACCTTAATTCAGTCGCAATCACTTTCTCTATTACAAGTTTTTCTTTATCATTTTCAACACTATTTGCAGCAAAGCTACAACAAAAATTAGGACTTCGTAAACTCATTGCTACTGCAGGTATTGTTCTAGGACTCGGTTTAATACTCAGTTCACAAGTTTCATCATTACCATTACTTTATTTATTAGCTGGTGTTGTTGTTGGTTATGCAGATGGAACTGCGTATATTACATCACTATCTAATTTAATTAAATGGTTTCCGAATCGTAAAGGGCTCATTTCTGGTATATCTGTTTCAGCATACGGAATGGGTAGCTTAATCTTTAGATATATAAACGGGAATCTCATTAATAGTCTTGGTGTATCACAAGCATTTTTATATTGGGGTATTATCGTCTTACTTTTAGTATTGATCGGATCGTTCTTCTTACGCGAAGCAAATGTAAGTAACACCGTAACTGAAACATTACACAATGACTATACTCCGCGTGAAATGATGCAAACGAAACAAGTATATCTCTTGTTTTTTATGCTGTTCACATCATGTATGGGTGGTTTGTATTTAATCGGAATGGTAAAAGACATTGGGGTGCAGCTCGTTGGTCTTAGCGCAGCAACTGCAGCTAATGCCGTCGCAATGATTGCCGTCTTTAATACAGTGGGGAGAATTATTCTCGGAACGTTATCGGATAAAATAGGTAGATTGAAAATCGTATCTGCAACATTTATTATTATTGGATTGTCCGTTTTCACTTTAAGTTTTATTCCATTGAATTACGGTATTTATTTTGCCTGTGTAGCAAGTGTTGCTTTTTGTTTTGGTGGTAACATCACTATATTCCCAGCCATCGTCGGGGATTTCTTCGGATTAAAGAACCATAGTACGAACTACGGAATTGTTTACCAAGGCTTCGGATTTGGTGCACTCGCAGGATCATTTATCGGAGCGCTACTCGGCGGATTTCAGCCAACTTTCATTACAATCGGTGTTTTAAGTATTATATCATTCGTTATCTCTATATTAATCCGGCCTCCAAATGTAGAAAAGAAGAAGGAAATAAAACAATTAAATCGAAAGATAGCTTAATGCTAAAAAAGAGTCCTTATGATAGGACTCTTTTTTTCATGTGTTTATGAACGTGATATCGTTTCATATTCGTTATTTACTCGAATTACTATTTATGAAGCAAAACGATTTAATGGTAGAATAAACAGAAGACAGAAAATTCTTTTCATTAAAGGGGACTACATATGAAAAAAGTAAATGTTACATACGCACTTCTATATGATGAAACACATGAAAAGTTATTAATGGTTAAAAACAAAGGGAAAAATGGTTCTTATTACACTTTACCAGGTGGAGCAGTTAAATTCGGGGAAACGTTAGAAGAGGCGGCAATTCGTGAAGTGAAAGAAGAAACAGGGCTGGATATATCCGTAGAAGGGGTTTGTTCCATTAGTGAAGCCTTTTTTGAGGAGAGAGGACATCATGCAATCTTCTTTAATTTTTTAGGAGAAATAATCGGAGGGGAAATCTGTATATCACGGCCAAAAGAGATTGAAGAGATTACCTGGATGGAATTAGATTCAGCAGAACCTTATTTACGTATACCAGAACACTTAAAAAGTCTTTTACAAAAGAAAGAAACAGTTCCTTATATTTTTAATGGAACTATTATTCATCAATCTTCATAAAGAAAGTATTTCATTTAAGGCGGGGGAAAAATGGAGTTTATCGTTAATCACAAACACTTTACACAAGCTCTTTCAGAAGTAAGTAAAGCTATCTCAGCAAAAACTTTAATTCCTATATTATCCGGAATTAAAATAACAGCAGATCAATATGGCATTACTTTAATCGCAAGCAATTCAAACATTTTTATTGAAAAGTTTATACCTAGTTCAAGTGAAGACGTACAAATTGTAACTATTTTAAAAGCAGGGAGTATTGTTGTACCGGCAAAATATTTCATTGAAATTATTAAGAAAATGCCAAATGAGATTTTAATAAAAAGTATGAATGAGCAATTGATTACAATTCAATCCGATGAAATTATTTTAAACTTAAATGGATTCTCGTCAAATGAGTTTCCTAATGTACCATTTATAGACGAATACTCAGAAATAAAAGTAGAAACGGAACAATTGATTGAAGTATTTAAACAAACTGCCTTTGCAGCTGCTAAAAATGAATCTAGACCCGTTCTTACTGGCGTACATATCGTTTTTGATCATAATAAATTAATTTGTGCTGCGACTGATTCCCATAGACTGGCTTTACGTGAAATATTAATTTCATCTCATGCGAAAGCAAATTGCATTATACCAAGTTCAACTATTAGTGAACTTCTAAAATTAATGAACAGCAATTCAAACTTTGTATCCATATATCTTTCAGAGAATCACATTATTTTTAAATTCGGTACAATTACGTTGTATTCAAGGTTAATTGAAGGGAAATACCCTAATATATCTAGCCTAATACCGAATGAATTTCAAACGGTAATTAACATAGATAGAAAAAAGATTTTACAAGGTGTAGATCAATCTAATTTATTAGCAAGTGAATGGGCGAATAACAACGTAAATTTAGAAATCATCGACGAATCCACAATAAAAATATCTTCTAACGCTTCTCAGGTCGGTAAGATATCCGAAACACAACAAATAGATGCGATTCATGGAGAGAAGCAATTAAATATCTCTTTTGATGGACGTTTTATGGTTGATGCTTTAAAAACAATGAAAGAAGAAACAGTTACTTTAAGTTTTGGTGGTTCTATGAGACCGATATTAATTGAAGCAGGTGAACAATCTGCAGCAGTACATCTTATATCACCAGTTAGAACTTATTAAGAACTAAGGAAGGAATTAAAAAATGTACAAGCATACTTTATGTTTTATAAAAAGAAATGAAGAAATACTTATGCTAAATAGAGAATATGATCCTGTAAAAGGATTATGGAACGGTGTAGGAGGGAAGATAGAAAAAGGAGAAACACCGTTAGAAAATGCAATTCGTGAAATAAAAGAAGAAACAAATATAGATGTTGAACAAAATCAAATTCAATTTAAAGGCATTATTAAATGGGAGGACTCTCCATACTCTGGCGGCATGTATGTTTATGTAGTAGAACTACCTTATGGATTTACATATCACACACCTAAAAAAATAGCCGAAGGGATTTTAGATTGGAAAAGTGCGTCCTGGATATTAAGCGACTATAATTACGGTGTAGGAGAGATGTTACCTAAATTATTACCTGAAGTACTTCATAATGAATTAATATTAGAGTACTCTTTTGTATTATCTAATCATAAATTAATAGATTATAAGAATGAAGAGTTGGTTAAGCAGGACACTATTTAAGAAATAAATACAAAAAAGTAAACTTTTCAACAGAGAAAAGCGAACAATTCTTAAATAAGGGATTCACCAGAAATTGTTCCGAAAGAGAAAAAAATCTTCATCAATAGGTAACCTTGCCAATGTATCTGAATCAGTTGCACCAGAGAATCATCAATGTTTGAACAAATGAAATGAACATGAATGCAAAAATAAGCGCGAATCCCTAATAAAAAGGTTCGCGCTTTTTATATTTATAATTAAATTTCTCTCCACCAAGCGGATGTAGGATAATCTTTCGTTTTAATTGCTATAGTTTCACCTATTCGTGGTGTAACAATATTAATCCCTAAACGATTTGCTTCTTTCGTAACTCGCTCAATTGGATCACTCCATTCATGTAATGATAATGTAAAAGCACCCCAATGAATAGGAACAAGCAATTCTCCTTTAACGTCTATATGAGCTTTAACTGTTTCTTCTGGCAACATATGAATAGCAGACCATCTCGTGTCGTATTGCCCGCATTCCATTAGAGTAAGATCGAATGGGCCATATTTATCACCAATTTCCTTAAAGTGAGGAGCATAGCCACTATCACCACTAAAGAAGACTTTCGTTTCTTGACCAAGGATAACCCATGAACACCATAATGAACTATCTCTATCTGTCATACTTCGTCCAGAAAAATGCCTTGCAGGTGTACAAACTAATTTAATATTATCAAACGTAATTTCATCCCACCAATTATGCTCACTAATTTTACTAGGTGAAACACCCCATTTAATAAGATAACGCGCAACTCCAGTCGGAACATAAAAGTGCTTTACACGATCTTTTAACTGCATAATACTTTTGTAATTTAAATGGTCATAGTGATTATGCGAAATGATAATCGCATCAATTTCCTTAAGATCTTCACGTTCTAAAGAAAACGCGCCACTATAACGTTTACTATTAAAAACAGGGAATGGGGAAGAGGCATCGCCAAACATAGGATCTAATAATAGTTTTTTACCTTCTATTTTTAAAAGAGAAGCAGAATGACCAAACCATGTAACACTCTCTAAAGACTCATTATCTTTATTCGATAAAACAATAGGTAAATTCTTTATAGGACGCAGCTTTGTTTTCATTTTAAAGTAATCAGTCATTAAACCTATAATATCTTTCGGTTTAAAACTTACATCAGTATGGATTTGATTTGTATATTTCTTTTTCATTAGTTCTCCTTTTTACGTTTAACAATATACGTATGTTGTTATTGTAGCTATTTGTAGTGTAAACTATATCGTTTTACCTTTCATCTTTAATGCAGTACATTTCATAAATTCGTCAAATTCATTATTTATATATATAAAATAAAATTCATTTAGCAGCAGCTAAAACTAATATTATGTAATTGTAGATTGTTTTAATTAAGTAAATTCCTTCTCAAAAATCACAAAAAACGTACGTTTCATCATATGTTTAAGAAGCAGATATTCATCTAATTATTCAATGGAAGGAGAGTCTTTACATACATGAAGGAAATAAAAAGAAGTCAAAATGTAAACTATCAAGATTTGAAATGATTCAGCTTTATACAGAAGGGAAGAGAACCTCAGAAAATTCATTATAAAAATTTTAAAAACCTTGGTATAGCTATACTAAGGTTTTTAATTTGAGATTATTAGAGGATACTTATTTTTATTTATAGAACGTAATTAATACATAGATTTTACAATTAACTTAATTAAAAAAGAGGGGTTCAATGACGCTTGATACTAATACGCCAGAGAAAATACTACAAACAGCTTATGAGACTAAAATGATTTCATCTGGAGATAATTCTCCAACTATAAAAATAAGTGGAACAAATCTGCAATATTCACTTGTAATGCTCCATCTGGGCATAGAATCAAATGCTATAAAAACGAGGCTAAATTGGACTGACGAAGAATTCGAAAAACAAATACTTTTTCTATACAAAAGTAACTGAAGAATTAATACAAAAAGGCGTAATTATAACAAGCGCTCAAAAAAATCAAACGTACATAATCTATTAAAAACTTTAAATTAAAGTGACTAATATACTTTTGCATATGTAGCAGCTGAATGATGTATAGACAATAATTGGTAAATAGAGGATAATCAAAAATCAAAATCTAACATAAAGAAAATAAGATATTAAAAGGAGAGAAGAGCCATGCAAAAGAAATTTATCAATCCAGAAACAATGCCAGCAACTTTCGGTTACTCACATGTAGTCGAAGTTAGTAACGCTAAACGAACAATTTACATATCTGGACAAGTAGCAATCAATACTGATGGTCAAATAGTTGGCATTGATGATTTAGCTACACAAACGCGACAAGTATTCGAAAATATTAAAAGCGCATTAGAAACTTCGGAATTAAAATTTAATGATGTAGTAAAATTAACATTTTTCTTAACGGACATTTCTCAAATGGCCATTGTCAGAGGTATTCGAGATCAATACATCGATACTAAGAATCCACCAGCAAGTTCAGCTGTAGAAGTTAATAAGTTAATTAACGACAAATTGTTAATTGAAATCGAAGCAATTGCTGTAGCAAACTAATTTTAAAAAACTTATTCTTAATCATATCAAGGCAATTCGTTTAAATCATTCACTTTAAACGAATTGCCTTGTTTATTAAAAAAAATATAAATTATACACGGAAACATTCTTATCAATAACACAACATAATTAACTTAAAACAACTCAAAAAAAAGCAAACAACCACACATTATTAATCCAATTAAAAAGGGGAGCCTAACAACCACAACCAACATATGATAAGTTTATTACTTTTTTCTAGTTAACATAATATATATTATACAAAGTTGTATAGAGTAAGTGTTTATCTGTATCAAAAAACAAGTAAACTATACTTAATGAGACGAAACGGAGATTTTTAATGAGATTTATACTAAATCAAACTTAAATGATTTTTTACGTTTTTATCACTAAATTTATATTTTATCCGTTTATAGCAAATCCGAACTTAAAATTCATGAATCGTTCTATTTACAAACACAAAAAAATTTTACGTAACGATACATTTAAAATAAAAATTAAAAATCGATTAAAGTGTTTTTATTACTAATGAATTTTCCACTGATTAATTTATCATTTTTAGCTACATATATGATTTGCTACATGTTACATTATTTTTATTTATTTCATATCATCGCTTGACTTTTATTATGATTGCTATCTTTTAGTTTAGTTAACATAATTAAATATTATTAAAACAAAAATCACCCTAACTGTTAGGATGATTTTTTAGCACTTAAACATATATAGACCAATAAATTGAGTCCTTTTCCCTATTTAAACATAAGTAATGCTCTAGATTGTTATTTTAATAGCAATCCCAATTGTAAATAACATTGGAAAAATCTAGGTTTAATAAATCTTCCTTGCGTATAAAGAAATTAGCAACACCGGAATCTCCCCACATAATATTTAATGAATCGTCTGTATCAATTTGCAACAATAATATATCGTGTTGTTGGTATTTTTCTTCCCATTCTCTTGGATCTGTCTGTGTGAAAAATGGATAACCACCAATTTTATGTCCTTGATCTTCGCATAAATCATCATACAGTTCGCCTAATTCTGTATTGTTTTCTTTATCAACAATTTCTTCCCAATCAATGTTATCGTTAAAAATCTTTTCAAATCGATAATCTCTTGATGTTACCGGTTGATAATCCAATTCAAACTTTAGTTTCGCTGCTTCGGGTATGATAAAATCCTCTAATTCTAATGTATTTAAGTAACTAAAATCAGTAATAACCTTAGTTAGATCTTCTGTAATTGTAGAATGATAAATAATTCGAAAGTCTTTTTGGCTTGTTGGATAATCAAAATCTGCTCCAAAAAGCTCATCATCAGCACTTACGAAAAATTGTAACATGCCCTTTTGAGGCATATATTCAATATGCGGAATTTCTTCAAGGTTTAACTGCGCAAGTAACATCATAGGTTGGCCATTAGAGTCTTTAGGATACTCTTGATTTATAGATACATACGGATAGCCACCAAACTTACTTTCAAAAAGGGTTGTCTCTGCTTGCGTTCCAGACACTTTAATGTACGGTTTCACACTTTCTTCTAAAATACTACGATACTGTTCTAGTTCTTTCGGAATTTGAAGTTGATACGTATTTTTCACAACTTTTTCCTCCCTTTAGTAATGAATTGAAAATACCTAACTTAATTATATAGCAAGAGATAGCTTAATTGAAAAATGTTAAAAATCCGTTTTCACCCTCATTTTTTGCGCACTTGGCGGACAAAGTAAATTATGTTCTATAACTTTTTTATTTATAGTTCGAATTAAATCCGCTGCTTCTGCTGTATTTGTATTTTCTTTTAGCCTTTCTTTTAAATCGTCAATTTCTTTTGAAAGCTCAATCCACCTAGGTAAAACATGATTATTTGCCAAAGTTCTATACAGTTGCTTTTCAGGATTGTACGAAAGGTCTTTATCAAGATTAAGAGGTTTCCCTTTACCAGGTAAATCATTAAAAGCTCCTTTCTTTTCTGCCTGTTTAACAATAGAACTAATATGATCCTCATACGTGAATGACCAAACTTTCTCATCTTTCACTAAAATTTCTTGTTTTTTTAATTTTTTATCTAGTTCTTCTTGATTCATAGTTTCTCTCCCCTTTTAATTTTATAGTGTGCTTTCTGTCTGTTTTAAAGCTTTTAATCCATCAAATAACTTTCCTCGCCACCACAGGCTATCATGACCACCTTGAAACTCTTCATAAGTAATTTGGTACCCTTTATCTTTCAAAGTCCTATATAAGCGCTTATTAGCCGTTAAAAGAGGTTTGTTTTCAAGTTGGCCTGCTGCCAAATAAAAATGAGGTTGAGACGTATCGGGATTTGTAGATATAATTTGATTTTCAATCCACGGAATTTCATTTTCAAAGCCATCCTTTTTCCAATGTACGGATCCAGACATTGACAACACATTCCCGAAAATACGAGGATATTGAAGCGCTGCATAAAAAGCTCCTAGGCCACCAAGACTGAAACCAGCAATTGTTGTATGTTTTGCCTCTTGATGTACACGATACTTAACTTGAATCCACGGGAGCAATTCATCTGTTAAAAATGTATTCATTTTATCGTTATAAGTTAGCTCTTTTAATCGATCAACATGATCTATAGCAACAGCAATACAAGATGGGATTTCTTTTTCGTAAATTAAATAATTGAGTGTTCTTACGATTGAAAGGTTGTTAATAAATGAATTTCCATCAAAGACAATGAGAAGTTCTTGAAGGTGTGAAGTGTGAGAATAATCATGAGGCGTATAAATATGAATTTTACGTGTGTTATTTAAAATTGAACTATGAAAAGAATATGTTTCAATCTTTCCAGATGGATAATGATTTGAAGGAAAACGACTGCTATACTGCACTTCCATGCCTATTTTTAACACAGATGCTTTATTGGTACCTTCTCCAAATGTATTTCCATTAAATCTGTCTATTCGGTACTGTTCACTACGCTTTATCCAATCATTTTCGAAAAAATCGTTGACTGAAAAATAATAAGTTGAAATAAAACTCTTATCCGTTCTAAACGTTTGATACCAAATATCTGTATGTAACAACCGTTGTAATTGATTTACAGACAGATCCCAACCGGGAAAACTACCGAATACATAAACGTTTTCAGTTTTCCGGTCACCTAACCATATATAGGTTATAAGCTTATACTGATTATCTACAGGACATTCTTCTATTAGTGGCGTATTATTTGACCTTATTTCATGCAAAAAAGTATAAAAAGCTTTCTCGTTTCCATTTTTTAATTGATTATTAAGTTCCTCTAACTTAGGACTAATTATTGAAGTCACTCCTCTTCCTCCTTTGTAGTATTCTTTATCTAGTTCTTTCTTCTCATTAGAATTCCTATATAAACAAGTTGAAAATATTGTATATTTTATGAACGAAAAAACGCACAAGCTATTTAGCCTGTACGTTTTGGTTTTTATTCAGTAAGGTAATAAAGTAATAGTTTCCGAGCCTTCTCATAATTCATGAAATCTTTATACAGTCGTCTTCGGTAAATTTACTTTTTAAATCTCGCTGTAATTTTCCTGTAGCACGATAAGGAAACGGTTTATGCAGTGAACTATGCATTTTCTGCAATTCATTAAAAAGTATCTTTTTTCCTAATATCAATTTTTCACCCCTCTATTTCTCCATCCAATTTAATAAATTTTCATAATGATTATGAGCATCTTTATACCCAAGATTATATAGATTAACGAGTTTTTCTTTATTTCTCTCTATACCGCTTATAGGAAGTTGTGCGCTTGGCTGAATTACATAAAAATTATCTGTTTGTTCTTTTTGATTCATATAAGATACGGTTTCGTTATAAAAGCGATAATGCTCTACTAAATGTTCTGCGATTTTCGGATAGTTTCTATACAAGAATTTAGCTAGTCCAGAAAATTTATTCCGCTGCTTTTCGTATCCTTCTGGTTTTGTCATAATAACGACATTCTTTTCATAACCATCATTTTGAGCTTTTAGAATTGGAATAGGATCTATAATCCCTCCATCTAACAATTTTCGATTATCATATTCTACAGCAGGTGCTATAAACGGCACAGAGCTTGATGCACGAATAATTTTTAAAATATCATTTCCATGTTCTGTTTTATTGTAATAAACAGCCTGTCCTGATTCGCAATCAGTCGTTCCTATGACAAACTGTTCACTTGAGTTTAAGAAAGTTTGAAAATCAAATGGGACAATTTTATTAGGTACTTCATCAAATAAAAAGTCCATCCCAAATAATTCACGTTTTCGAATCAAGTTTCGATAAGATATATACCTGTGATCTGCTACTAGCTCTGTATTCACTTTCTTATTTCTCCCTTTTTGACGTGACAAATAGGTTGCTCCCATACACGCTCCCGCTGATACGCCGACTACATAAGGAAAGAATAAGTTATTCTCCATAAAATATTCGAGTACTCCTGCAGTATATAACCCTTTCATTCCGCCGCCTTCTAATACTAAACCGATATTCTGCATGCTTTATACCTCTGCTTCTTTTTTCTTACTTACATGTTAGCACAAGATTTTAGGATGAGGTTATATGAAATAATTGCAATAAGCAGAAAAAACTATAGATGCAATGTCATAATGTATTCAGGCATAGCATGTTACAATATAAGAAACTCATTCCACATATGATAAAGGAGGAATTTCAAATGGGTTTATTTAGCGGTATTTTAGGAAATGCATCAAATGCGAGTTCTGAAAGTGTAGAACGTGATTTAGAGAAGATTATGCTAGACGATGAGAAAGTTGAGCATGCTTATAAATTAATTCGTGATTTAATCGTATTTACAAATCGTCGTCTTATTTTAGTAGATAAACAAGGAGTAACTGGTAAAAAAACAGAATACCATTCTATCCCTTATAAAAGTATTACACAATTTAGTATTGAAACAGCTGGGCATTTTGATTTAGATGCGGAACTTAAAATTTGGGTGTCTAGTATGGACGATCCAATTACGAAGGAATTTAAAGGTGATGATAGTATTTTAAGCATTCAAAAAGCGTTAGTGACATATACGACAAAATAGTTCGTTTTGTATATTTATTCGAATTTAGAATTACTAACCCGAATATTTTGGAAGAATATACATTAAAATTGTATATTTAATCTAAAATGACACAAAAAGGTAAAGCGTTTAAAATGTGCTTTACCTTTCTTTTTTATAATAAATTAAAGTTGCTTTATCATTTAATTTCTTTTTAAATTCCGCTTTTCTATATCCCATCTTTTCGTATAGAAAACAATTTCGTTCTTCCTCTAAAATTGTAGCAAGCTCCCAAGTCGTTATTTCTGGAAACATCTCCTCGATTAAAATTAATACTTTTTGAGCAATTCCGTTCCCTTGATAGTCTGGAATAATAAACATCGGGCTTATCCAAAATTTAGATGCCTCTTCTTTACGTGATATACATATCGCTCCGACAAGATTCGTATTTACAAAAATTTTATAAAATCCACCGTCCAGGTTATTTATTCTTGAAATCGTTCTTTCAATAAGTTCATTTGCCGGACTTGTTTCATAGTCCTTATACTTTTCTAATAATGAACTAAATGATTCTACTTGCATTTGAAATATAATCTCTGCATCAATTTCTGTCGCCTTCTCTAATGTTACCAATTTAAACGCTCTCTTAAAGAAGTAATATGAGCTGTATGATGACGACCGTGCCATGCATATAGTCCAATTGCAGCAGCAAGTTTTGTTTCTCCTGATTCAGGATGATTAAATGTCTTTTCTAAATCTGCTGGTTCTAAAGAATATAATAAGTTAACCCATCTTTTATGTAATGAATCTAGCATTACAAGTGAAACATCTACTGGTAATTTTGAGTCAGGTAGCTCTGCCCATTTTTCTTCTTTGTACGGTTTAATAGTTGGATTCTTTTCTGTCAGTGCTAATTTAAAGCGTATGTAGCTATTCATATGACTATCAACAAGATGATGAACAACTTGGCGAACAGTCCATCCACCAACGCGATACGGTGTATCTAACTGCTTCTGATCTAAATCTTTTATCGCTCTTGCTAATTCATTAGGTAAATCCTCAATTTCTTGAATCCATTTATCAATTATTTCTTCTGTAATAGTGCCTACATAAGTAAATTGGCCTATTGGATAACGCAAATCATTATTCATGAATATGCCTCCCTATGATTTTGAACACGAAGTAGTTCTGCAAATATAATTTACAAAATTTACGCGTTCTCCGTTTAATTCTACAGAAGTTGTATCTGCTTCATTATTAAAAGAAAATCCGCTTTTTTCTAGTACAATTTGTGATGCGAGATTATTAGTCGTTGTTTTAGCATGAACCTCATTAATTTCATTATTTTTCGCTACGTTTAAAATTAATTTTACAGCTGCTGTTGCAACTCCTTTTTTAGTAAATTTTTCTCCGACTCTATAACCTAACGAACTGATTCGAGTTTCGGTATCTATATCTACTAAGTTTATTCGACCTACAATTTCTTTTTCTTCATTACGAATTAAATAAAAGTAAGAATTTCCACCTGCCTGTTCTATTAATAAATCGTCTAGTAGTTTTTGGAAATATTCAAAATCGAAATATTTCGAACCACGATTTGGTACCATTGTTTCAAAAAAAGATTTATTCGTAAGTTCAAACGTAAATAAATCCTCAGCATCTTGTTTCTTTAGTTCCTCTATGTATATTTCCATCCCGTATTCTCCTTCTTGATTTACTAACTGTTATACATTCTTTTTTAATCGATTATTTTCCTGCTATTTCTTTCGATTAAGTAATACTGCAAGTACCACTTTCGGATGAAATAGATGAAATGGACTACGAATTAAATTCATCACTCGCACTAATCGAATATACACATCAGAATCACTTGCAGAAAGTCGATATATTTGTTTCGTATACCAAAGCTGAAAATTTTGTTTCATAGTTAATTCTCTCTTTAGCTGAGGGTGACGTGATATTTCCGTAGTTGTCATTTCCCAAGGGGTTTGTATTATGTTTGCGGCTTTCTTATAAAATTGTTGTGTAAATGTTTTATCGAGCTTTTTTCTCCCTTGTAGAAGTAGTTGCAACTGGTGAGCTTCCATTGCTGCAACTGAAACGCCTTGACCGAAAACCGGATCAAAACGACAATGTGCATCTCCTACTATTAATAACCCTTCTGGCATATTTGTAACGAGATCGAATCGTCTGCGTACTTGAAAAGGAATTTTGTATGTTTTAATATCAGTAATTGCCTCAGCTCTATTTAGGAAATCTATTACATGGCGGATTGAGAGGTTTTCAGCAAAATTATAAAACTCATCATCTGTTTGTGGTGCCTTCTCATTTGCATATCCACTGAAAGTAACAAAATAACGATCATCTTCAATCGTTTGAATTAGAACACCATAAGGATTCTCAGGAAAACTTGGAGACATTAGTATATTACAGCAGTCTAACTTCTCATTTTCTTTGAGTTTAAACAATCTAGTTGCATAAAATAAATCAATACGCACTTTTTCTTCTTGCACTTCAATATTGTATTCTCGTAACCACTCTATACTTTTTGAACCAAACCCACTCGCATCAACAACAATATCTGCATGAACTTCTTCGTGTACACCTGTATCTAAACATTTAACTTTTACTCCACACACTTTGTTACGGTTTTCATCTATTAGTAATCTTTCAACTAACATTTCATACTTCGTAGTAATATTTGAAATTTGTTCAACTCGTTTTTGAATATGTGATTCTAGCATAGTACGACTTTGCTGAATCATATGCACTTCTCCTGTGAATGACTGTTTCCATAAACCAAATTGATGCCATTTTAAATCACGAGTAAAGTTATTTACGATGCTGCCTGCTTCTATTAATTCGTTAGTAATAGTAGGGAACAATTCCTCAATGGCTTTTTCTCCGCCTTTTAATAACACATGAGGATGATTACTTTGTGGAACTCTTTTTCTCGAAGCTTCTCCATCCCATTTTTCACCGGCTTCTAAAATGATTACTTCTTTAAAAGACTTTGATAATGCTTTTGCTGTGAGTTTTCCTGCTATACTTCCGCCAATAACGATAGCCTTATTAAACATATTTTCCCCCTTAATGAAAAAAGATCCTGCCTTGTTTGAATGAAACAGGATCTAAACGAAGAATTACTAAATTAAAACACATGAGTAAATTGCAACGTTAAAATTAAAATACCTAATCCCCATACGTAATACGCGAATACTTTTAAGGAGTGACGTTTTAAATATTGAATCATCCATGAAACTGCTATGTAACCAAAGAACGCTGCTGATAACGTGCCGACAATTAAAGATGTACTAGAAATAGATTCAGCTTTCCCTTGATAAACATCTGCAAATTGCAAAATGATTGCTCCGACTATTGCTGGCGTAGATAATAAAAACGAAAAATATGCTGCTGTTTCACGGTCTAGTTTTCTCCATAAAGCAGCGACGATTGTCATACCAGAGCGAGAAATTGCTGGAAAAATAGCAGCCGCTTGAAATGAACCGATAATAAATGCATCTTTATATGTAATGTCATCCATTTTTTTACGACCATTTTTTTGCTTATCGGCCATGTAGAGAAAGAAACCTGTCACTAAAAACTCCCAACCAATCGTAATACCTGTTTTTGAAATATCTTCAAAGAAGTCTTTAAATAACAATCCGATTACAACTGCAGGTATCGTCCCAACAATAAGCAATAACATTAGTTTTGAAAATGGATTTTTAATTAAGTATATAAATTCTTTTTTGTAATAAATAAACACTGCAAGCAAAGTCCCGATATGCAGCATCGTATCTAAAAACAATCCAGCTTCATCTAATTGAAACAAATGCCTTCCTAAATAAAGATGTCCTGTACTACTAATCGGTAAAAACTCTGTTAAACCTTGTATTATCCCTAATATAAAAGCTTCTAACCACTTCATGATGGTCCCCTTTCTCGTTTGCTTGTACCAATATATGAAGGTTCAATTTTCGATATGAAAAAAACTATTTTTCTCTATGAATTTACTTTTATTTCATGGATATATATGTAAAAAGGAGAAAGGAGGGTTACTATGTGGCAACATACGAAATTCGGCAATGTATTACTGTGGGCAGGACCTATCCTTGTGTTTATAGGGTTATGTATGACAAATGTTATTTCAGATATTCCTTTTTTTGAAGGAAAACATAAAACGCTTGGAATTATAATTTTATTTATAGGGCTTTTCTGTTTAATTGCTGCTAATCATTTTAAAAAAGGAGAAAGAAATGAAGAATGAAACACAAAAAAACAATCCCAGTATATGTGCTAGGATTGTTTTTTGTTACTTATTTATAAAACACTTTATCAACGTTATATTTCGCTTTGTATTTATTAATGATGTAAGTTTCGTAAATTTCTCTTTCTGTTGGATCTTCTACGATACATGCATCGATACGGTATACTTCATCACGATTATTTTTGATTGGTGAAACATTATCTTCAAAATGCTTTTTAATACGTTGTCTAATTTTACGAGCTTTACCTACGAAAAGAAGTTCGTCATTAATATTGTAAAACATAAAAATGCCGCCTTTATCTCTAGGGAACAAGTGGAAATCGATAAAACCGTTAATTGGAGTAATTAATGGCTCATCTCCTTTAATAACTTGGTTACGTTCAGTAATTGAAACATCAGCTTCAGGAATATTAATTTTAATCAAGTTCATTCACGTCCTCTTTTATTATAAAGATAAATAATAGCATAAGTATGTAAGAAAAGCTATGTTAAGAGAGATATTTCATTTTATAATTCAAATATTATAGGTATATCATGTAAACTTTTTTTCCAAATCATATGATCGTTTGATTCGCCCCAATAATCCTTCAGCATATAACTAGGTTTTCCAAACTTTTTTATCCATATACTTTGTGCTTTTTTGTATCCACTATCTAAACAGCATTCGGTTATTCCTCTGCTAAGTAATGTAAGATACATTGTATTTAGTAGTAAACTCCCTATACCTTTTCTTTGATACTCCGGAAGTATAAATACAGTTCCTATTTCATACAAATCCTTAAGTACACCGTCTGTACAACTATTAATCAATGTACTTGCTGGACCGATTTCAATCGTTCCAATGATTTTATCGTTACTTGTATCTATTGCTAATAAAAAGTAACGACTTTCTCCATTATTATCAAAATCATTTTTCAAATATTGCTTTTTCGTGTTAATTTCACTTTCTATGTCATCTAATAATTGTGATAACCCTTCGTTTTTAAAAGTATTTGTAATAACTATACGAAAAAACAAATTTAGTTCATCAATATCATCCGAATTCGGCCTTCTAATTTCAACGTTATACATGGCTTACATCTCCAATCTTTGAAAATATATGAAAAAGTGTATTCGTTCAAAAAGATTTTATACAATTGTTAAGACCATACTTTATATACTCTATTCATCATTATTTTGCACAGCTCTGCATAGATCCAACAGTATAGAAAACTTAATATAAATATTAATGAAATAATTTTTATATCCACAGTTGTACGAATAGTAGGACCAAGTACTGGAAAACGGAAGACATCGAGAACGATCATTATTCCAATAAGTAAACATATCGCTGAAAAGGAAACCACCCAAATCCTCTTCTTGAATTGTAAAAAGGATACTCCTAACGCTATACCTAATAATCCTGTAGTAAAGGGAAAGACAATTAGCTCACTTGGCTCAATAATGAATAATAGGAAAATAGTAAGAATATAAGAGAGTACTCCCTCACGAATAGAATAACAAATAGCTAGAAAAATCGGTAGCGTCGCGAAAGGACTAATAAATAACCCTATTCCAGGGATTAAGTTCCCCGCAGTTTGAAAAATAGCAGCAAATGAACCGAGTAATGCTGTAATGACTAACCTACTTGCAGGCGTCACCTTTCTTTTATGAACAAAATTCGCATCCTGCTCTATCATCCATTGATACCAATAGCATATAAAGCGATTCATCAAAATACCTCCTAAAGATACCTAATTCATCACTTACTATAGTATTCATACACTTATAGTTTATGTGTTGCTTTCTGCTAGTCGTTTATACATAGAAGTTTTTTAGGAGGACAACAGGTCGTGCCTTTTGAAGAAGAATGAATTTCTTATATTTTTAGAATTAGAGTTTATATCGTATCAAGGAACTATTTCATAAATAGTTCCTTTGTTAAAATCAGTTACTTTCATAGAACTATAAACTCCTAAATATAATCTAGTTTGATCTAAGTTTGTTCCTAAACTAACATAATAAGCTGATTGATTCCCAAAATTATAAGTGGTTTCCATAACATGAAAATCATTACGTTTATCGTATATACTTGCCCTAGTATAGGCTAAAACACCTTTAACTGGAGACCGAGATTCTTCTTTTTTGGCAAGGTCGGTAAACACGACGCTACCAGTTAAATTTGGTATTGCAGTTCCCATATAAGGCTGAACTCCTGTAAGTGAAGTTCCTCCAAACTTATCCGGTCTGGAATCTTTATGAAAATAACTAATTAGAGGTTGAATACGTCTCGCTGACGTTTGAATTGTTTCATTATAATAGGCCATTGTTCTCTCATCCAAAGTAGGATTCTCAGAACAGTGCCTTATAAAAGAAGTAGGTAATTCTCCTTCCCATCCTCGCCAACCAAAATTAATAAATCCATCTTGATTGGGAGTGAATCTCATTAAATACGTTTGGACAAGTTCGGTAACCGGTATGGGTTTATAATGAATAAACGAAAAAATAGACTCTACAATATCCTGCCCGACATTTCCAGCATATTTGATATACTGATTATAAAACCTTTGAAATGAAATACCCGTTATATTACGAACTCCTTTCGCAATTACTGTAAGTGTTTCTTGTATAGATAAGGGAAGTTCATTAAAGCGCGTAACTACTGGAGGATTATTCATTAATGTATTTTTAGTTACATCAATTTCAATTATTTTACCCGCTATTTCTAAATCATCCTGGCTTAAATTAAATGGATCATAACCCGATCCACCATCTCCATTTGTAAAAACAAGTTTTCCAGTCTCAGGTGAAAAGTTTAAACTATTGACTCCGTTATGATTAAAAAAGGGCCTTCTTATGTTAAGTAATGTCCGTCGTTTTTGAGATTGACCATGTGATTGTAGAATCCATTCCTCAACCGTATCAATATGATCATATTGATTATCTCTATTTACCCACTTTAAGTTTAAAGTTTTCGGATCACATGGGTCAGGTTTAAAAGGTTCAGAAAGGGCACCCGGACCTTGAGTGCCAGCTACTGAATAATGAAGGTAAAATAAACCATTTTGATAAAATTGTGGATGAAACGCTAGTCCTAGCAATCCGCGTTCATCATAACCGCTACCAGAAACACCTTCTTCAAACGTGCCTAATTTGATAATTCGCGGACGAATATTTAAAAATGTTTTTATTACACCGTCTCCTATATAAAACACCTCTCCTAATTGGGTTGCAATAAATAGTCTTTCAGCCGATTCGCCTGGAAGTATGGCTGTTTTTATTACAGTTGGTAAATTTATGTTATGAACGATGGGCCGTAAACTAACCTTAACTTTTGTCAACTCACTTTACACCCCTTTAATTGCGTTTTATTAAAAGAGTATGATTAAAAATGTTCGATTAGTATTCAAATAGGGACTAGGGAATTGGATATTATTTCTGACTGCGCTGCATTTCCTGCTTCTCCATATAACTACGCATCCGTCGCATATATTCAGGTGCGTCCATCGGATTCCCTGCGATCATTTCAATTATACAGAGTCTTTCGGCGCTTTCCTTTTCAGCATGAATTATAGCCTGATCAAGCTCTCCATAGGACCGGACCCTAACGTTAAACGCGTTACCTCCAAAAGCTTCGGCCAGCTTAGTGTAAGACCATCGAGGGATTTGGTTGTACTTTTGATCCTCTGTTTTGACATTTAAATATTTCTCAATTGTATAACCATCATTGTTCAAGACAAAGATTATGGGCTTGCAGCCGTAATAGAGCATAGAACTGATTTCCTGTGCTGTTAGCTGCAGGGCGCCGTCACCTGTAAACAGCAATACTCGGCGTTCCGGCGCGGCCATACTAGCACCGAACGCCGAAGGGATTGCATAACCGATAGACTGCCATCCACCTTGTCCAATATATGTTACATCGCCCGTCAGTCTTACCTCTCCCATTCCATTATAGAACGTTCCGGTCTCAGCGATTACAATATCACCCTCTTTCAGCATGCGCTGAAAACGTGGATAATAGTCGACCGCCAATAGAGGTCCGTCGACATTAGTTGTTAATTGATCGTAAGGGAATGAAATTTTTTCTTTCAAACCTTTTCCCTTATAACCCACCTTCTGCACGGCAAGTAGCACGTCGGCTGCAAGAACATTCGGATATTCCGCCTCAGCGATTTTAACCATATCTGGTTGAATATTGACAGTTATTAGTGGGCTCAGCTTTGCGGTAAAACTTGCGGTGTTTGTGTCCGCCCATACCATGCCAATCGCAATGATACAATCTGCATTCTCCACCGTACTTTGGACTTCAGCCCTCCCGAAAGAACCTAGATACATTCCGATATAATTTGGATGGGTCTCGTCAAATCCCCCCTTCCCGTACATCATCGTTACAACAGGCACATTCATTGCATCGGCTAGCTGCCGAGTTGCTGTCTGAAGGCCGAAACGTATCGTTTTTACATCCACCAGGATAACTGGTCGGCGGGCACGTTCCAAAAGCGAACGGATATGATTCCCTGCAGCCTGAAGGGTATTTTGGTTGGATGTTGGACGTGGTGGTATTGGCTCTGCCCAAACTTTAATCGGCTTGGTCACTAAATCATTAGCCACAACCAGGTATACCGGCTTTTTCTTTTCTTTAGCAATGCGAATTGCAGTCTGAATTTCAATCTTGGCATTTTCCGGCGTAAGCACCGCGGTATATGCCGTAATCTGCTCATACACCTTGCGAAAAACGTCAAAATTCCCATCCATTAAGGTGTGATGCATCAGCTTATGCTCTTTTTGATCCTTCTCAGGAGGCGCACCCACAATATGTATTATTGGTACATGCTCGCTGTTGGCTCCCGCTATCGCATTGCAGGCGCTGAGCTCCCCGACCCCGAAGGTCGTAATAAGAGCCGATATTCCTTTGATTCTTGCATAGCCATCTGCAGCATAACCTGAGTTTAGTTCGTTTCGTCCTTCTATAAAGCTAATGCCGTTATAACACTCCAAAGTATCAAGAAGTGTAAAATTATAGTCCCCTGCGACACCAAAAATTTCGGTAATGCCCTCGAGTTTCAGGCAATCGAACAAATACTGGCCAACCGTTTTTTGAGCAGGTCCCCTTTGTAAACCAAAGTTACCCGTATTAATCATGTTGTCCATCGCTTGCTCACTCCTTATCCATTTCTTTGGCTTGTTCTGTTTTATAGTACCCTTTTTGATAATTCCCTTTAATTAAACGGGTTATCCGTTGTGCAACAATTAATGGGGAAGAAATGCTCCTTATATCGGCGAAATCACCTCTGGTCAAAAGAATGTATTAATTAATATTCTAACGCTTTCTTTAACTCTTCTCGCTCACTTTTAGCCCGCTTTGTTTTACGGTGAAGATTTTTGTACAACCATATATTACAATTACAATCTCATGAGCCTAACGCATGATCGTCGTAGGATGAACCGAAATCCCACGCTCTTTCAGAATCTCAAATACATCTCGATAACTTAAGGGAAAACGACAATAATAGCCGACTGCTACTAAAATAATGTTCTTTTTAAATTGTTTCCCTTTAAAATATCCCATTTATCATGCTCCTCACTCTGTTTTGCAAAAATCTAGCTTACTTTTAAAAACTTTGTAACAGAACCTTAAAAATGATAAAAACCCACGAAGAAAATGAATTTTCATCGTGGGTTTTTATCATTTAAATGGACTTTCGGGACACCTAACTCAAGAAGCATCCGCACCTTCAAATTGACTATTATAAAGCGAAGCATAGAAACCATCAGCTTTCAATAACTCTTCATGATTACCTTGTTCTACAATATCCCCATCTTTCATGACAAGGATTAAATCTGCATCACGTATTGTTGATAATCTATGAGCGATAATGAAGCTTGTTCTACCTTCCATAAGGTTTTCCATCGCTTTTTGAATCAGTACTTCTGTACGAGTGTCAATGGAGCTTGTTGCTTCATCGAGTATTAATATTTTCGGATCCGCTATAAGGGCACGTGCAATTGTTAGTAGTTGCTTTTGTCCTTGAGATACGTTGCTTGCTTCTTCGTTTAGTTCCATTTGATATTTATTTGGTAATGTTTTTACGAAGTTGTGAACGTGAGCTGCTTTCGCTGCTTCAATTACTTCTTCGTCTGTAGCATCGAGTCTACCGTAACGTATATTTTCCATGATGGAGCCGTTAAATAGCCACGTGTCTTGAAGTACCATACCAAACATGTTGCGCAAGTCTTCTCGCGTGAAGTCTTTTATATCGTGACCGTCGATACATATTGCACCGCTGTTTATGTCATAGAAACGCATTAACAGTTTTACAATCGTTGTTTTACCAGCTCCGGTTGGTCCGACGATTGCTACTTTTTGTCCAGGTTTAATGTTAGATGAGAAATTATTGATGATGATCTTATCTGGATTGTATCCAAATTGAACATCTTGGAAGGTAACTTCTCCTTGAACTTTTTGCAGCTTCACTGGATTTTCTGCTTCTGGCACTTCCTCTTCTTCTTCTAAAAATTCGAAGACTCTTTCTGCAGCAGCTGCAGTAGATTGAAGTACGTTCGCGATTTGTGCTACTTGAGCGATTGGTTGCGTAAAGCTTCTAACATATTGCACAAAGGCTAAAATGTCTCCAACTGCGATGGTTCTCTTTACCGCAAGCCATCCGCCTAATATAGATACAGCGACGTAACCGATATTACCGATAAATGTCATAATCGGCATCATCATTCCAGATAAAAATTGAGATTTCCATGCGGAGTGGTAAAGGCTATCATTTACCTTTTCGAATTTTTTTACTTCTTCTTCTTCTTTGTTAAAGGCTTTTACGATATTGTGACCACTATAAATTTCTTCGACCTGACCGTTTACGTGTCCTAAATATTCTTGCTGGGATTTGAAGTATTTTTGTGATCGTTTTACGACTGCCATGATGAGAATCATCGATACTGGCAATATTAAAAGCGCCACTAATGTCATTTGCCAGCTGATTGATAACATCATGATAAGTACACCGATGATTGTAATAACGGATGTGATGATTTGCGACATACTTTGGTTTAACGTTTGGCTCACCGTATCTACGTCATTTGTAATTCTCGATAATACTTCGCCGTGCGTTGTTTTATCAAAGTATTTCAGCGGCATACGGTTAATTTTTTCATCGATTTCTTTTCTGAAGTTATAAGATACTTTTTGAGCTACTCCAGAAATAATGTACCCCTGGATAATACCAAACACAGTGCTCAGTATATATAATCCAAGAAGTAAAATGACAATGTTTCCGATATAGGTAAAGTCAATGGCTGCACCGGGTGCTCCTGATACTTTGCTTACGAGTCCTTCGAAAAGTTTTGTTGTCGCATTTCCTAAAATTTTTGGACCAACGATTGTAAAGGCTGCACTACCGATTGCGAAAAGGATAACGACTAAGATTGATAATTTATAGGGCTTCAAGTATTGAAGGAGTTTATTCATCGTTTCTTTGAAGTTTTTTGCCTTCTCAATCTTTCTCATGCCGCCGCCCATATGGCCGCCACCGCCAGGACCAGGGCCGCCTTGTTTGCTATTTTCTATTTTTCTATCATTCATGATGACAACTCCTCTCTTGAAAGTTGTGATAAAGCAATTTGCTTATAAACTTCACAGTTTTCCATAAGCTCTTCATGAGTACCAGTTCCAACTATTTTTCCTTCGTCAAGTACAATGATCTTATCGGCGTTCATGATTGTACTGATTCTTTGGGCAATAAGTAAAACAGTACTTCCTGTAATCTCATTGTTTAAAGCTCTGCGCAATGCTGCGTCTGTCTTAAAGTCAAGAGCTGAGAAACTATCATCGAATATGAAGATTTCCGATTTTTTCGTAAGAGCACGCGCAATAGAAAGTCTTTGTTTTTGACCACCGGAAACGTTCGTACCACCTTGTGATATTTCTGTACGGAAGCTTTCAGGTTTCGCGTTAATAAACTCCATAGCCTGCGCGATTTCTGCCGCTTTTGCGAGTTCTTCTTCAGTTGCTTCTTTCTTACCGTATTTCAAATTACTCTCGATCGTACCTGAGAAGAGAACTCCTTTTTGCGGTACATAACCAATTTTCTCTCTTAATTCCTTCTGCGATACTTCTCTAATATCCGTACCATCTATTAATATTTGGCCGCTTGTGACATCGTAAAAGCGTGGAATTAAGTTGATTAATGTTGATTTACCACTACCTGTACTTCCGATGAAAGCTGTCGTTTCACCAGGTTTTGCAGTAAAGGTGATATTGGAAAGCACATCTTCTTCTGCACCTGGGTATCTAAAGCCAACATTTTTAAATTCAACGTAACCTTTCTTGTCTGAAGCAAATGTTTTCGGCTCTTTTACATCACTAATGGTAATGTCAGTATCTAAAACTTCTGCGATACGTTGTGCGGAAACTGAAGCACGTGGAACCATAATAGATACCATTGAAATCATTAAGAAGGCCATGATGATTTGCATTGTATATTGCATAAATGCCATTAAATCACCAACTTGCATATGTCCCATATCCACTTGGTGTGATCCAACCCAAATAATAAGTACAGTAACGGCATTCATGATAAACATCATCATTGGCATCATAAATGACATTAAACGGCTTACAAATAAATTTGTGTTTGTTAAATCTTGATTTCCTTTTTCAAATTTCTTTTCTTCATGTTTTTGATTATTAAAAGCACGAATAACGAGCATACCTGTTAAAGATTCACGAGTGATTAAGTTAATTTTATCTACTAACTTTTGGATACGCTTAAACCTAGGAATCGCGATGCTAAATAAACCAATGACTAGGCTTAAAATCGCAATTACCGCAACTGCGATAATCCATCCCATTGAAAGGTCTGTAGTAAGTACTTTAATAATGCCGCCGATACCTAAAATTGGTGCATAGAATACAATGCGAAGCATCATAACCATAAGTGTTTGAACTTGCTGGATATCATTTGTACTTCTTGTGATTAGAGATGCAGTGGAAAACTTATCAAACTCTGCATTCGAGAAGTTTGTAACTTTCCGGAATACTTTCTTTCTAAGGTCTCTGCCGAGTCCTGCAGCTACTTTTGCAGCAAGTAAACTCACGATAACGGTAGCTGCCATACTTACTAAGGATAGAAGTAGCATTTTCCCGCCGGAAGTAAGAATAAAATTAGATTGAAGCTTATCAGTATTGATACCGATCTTTTTATACTCATTCTCAATGTATGAAACAGCTGATTGTGTTACCATGCTGCCTGGCATATTCTTAAACTTTTCATCTGCCTTTTCTTTCATTGCATTGATTTGATCTTGAGGAAGTTTCGCAATGATTGCAAAAGGATCTGTATTTGGCGGCAGCTTCGCTGGTGTGTTGTTGTCACCTGTCGCAGCAGGAGAGCCACCTTTTTCAATTCCTTGTGTAATTAACATTGGTTTCCCAAAGATATCGTTAAGTTCGTTAATTATTTTTTTATCTTCTGTATGTAGCTTATAAAGTGGCTCTTTATCAAGCTGCGGATAATCTTTTAAGTCATTTTTCAATTCACTTTGAGAGAGGTTGTTCTTATCTAAAAGCACATAGTTGTCAGCTACTTTTTTCTTCTCATTTTCATTCATAAAGAGCGTAAGTTTATCCAGTTCACTTTTACGAATAACCTCAGGTACTGCATTTTCTACACCTTTTTGTTGAATCCCTACATTGACAATGTTAGACATGTAGTCTGGCAGTGATAGATCACATACTGCCTGCACAGTTAAAAGACATACAACTGCAATGATGGAAGCAACAAATGGTTTTAAATGTTTAATGATCTTTAACATTTAATTCATCTCTCCATTTTCCTTATCTAATTTTTTTAGTGTTTACTCCGTTTCTCTCCTTTATTCTTCGTATTCTCAGTAATTCATTCCAGCAGCTCTTTACGTATTTTAGACCACAGATTAATTTTATGACTATATGAAGATATGATGCAACTTTTAAGGTTAGATGTTGTTTTATAGGCCTTAAATCCCAAAATAGAACGCACATGTTTCTTAATAAAACAATGATTTTGTTCCACTATATAATTAAGATATCTAACTAATCTTTTCTGGAGGAAAAGCAAAATTTCGTAAACTACTTGACTTGATTGATGAATATCGGATTAATATGTTTCCTGTAGTCTTAGGCAGTGGACTACCTTTATTTAAAGAAATTACGGACAAAATCAATCTTAAACTTATAAAAACCAATACATTTAAAACAGGAGTGGTTGGTCTTATCCACCAACCGGAGGAAAATGCTTGACTACTCGGCACTTTAACTATCGGGTGCTAATGTTCAACAACGCGTACCGAAAATAATCAAACATATTTTATAAAAAGTGATTCTATAAAATATATTTAGAGCCTATTTTGATAACTCTTTTTTTCAAAAACGGGCTTTTAAAATTAGGTAAATCAGCAGTAATAGACTTAGCTTTGATTAAACACGTTTATAAACCAACATAACGTACAGGAAATCGGCTTTTCTCTTGTCGAAAGTTACTTAGCATACAGTGGTCATATATTTTCAAGAATAACGGAAGAATATATAGAAAATGCTACATAAATGTGAAGTTTGATCAACTTAGGGGGGACAACCTTGTTCAATCAGATAGTAAAAGCTGTACCCAATTTATTTACGATTGGAAATTTACTGTGCGGTGTTTTTTCAATTACCATGAATATGAGTGACTATTTGGAAGTAGCCTCCATTTTTATTTTCTTTTCAGCTATTTTAGATCTCCTTGATGGAAGAATTGCGAGAAAATTAAAAGTGAACAGTGAGTTTGGTATACAATTGGATTCCTTAGCTGATATTGTTAGTTTTGGAGTTGCTCCTGCACTTTTATTTCATTCGATAGCAACACCATCTATTTTAACTTCTTTGGCATTTATCCTTTTCCCAACGATGGGTGCTTTAAGATTAGCTAAATTTAGTGTAAAACCAACCATTGGATATTTTAAGGGATTACCTATTCCAGCTGCTGGATTACCATTGGCTGGTATGGGATTGTTTTCATATAGCAATGCATGGATTACATTAATCCTCGCTCTCTTAATGGTAAGTCCAATTAGGTTTAAAAAATTTTAATTGGGATTCAGCGATGGGACAGACTTTAAAGAGCTTACCTATTGTAATTGCTCATAATAGATTGTGAAATTGAATAGCCTCCAGTTTTTGAGGCTATTGTTTATATTTCTGATATTTATAAAAAGAAAGGATATTCGCCTCTATATTGAACGAATCAACCTTTCTTCTCTAATGCCTCAAACGATAAAAATGCTCTTCGTTGCTATAAAAGGCAAAAATTTTTCGTTTTGTGGATTATTTATTTTCTTAGCTTGATAGCGATGTGGTGGTACCCCTTGTTTAAAAGAACTCCTACCGCCCAAATAACATAATAAAAAGATTAGGAAATCACTCCTAATCTTTTTGTTTATTACTATTCCATTGCCCCAGCAACGTCATAATCATTTAAATCTAATTCAATTGGCTGTCCTAATGCAAGTTTAGCAAGTTCAGATCCTAAGTATGGTCCCGCTGTTAAACCCGAAGCGCCTAATCCATTTGCAATGAGAATACCTTCAAACTTAGGTAGTGGCCCAATAACAGGTAAGAACCCTGGTGTAAACGGTCTAAAGCCAACTCTTGTTTCAATCATTGTACCATCTTCTAAACCAGGCGCTACAGTTAATGCTTTATGGAACACTTCATGTAAACCACCTGCAGTTACACGGTGATCGAAACCAGTATCATTCTCATGCGTTGCACCAATTACGACATGGCCATTATCAAATGTTAAAATATATTGATCATTCGGTGGCATAACAACTGGCATATTTTCTGTTGCTGTATTTTTCATTTGTAAATGAACAATTTGTCCTTTTTGGAACGTAACTAAGAAATTAATTCCTAATGGGTTCAAGATTTCGTTCGCCCATGCGCCTGCAGTTACCATTACCTTTTCCGCTACAATTGTTTCGTCATTTACTTTAACGCCCGTAATATGATTCCCTTCACGGACTAATACTGCATCACCTTTTATAAAAGTTGCACCATGCTTTTTCGTAGCGCTTATTAATGCGTTGCGTAATAATCTTCCATTTACTCGTGCAGCGCCACTAATATGAACAGAACTATATTCTTCAGATAATGGTGGGAATAATTTTTTCGTTTCTTCAGCTGATAAGCGAGTGATTTCACCAATCTCCGGTGCATCTTCACGGCGTTTATACGCTCGCTCTTCCATTTGATCTAGTTTTTTCTCATCAGTATGTAAACTAATTGCACCTACACGGTTGTAACCTGTATCCGTTTCACCGTCTTCTTCTAATTGCTGAATTAACGAAGAATAGTAACGTGCACCGCCTTTAACGATTTTATACCATGCTTTATTACGACGTTGCGACAGCCACGGACAGACAATACCTGCTGCTGCGTCAGTTGCTTGACCTAACTCTTGACGATCTACAATAGTAACCTTCGCACCAGCCTTAGCAAGATGATAGGCAGTAGATGCCCCTAAAATTCCAGATCCAACTACAATATACGATTTCATTTCAAACACCTTTTCTCTTTTGCTAATTATTTAAATATAAGAACATACTTTAGTATACTGAAAGGAATCCTCTTTTCAATGTACTCTTTGCAATTAATTGTTGCATCATTGTGACGTTCCTAATCATTATTTTTTCTTCTTACGGAATAATTCAATTGTTTTATAGCCTTGTGAAAGGATTTCAATCATTTTCTCAAGACGTTTATCGCGTGTTTTTTCTTGTTTCACAGAAAATAAATTACGTGCCCAATCTTTTTGATAACCAGGAGTTAAACTTTGATAAAACTTAAGTTCAGCTGGATGATTAGCCAATAATGCTTCAACATCTTGAATACGATCTGCATAATCAGCAACACATTGACTCGCTGCAGGTGTTTTCTTCGCTTTTTTCTTTTCACGTTTTAAACCTACAACTGTAAAGACATCATCCATACTTACCATTCGCGCAAATTTAATTTCGCTTTCCCCCACATATCCATCATCTCCAACGTTTAATGCCGGAAACATCTCATCACGGTGAATAAACGTACTGTAACGAGCATTACCTTTTTTCGGATATGCGAAAAACACGTAACCTTTTTCAATTAGTAATTCTTCATTACTAATAATAAAATTCGTTTGTTTCACCATTTCATCAAGTGTTTTAACAAAAATAAAAATAGCATCATGTTCTTTTGAAAATGATGTTTCTTTACCCGTGAAAATGTCATAGTCACTTGGTTCGTTAATTACGACCAGATTTGTATACTTATTTAGTTTCAATTTATCAATAACTGACATTATAATCTTCCTTTACATTCAATATTCATTTTATATATTTTTTATACTGTTCTAGTGTATTATATCTATTAAGAAAATTAAACTTGAAATCGTATCATTCTGTTTCAATAGACCATAATTTTTTACTATAAGGAGCGGTTTTATGCCGTATGTAATCCGAGATGAAGGGCTAGTTTTGCAAGGAGATAATGGAAAAGAGCCAGTTTTTCATACATATGAAGAAGCTGAGGAAACGTTAAAAACATTAACTATACCACAGTTCCCGAAACATATTAGACGAAAACCATTTAAACCAAAAATAATAAAAATAGCCGATTCTGAATAAGAACCGGCTATTTTTATATTCACAACTCAATAGCAAATAAAATATATAATAATTCTCTATATTGATCTTCTGTAATTTCACGCTTAGTTTTTTGACCACAATTAATTTCAGTTATACTTGTATTTGTTAAAGAAATATGACCGAAATCCGTCAATTTTACTGCAATAGGTCCTTTATTGAAAATAGATTTCTCATCTTCTATCACTCTTCTTTGAACATCGTTTACTACTGTCTCATCAATAATATGTTTATAAAAAGCATGACAAACTTTCCATTCTCCATCAACATCTATTCTTTCTAGAACATAGTTTCCTTTACTCGTATCTTTTTGCCTTACTCGATACGAACCGTTTTTAGAAGAAACAAGTTCGCCAGTAAACGGTACTGGCACAAGAGGTACTAATGAAGCAATACCTACATCAATTAAGTACCTTACGTTTTCGTAATTTAAAATAATTGTTATATGCCCATCTTCAAGTGCCCAAGCGTTTATATCATTTTTATATACGGTACCTAGTGCGAGTTGTACATCATAACCACTATCTTTTAAAAAATAGTAAAAAAGAGTATTTAATTCATAACAAAGCCCACCGCGGGAACTAGTTAAAATTTTCTCTTGTAAGTTTTTCATAGAAATTGTATTCGCATTACTTGCTATTACATCTAAATTCTCAAACGGGATTGTGTGGGCAAATGCAAAGAGTATTGTACTTAATTCTTCAAATTTTATTTCAGTACGTTTTTCAAGGTTTAATCTTGTAAAAAGTTGATCTTGTAGCTTTGTCATATTCAGCACCCCTTAATAAGTTATAAGTTAAAATAATATATGCTGATTGTAAATTTGAAGGGATATTGTAACAATGTACATTTGCAGTTACTGTACCGGTACAAAATTTAAATTTGAAAAACATATTTATATAAAAATACAAATAAGAGGCACCATCACGGATGCCTCTTTCGAAATACATTTTATATCTTTATTTCAATGAGCTTAACTTTTCAATTGATTGTTGCTCAGTTGCTAAGAAAAAAATATCCTTACCTTTATTACATTCATAAATGAAATCTTTTAAGCTTTTACTAGTGTACATAGAAAAATCCCCGACGATAGCAATTTTTACGCTGTAATTAATAAACTTTTGAAGAATATCACCCGCAAGACGTGTTTTTAAGTCAAAGAAACTTTCACTTATTAATGACTTATTGATAACAATCCACTTTGAATCCGCTTCATATTGTACTGTTGCCATGAGATCTAATGCAGATTGAACGTCGGATATTAATACTCTATCGTTTCTGACGACGGCAATATTTATTCCGCCAATTACTACTTTCTTTATTTCCATAGTCTCACTCCTCTATAATTTATAAAGTATATATTAAACATGCTGTGTAGATTTTCATTAACACACATAAATGATTTGCTCCTGGCTCAATATCCTCTATATCATCGTAAATAAATATTGTTTTAAGACTTCTCATACGGTCAATGAAATTAAGGGTAATCTATCTTTTTACTATTTTTGAAAATTTATCTCTCCACAATAACTTAATAAATTATCAAAAGAAGTAATCTCGGCATATGGTTTAGTGTCGGTATTATTCTTAATCATATTAGGATTGAACCATATGCCCTTTATATTTGCATTTTGACAACCAGCAATATCCTTCTCTAAGTCATCTCCAACAAATAGTACATCTTCTGATTGTACATTTAGCTTATTTAATGCTAATTCAAATATGCGTTTGTCAGGTTTACTAAACCCCGCTTCTTCAGAAATAATGATTGTATCAAAATAATGATTCAAATTCGTGTTAATTATTTTTGCTTTTTGCCTCTGAGTTGAGCCATTTGTTATAATTCCAACTTTAATATGTGACTTTATAGTATTTATGATATTAATAGTTTTTTGGTTTATAGAAAAACAGTTTGGAAAATTATTATTCCAAAAGTCTTGAATGCAATTGCGTGGTAATCTATATTTCGGTGGGAATTCATTAAAATACGATTCCAAAACCTTTACTTTATCACTATGACCATAGCTTTTTTTATCATATTCCTTGAATTTCTGTAGCATTTCGTTTTTTACTGCATGTTGTTCAACATCCCCATAAAACTCCTCTAAAATAATGGAAAACAGTTTATCTACTGCCTTATCCCTATCAAGTAACGTATCATCTAAATCAAATAGCATTGCTTTATAACCCCTCAAATCATTTCACAACCTTTCTCGCATTATATAAATAATCCCTAATTCATACCTTTAAACTTTTGGTTTACCAAGAGAGTTGTTATTTATGTGAGAATAACAATCAAACAGAGTAAAGGATTTATTTTCACCATCCCTGAGAATTAATTCTAGCCTTAGAATCCAGTTGTTTTTCTCCGGATCAATTAAATGATTAACTACTTCGAATGTATTTCAAGTTCCTTCCTCTTCATTACAATGTAGCCATTCGCCGGATAAACTAGATAAAAAAAACTCCAAAGTTTGTGGCACACGCTCTAGAATTACAGTAGCTTCTTTTATATTGAAATTCATTTCCTTTTCTCCTCTTGGTAAAGAAGTAAAAGTATATTTTCATACAATTTAAGAAATCACACCCAATTTACATTATTATACATTATTTTTTCTTAAATATTAATCGTTCATCTTATTGAACGTGAAGCTAACACAATAACCGTCTTGTGAAATCTCCTAATTTATCTCCACATAAACTCCAGATAGTAAGGCTATAATGACTACCAGAGGTGATATTATGAAAAACTATCATATTCTCGTGGTAGAAGACGATCAAGAAATTCAGGAATTAATTAAACAATTTTTAATGACACAACAGTATACAGTTGTAGTCGCATCAGATGGATTAGAGGGTATGACACAATTTAATAAGCAATCCTTTGATTTAATTCTTCTAGATGTAATGATGCCCAATCTTAATGGATTTGAAGTATCTAAGATGATTCGAGGCCAGTCAAATGTACCAATTATTATGCTAACTGCGTTGGAAGAAGAGGAAGATCAAATGAAAGGGTTCGATCTTGGAATCGATGATTATATAACAAAACCCTTTTCGTTTCATGTTTTGATTAGACGAGTCGAAGCTGTACTGAGAAGAAGTTATGATAAAAATGTAAATAATCATTTAGTTTTTAAAGAAGTGCGTGTCGATGTTGATGCATATAAAGTATATGTAAATGAAGTTGAAATTTTATTAACGACAAAAGAGTTTGAAATTCTACAACTACTATTTCAAAATGAGAGAAAAGTACTCACAAGAGAAAATATCGTAGAAAAAGTTTGGGGGTACGATTATTTTGGAGAAACACGAATAATTGATACACATATTAAAAACCTACGTAAAAAGTTAGCTATCCCTTACATTAAAACAATAAAGGGTATTGGTTATAAAATTGATGAATAGTATTGTGAAAATCATGAAGATGAAGCAAATTACTTATAAACTCTTTATGACTACCTCTCTCATTTTGTTATCCTTTGCAGTATTGATTTATTTAACTTTATACTTCTTTCTCCCTACGTTTTATGAGCAATACAAAACAGATCAACTTCAAACAGGGATAAAAGAAATCATTGATAAGTCTAAAGATCTTACGTTTCAAGATGCGAAACCACTTTTTGATGAATATGCCAAAAAAAATAATGCGATGCTTTATCTTCAAAATAATGAGGGAATAATTAAATACTCTCCTTCATTTTCTTTTACTCAAAGCGGTTCGCAAACAACAGTAGTTACTAGAGCGACACGGTTCGAGAATGCAGGTACCCTTAGCAATTCATATAACGTTACGAAACCAATTCAATTCCAAGATGGTAGTTTAACGCTTATAGTCTTTGCTACATTTCAACCAATTGATGAAGCTTCCCGGGTTTTAGTACGCTTTCTCCCCTATATTAGTATCATTGTACTCGTAATTGGTGTAGGGAGTGCTTATTTCTATTCCAGGTTTATTACAAAACCACTTATTTATATTAATGAGGGTGCACAAAAGTTGGCAAATTTAGATTTCTCCGAAAAAATTGAGGTTCGCTCTACAGATGAGTTGGGGGAATTATCTAATAGTTTGAATGACATGTCTATTAACTTACAACAAGCTATGTTTGATTTAAAAAAAGCAAATCAACAATTAAAAAATGATATTGAAAAAGAACGAGAAATAGAAACAAAACGCAGAGAGTTTTTTGCGATTGTAGCACATGAATTAAAGACTCCTCTTACTGTAATGAAAGGATACTTAGAAGGGATGATATACAATATTGGCCCTTATCAAAATCGTGATCAATATTTAAAGAAAAATCATCAAATTATTGAAAGTATGGAACAATTAGTTCGTGAAATTTTAAGCGTGTCGAAACTAGAACAACACACCTTTAAACTAAAAGTAGAAGAAGTTAATCTTTCAAAGTTAATAGGTACAATCACAAAAGATCTCGAATTTTTTGCCTCTCAAAAAACCATCCAAATAATAACAGAAATTGATTCTGATCTTTCTGTTTATACAGATCGTGTTCTTTTTGAAAAAGCATGTAAAAATATTATCCATAATGCGGTTATGTATTCACCACATAATGAAAAAGTCTATATAAAGTTAAGTGAGGATTCTGAACAAGGTCAAATCAAAATGCAAATTATGAATACAGGTGTCAATATTAAAGAAGAAGATATACAACAAATTTTCAAACCATTTTATCGAATTGAAAAATCAAGGAATCGAAATACTGGAGGAAGTGGTTTAGGTTTATATATTGTTAAACAAATTCTTGAAACGCTAAATATAAAATATTCTATAAAAAATATGGAACATAGTGTACAATTTTGCATGAACATTCCATTATCTAAACAAAAAACAAAGAAACTCCCCTCTTAGTAGGACGAGTTTCTTTGTTTTTTGTAGTTTTAGTATTGTTACTTTTTAAGCAATATTGGGATTAGCTTTTTTACCAATCCACATACCTAAGCCCACCATGCCAAGCCAACAGCAAATTGCTAACATAAACATCAATCGTTGTACGGATAACCCTTCAATCTGCATTTGACCCTTCCCAACAATTGTTTGGAAAAGTTGCGACCATTCGACATCGTAAAAGACCCCTACTCCCACAATCACAATCAATATAAAAAATTGTAAAAATATATTCCCCATATTTCTCCATGTTGTGTAAATGAGTAAAGAAAGCTCTCTATGTGTAGCATTCACCATATATACTTTCATATTATTTTGAGAAGAAATACTATTAATGGCATAGCTCCCAAATGTAACGCTAAGGACTATAAATAGTGGAGAATAAAACCCAAATATCATGATTAAAGTACATAATAAAAACAAATGGATTGGATTAACTTTCTTAGCAGCTTTGATATCTAAAAATATGGACATCAAAATCCCTAATAGGTATGGGCCAACTACAATGAAAATACAGGTTAACATGTTATAGAAAGTAAAACTATAAAAAATACCCATCAAAAATAAATATCCATTTCCTAATCCAAGTAAAAATGATTCTGCCTTTAATCGAATTGGTAAAGAAGATGAAAGTTTATGAAAGAACTTTCCTTTCAACAAACTCAAAAACATGAAACAAATAAGCGCTATAGAAAGTAGAAAAAAATAAAAAATATATTGTTCATTATTTATGTTACGACTTGTTCGAATCAAAAGAATAAGCATTGAGACAAAAAGAAACTTTCCTACAACCGATACGATGGAGATAGGTAAAAGCCCTTTGGCTAACTCTGTTCTCGGCATTTTTTTTATAGCAAAAAGGATACTGATTAAACAAATCCCATATATGCATGTTATCAGCGGCGGCGATAAAAAACTAATCGCTAACAATACGATTATTAGTAAAAGAAAAACGATACCAATAATAATCGCTTGTTGATTTTTATTATAAACCTTTCCCCCGCCTTCCACATGTAGAAACAATAAAGTACTCGTCATGGTAGAAATTGTACTAACTGCAAAACCAGAAAATAACGCACTTATTTCTAGCCATCTTGAACTCCATCCAAAGAAAGTAACACTAAGTAATGATACTATCAGAATAGAAACAGTCCAATATAAGGAGCGGTGAATCCCAGCCTTATTCACAATAGGTATCCAGATAAACACACCCGTCATATAAGTTGTATAAAACAAGATTGATGGCCAGTATCCCTCAAAGCCTTTCGAAATCTGTAATCCATAAACAATGTAAATAAGCATGGGTGTAAAGATAGTCGTTATTAGTAGACTAAATGTAGTTATACTTTGCACCACAAGTCTTTTTTGTTTTGTCGTATGTATCGTATAACACCTCACTTAAAATGAAATCAGTAGTTGTTATTACTTATTCTGTCCGAAACGAGGTTGTTATATATGCGCAATCCAATTGAAATTCCCATTACGAGATAAACTCAATCTAAATCCACATTAAATTAAGTGGCGTGCAAAAAAGGTGGATTTTGTGATTCTTATAAATAAAATTAATGGATATATTCAAAATCTTAATCATAAATGGAACAAATGTGTTACTTAGATTGTCTATTACGTATAAAAAAGGTGTTCTTGGTAGTCCTCTCATTTTGTAATGCAAGAAATACAAGAGGAGTGCTATCCTGTGCATTTGTTAATTGTATAGGTATGTAAAATACCTATACAAAATCCATATATTCTTGAAAGAGGTTGAAAATTTATGATAGTTTCAAAGAAGTTTTTTCACATTGCACATTATAAAAAGATGCTCCCTGTAGTATTACTTTCATGTGTAACGCTTATAGGCTGTTCCAATAGTAATATTCAATCCGAATCCCCTAAACAAACCACACAAGAACATATAAGTAATCAATCTTTTGTTAAGCTTGAAAAAGATTATGATGCTAAGCTTGGTATTTATGCATTGGACACAGGTACGAATCAAACCGTTACTTATCGTTCAGATGAACGGTTTGCATACGCATCTACCCACAAAGCCCTTGCTGTAGGAGCACTGTTACAAAAGAAATCAATAAAAGATTTAGATCAAAGAATTAAGTATACTAGCAAAGATCTTGTGAATTACAATCCAATTACTGAAAAATATGTAGATACAGGTATGACTCTGAAAGAGCTTGCGGATGCTTCCATTCGATATAGTGATAATACTGCACAAAATCTTATTCTTAAACAATTAGGTGGGCCAAGTGAATTCAAAAAATCACTGAGAGAAATAGGAGATACTGTCACAAATCCTGAACGTTTTGAACCAGAATTAAACGAAGTGCAGCCAGGAGACACTCGTGATACTAGTACCCCAAAGGCATTAGCTACTAGTCTTCAAGCATACGCGCTAGGCGATATACTTTCCATTGAGAAACGGAACTTTTTAATAGATTTGATGAAAAGAAATACTACGGGGGACAACTTAATTCGTGCTGGAGTTCCAGGAGAATGGGAAGTAGCCGATAAGACCGGCTCTGGGTCTTATGGAACAAGGAATGATATTGCAATCATTTGGCCACCAAATAAAAAGCCAATTATTCTTGCGATACTTTCTAATCATGCGAAAGAAGATGCGAAATACGATGATAAACTTATTGCAAATGCAACTAAAATAGTGTTAGACGCTTTAAAAGTAACGAATAAATCATAGCAATGAATTTAAGCTGCTCCTACTTTACGGTACATATAGTTTTAAATACTTGTACTTATCTAAACGCTAAGAAATGTAAGCGTGTTTTCAGGCAAAGAAGGAGGCAAAAGCCTCCCTCTTCTCCTAATCGAACTCTCATCCCATTCCTAAAGAAGACGACGCCACATCGTAGTGGTCTTTCAAGTTCGAATCTCCTATTTAGAATTAATATTTTACGTTTCCTTTCATCATCAACCATTCTAATGCTCAATCATATTACGCATATTTTTAGATTTTCCATTTGTAGCTATATTAATCGAGACATTTAAATCTAATTCTTTATTTTGAAGGGATATTCCCCCCTCTTTTTTATAATGTTTCCACAATTTAGAATTCTGCCGATATAAGGAATGTGATAACTGATACGTGTCAATCCCTCTTTCGATTCCTTTTCGGTACGTTTTTTTAATTTCTTTTTCAACTTGGTCCTCTGCAATTTTTTTAATATCATTTACAGGCATAGAATTTATTAATTGAAAAATATCAGCATCGAAATGGATGTTCATAAGCATACATAACTTTCCATTTTTAATAAAATGCTTTGTATCTATCTTTGGATTTTTTAATACTATATGTCCAATGATTTTCTTGTTAAATTTTAATAGTAATGGAGCTCGTTTGGTATTTTCATCCGTCCATCGAACCCCAGCAATATCATGGCTGTTTAAATGATTTATATAGGATTTATCGTTTATAAAACCATAACCACTAAATTTTAACATTGGAAATGATGTATGTCCTTTTTTCCAATATGTTTTAGTCGTAGCTAAGAATGGAATGCGAGTTGTCATCCCAGGTTCATAATAATTTCTTTGGAATTTATATAAAGGTAAAGGATCTATTATTGTATATTGCTTGGTTATCTCTTTTGGTAAATTAATGATTGTATATAATTGAGAAATATTTAATATATTATTGTTCGCTAATATATTTTCTAAAGGCTCCTTAGTTCCAAATATCCACATAGTATCTCGAAATTGAAAAAACCGAGAAAAAAAATCATTAAATTGATTTAAGTCACCATGTTTTAGAAATCTCTCTGTTACAACAATTGTTTTGAGATGCTCCCATGAGATTTCTTGTTGAGCACCCTTATAAAAATCAAATGCTGCCTCATCTAAAATGGGGCCTTTTCCCTTTCCAATATAGGCCTGACTATAATTACGGGTAGTGCTCCCTTCTTGTTTAGCTATGTTAGAAAAATTAATAAATTGCGGACGGATGATATAGTTATTATCTTTAAAATCGATACCTAGACTATTTATATACAAAACGTGATGCAACTCTCTTTGATCCCAACACCCTGTTAGAAACGTACACATCATAAAAAGAAATATAACTATTCTTTTATTTTTCTTCATCGGTACTCTCTCTTTTCCTTGTATTATCTTGCGTATGCAATTCTTTAGGTCTTTTTTTCATATACGTGAAAGGAAGTCTAAATGTGGCTGCTAGCATACTTTTAAACACAGGGGGTGAATATGGTGTAAAGAATGGAACTCCAAAAGAGCGTAAATTTACTACGTGTATCACCATCACAAGGACACAAAAGATAAATCCTACTATGCCTAATAAAGAAGATACTAAGAATACTACATACCGCAATATACTTATTATTCCTGTTACTGACTGATTAGTTAAAGCAAATGTCGAAACAACCGAGATTGCTATTATAATGACCATAGATGCTGAAACAATTCCTGCACTAATAGCGGCTTGTCCAATAATTAATCCCCCTACAACAGATAATGTTTGACCAAATACGGCAGGAACACGTAATCCTGCTTGCCTCAAAATTTCAAATAATGTCATCATAATTAGCCCTTCTAAAGGAGCTGGAAAAGGAATCCCTTCTCTTGATAAGCTTAATGTAGCTAGCAACGTATAGGGAATTTGATCTGGATGATATGTAATTAGTGCTATCCAAATTCCTGGAAGAAATATAGAAATTGCTATCCCCAAAAGACTTACAAGTCGTACAAAGCTACCGAATATATAGAAAAAATCTTGATCTTCCGATGTATTCACAAAAAAAGGAAATGTAACTGGTGCAATTGTCGCTGTTGGTGACCCTTCAACTAATAAAATAAAACGCCCATATAGCAAACAATTCACAGCATAATCAGGGCGCCCTGTATATTCAACTAAAGGAAATACACTAAATTGATTGTTTGTGATTAACTCTTCAATTTGTGCACTTGAAACAACTCCATCTATTTTAATTTGTCTTAATTTTAATCGAACTTGATTAATGATATCTTGAGATGCGATATCTTTTAAATACATGAGTGCTACTTTAGTTTGTGTTCTTTCTCCAATAATAAATTCTTCATAACTAAGAGAACTCGTTTTTAGTCTTTTTCTAATTAATCCTATGTTTGTGTTTAACTCTTCAACAAATCCATCACGTGCACCCCGAATGGTCATCTCTGTATTTGTTTGTTCAACTGATCTTGTAGGTATTTGGGCAATATCAACTATATATCCTTGTTTAGATTCTTCAAAAATAATAAGGAGGTTTCCTTCAAATATAATCTGAGAGATAGTTTCATTCGAATTTACCATATCTAATTTCTGTACTGATAACTGGGGAATTAATGTTGAGAGGTTAAACTCTTCTATCGAATTACTTGAAAGCTCTTTGCAAACATGGGATGATGTGGCTTGTTTTAATTTTGTATTGTCAATTAAGTTTTGACAATACATAAACAATACTGACCTCGTTTTTTCTTTCTCATCGAATTCACGCTTTATTACTTTTACATCGTTGCATCCCTCAAACCACTCTAATATTATCTTCTCGTTTAATTCTACTCGTTTGTTCATCTACGTTGTCTCCTTCAAACTCAGCAACCTTATATAAAATACATTCTCATATTTTTTCAAGAACTTTTCTTATATTTAGCAACCCATACAAACACTATCAGTAAGATAGAAAATAAAAATAGCCCTAATGCTGAAACTGGTAAAACAATTTGAGATACAAACCAATAGAAACTAGAGTCACTGATAGGTAGTATACTTATTACTACAATACATGAAAGGATTACAAACATAACCCCATTTCTCGTTTTTTGATTTGTAATTGATAACAAATCTGGAATAAGAAAAACAACAAGTGATAGACGAATAAAGATCCCTACAAGCCACTGATACACGGAGAGAAAGTCTAAATTTTCAATGTACCTTCCTATTGACACAAGTCTCCATTCTTCAAATGCTGGATATCGTTGGTTTGCTGCTACGAAAGGACCAAATTCTATAATTGCTGCCATAACTGGGCCTATTGTGATACCAATAATAACAATACCCAAGGCAATCAGTTGATATAATTTGATTTTTGAACAAATGTGATGTTGTAAAAAAAGAATAAAAATTAACTCTAGAAATCCTGCTGCAGGATAAACCATCCCTCTAAATACTGGATTCATTCCATTTTCCATCATTGGCTGAAGTAAAGAATAATCTTTATGTGGAACATTTGCAAACATGACAAAAAAGCCAAGTAGAAATACAATAGGTAACAAAACACCTGTTGTAAGTGCAATAGATTGAATTCCTCTTGTAGCATTATAGAGACAAATCATTGAAAAAAGTATTCCTAATACAAAGTGAGGTGTTTCTGGTAAATAAAAAGAGAAAAAGGTTAATGTTTCTTTTAGTGCAACGACACCAATTGTTATTAAATAAAGTACAACTATGAATATGATTGGATATACACTGAATTTCCCAAAATTATTTTTTAACCACAAAAATAAATGTTCATTTTTTATGTTTATATATATGATGAATATTAATGAAATCCAAATCAAGTATATAACGCTTACTAATAGGATAGAGATCCACGAATCTCTACCCGAGGTATCTAATAACATAGGAATCATAATGACATGATTAATTATCCCAATACTACCAATGAGTATCATAGAAACTTGAAATAAAGTAATTGTTTGCTTTGTCATACTTACCACCATATTTTGTAATGAAGAAACATTACATAGTATAACTGATACATTACATCTTTATTCCAAATGGTTAGTGCTTAGAGCTACGGGAAATCAAACGCCCTTACTTATAATATCTATTACATAAGATGTAAGTTAGCCCTTCCCTTGGTGTATTTACCCACAATTGTTCAATACCCAATTAAAATCATCTCTTGGTAAAGGTTTACTATGTTTTTAATGAGCATCTACTTTAGAATACATAGCTTTTGAGTAATTGAATTTTAGTTTTTTGAAATATAGTATGCTGTACTGAAAAACCGATTACACATTAAAAATAAAGTCCTCCATCCACCTTCATAATTTCCATTGATATAAGTAGAAAGAAGTTCTTACCAACTTTTTTGAGAGGTACATTACCTGAATTTCTTATATCCACTACAATTGTCGAATCGCTTTTTATTTTGTCGAATATTCTGTACATGATTATCTTCAGACTGATATACTATAAATACAATAGTTTTAGAAAGGTGATGATATTATGTATGAACAACAAAATAATAGGGATAGAGATCAAAAAATGATGTTTTCTATGCAAGGAGTTCCCACAAATAAAGTTAACATGGATCAATTACCAAAATGGATTAGAATTTTCGGCTATTGTGCTTTTGCTTGGATGATATTATTTAGTTTAATTATGATTGTAGGTTTAATTCTTCAATAGCTATATAAATAAACGGTTAAAACGGGACAGTATTTAGATCATACATCTAGGTAATGGCCCGTTTTTTATATGTAATTCCTCAATGATATAGTTAACCGATCATAACAAAAAGAACCTGTAGAAAATCCTACAAGTTCTTTTTTAAATATTATTAAAAAGGAAACAACAAACTATCTCAACATTCATTGCAGGGAGACCATTTTGATTATGGCTTGGCTTTATTATATAGCAAATATAAAGATTTGAAGGGGTTCATTTTTGAAAATTATGTGAATTAAATAACCATGGTTTTTATATTAGGTATTATTAATTTCGTTTATCACTAACTTCTTTTTCCTTAAATAAACTGCTCGATCCGATTTTTTTGCAACTTCTTGTGAATGCGTAACTACAATTACACATTTATCCTCTTGATGAGCGAGCTCCTGAAACAACTCAATAATTTCATTTGCTGTTTCTCCATCAAGGTTTCCTGTTGGTTCATCAGCAATCAATAAATCGACATTGCAAGATAGTGCTCGAGCAATTGCTACACGTTGTTGTTGTCCACCACTTAGTTGCAAGACATTTCGTTTCGCTTCTACTTCTGTGAGTCCTACCTTCTCTAATAATTCTAATGCTCTTGCTTTTTTATTTTGTACCTTCACACCTGTAATTTCCATTGCCGTTAGTACATTCTGAAGAGCAGTCATATAGGTAATCAAATTATACGATTGGAAAATCACGGATACATTTTGATTACGGTATCGATCCAAACCAATTTTTCGAATATCCTTGCCATTATATAGTACATAACCGTTTTTAGGTATGTCCAGCCCACAACCTAAGCTAAGAGTTGTGGTTTTGCCAGATCCAGAGGGCCCTAAAATCGTGTAAAAATGCCCTTTTTGAAAAGAAAAATTAACATTATCTAGTATCGTTACTTTTTTCCCGTTACTTTCATAATAATAATCTAAGTTTTTAAATTGTAAAATCGTCTCCATATCGAGCCTCCTTATTCATCTTTTAATAGAATTTGTTTTGGATTTAAGCGTAGAATAGATAATGCTGGAAGAAGCGTTGCTAATATAGCAATAGCTAGTCCAATTCCCCCCATTTTTCCTACATCCTCTCCCGTTACACTTACATCAATCTTATCAATTGGCTCTTCGTTTTGGTTTTGTGGAGTACCACCAGCTCCAACCATCATTACACTACCATTTTGTGAATTGTCTTTTTCTTCGCTTGCTGTAGCAATTTCACCCGAAAGTAAGTTATCCCCTACGAATTGAGAAACTTTAGCCCCTGTTGTTAATGATAATCCTAACGCTAAAATAGCAATACATACTACTTCTACTACGAACTGCGCCATCAGTTTCCATTTTTTCTCTCCAATGGACAATAAAATCCCCATTTCCTTACGACGTGCTTTAATCGATAACATAATGATTAATCCTAAGATAATCGCACCTGCAATAGATACCATATAGATAATCATTTGAGACGTAGAAGCGATATTTTCGATAGGACCAATCATTTGTTTGTACAATGAATCTTGTGCATCTAACTTAAAATAATTAAAATCAATATCAGATTTTTTTGCTTCTTTTTTAAATGCATCAATGTCTTGTGGATCCTTCAATAAGTACACAACTTGAATACTACTACTCATACCTTCATCTGTTTCTAATTTTTTCAAAGTAGAGTAAGGCATATATAGTTTATTAGCTGGATTCATCATAGGAGGGGGATTTTGACCCATTGGTTGCTCATTCGTTTCGTAAATACCGATAATTTCAACTTCAAGAGTTTCCTTCTTATCCCCTGATTGAACTTTAACTTTATCTCCTACTTTCAAATTGTTTTGTTCCGCTAATCGTTTTTCCATTAAAGCTACATTCTGATCTTTCATCTGTTCTGTAATTGGTTTTCCATCAACGATTTTACTTTTTCCATTTTTAAAACTTTCTTGTAATAAAGTCTTGCGAACTCCTTCTATCATAAGAGAAGAATTCATATCTATTTCTGAACCTGAACCTGATCCTCCCACCATTGCAACGTTACCTTTTCCTTTTCCTTCTCCTTCTGAAGCTCCTACTAATTTAAACCCATCCGCAATTCCGAAATTATTGGTTATATAATTATAGTCTTTTACATGCTTGGACTTCGCTAATTGGTCTGCTTCTTTTGTGTTGAGCTTCGGCGGCTTAGGCATCTCGCCAGTTTCCCTAGCTTGTTGACCTAATTTGTCAAAATCAAGACCTAAAGTAACATCTGCACCTAGTTTTTTTCTTGCTGCATCCGCAGCTTTTTTTGATGCATTTTGGATTGTAAATCCTGCCAACACTAAATTTGTAACAATCAGGAAGACTGCCATCAAAATTAATGATGTTCCTACTCTTTTTTTCATACTGAGAATTGCGCGTTTCATAAAATTCATTTTTTCTTACCTCCTTGATAACTTGTATTCTATATAGGTTATCTAGAGTCTATATGGAGCTAATCGGTAGTTTATCTAGAGATATAAGGAGTTTATGTGTAGTTAGTTATTGACCTGGTCAAGAAAAACCGGAACACAAATTCAAAAACGCAATCGTTTTTGAATATTGGTAAGGAGGTAGTCCACATACATAGAGTTAAGATTCATTGAATGAGAGCATACAAATCTATGCTTATTATGTAATTGCTATACAACAAATAAAAAGCACCCTATTTGAATGGTTATATCTGTGTTTGTTAAATATAAAAATCCATTAATGAATATGGAGGTTTATTGAAGTTGGTTGGATTTTTAATAATAATATTGTGTTAAAAAGCCTAACCTATAATTTTATAAGTTAGGCTTTTATGTTATCTATAAGAAAAAGTTATAGAGACTCATAATATTTTATAATTTAACCTATTGTATTTAAACAAGTAAAATAAAAGTAACAAGTGCATACATTAAGGAGGTTTTTTGATAGTGATAGAAACTATAACATTTAGGATTGCTACGGCAGATGATTTAGATGCTATTGTAAAAATGCTTGCTGATGATGTTTTAGGAAATAAAAGAGAGCGCTATGAAACACCACTCCCTGATAGTTATATAAGAGCATTTCACGCTATTGATTGTGATCCAAATAACGAGTTAATTGTAGCGTGTGATGGGACGGAGATTGTTGGTGTTCAACAAATTACATTTACGCCTTACATTGCACGTCAAGGGGGTTGGAGAGCTACAATTGAGGGTGTACGAACAGCCTCATCAAAACGTGGTAAAGGTATAGGAACTAAACTTATTAAATGGGCTATTCAACGTGCTACATTACGAGGATGTCATTTAGTACAGCTAACAACAGATAAAGAACGACAAGAAGCTTTGCAATTTTATAAGAAATTAGGTTTTAAAGATTCTCATGAAGGATTAAAACTTTTTCTTTAATGAATATTGTTATTTATATACCAAAAAGACGTATATTGTAAGGTTAATTAACTATAGGCTTCGAAAATTATGGTAACTATCACTGTATTAGATATACAAATTGACACATTGTCTTTCATATAAATTACGCCACTTCAAAAGGTGTACCTTTTGAGATATAAAAACCCAATTCATTTATCAATGATCTCCTTGTATATGAATAGAATATAAAAAAGGAAATCGAAATGATTTCCTACTTCACTTTGTAAGCTGTAAAGCTTTCATATAATCATCCTTTTTCTCAAAGGTCTTTTTTGCTTCTTCAGCCGTTAATACATAATCTACTGCAATATTTTGTAATAAACTCTTATTAGCATTTGGCAGCTGAATCGTTATGTCTTCCACACTACTCTTATGATTTTCAATTGTTTTATTAAATTCCTGAATACTTCTTGCAAGATCCGCTACTTTTTCCATATGTGCAAAGTTGTTTAAATCCAAAAAGATATTACTTCTGAAAACTGCCGTAACATAATGCTTCGAATGTTTCTTCGCTATTTCTTTCTCAGCCTTCTTATCGAAAACAGTATCCCCTGTCTGCATTTGATCGAAAGTAAGTATAGTATTACTCCCTTCTTCTTCATAATATGTATTGAATCTTTCTTGTAAATCATTCGCTTCTTTTTTTATTTTATAGTTATCATTATTTACTTTTGGAGAGATTCGTCCATCGAAATATAATTGGAATTGTAAATATGGTTCATCTACTTGCTGTACAGAAGCTATTCGTGTGTCTGGGCCTGAAAAATCCTTACTTTGGTCAGGTATTTCAATTTGGTTTAGTTTAACAGAAAAACCATACTCCGATTTTGTATAATTTTGTGCTTTTTGTTCAATTTCTTCATTTGATATATCACATGATGTTAATAGCAATAAACTAAACAGCACGCTATATGTTATTTTTGTTCTTTTTATGCGAAAATCACAGGGTAATAAACCGATTACTAAATATAAAAATGTATAACTTTTTAACATCTTTTTTATTATTTTCATTTTAAATAGATTCCTTAACTTATTAATAATATAGTTTCATAGTTTGAAAAACACTTATTGAGTTTTCGTAACCAAAATAACTAATAGATATAAACTGAATCAGGTACAGACATTAAATAATAAAAAAAAGCCCCTAATATTCCAGTAATAAAAATAATAAATCCTATATTGCGTATGCTCTTAATTTTTGCTTGTAGTCCATTGAATCCTGCCAATAACCCACTTAAAGGGAATAGGGTAAAGTATGGAACGGGTGAAAGAAGATATTCTGCATCAATCCCCATACCCCAACACACAAAAGGTAGTACGACAAGGGAAAGACTAAGTAATCCCATTACACTTACGAGTAATTTACGGTTTTCAATCCCTGCAATAATTAAATAAATCCCACCAATAAATCCACATAACCAGAAAATGGGCATAAAGTAAATCCAAAGAAAGCTCAAGATGATCATATATAATTTTCTCCTAGTTGATAAGTTGTATTTCAACAATTGTAAGATGATACATAATAATAGAAAAAAGCCATACATCCTACTTCATAGGAACAATAGGACTTTTTAATTGCATAACATAGTCCGTTTAAGAACATGAGTGGTGTTTCCACACATTCCAACGTACAGCAAATTAATTGAGTAATAAATTTATTCTATGTGTAATCATTACTGTAAGCCCAAAGAAAAGGAGAACCAGTCTAATATAGGTATATATCCCTATTTCTTCAGTCTTAAGAAATTATTTAATTTTCTGGATTCCCTGTTAATTTATCAAGTTGATCTAGTGCTTTTTCTAAATCAAACGAATTAAACCAACGGTAATCATGTTTGTCTAAAATACGATAATGCTTGCTAATCAGATTTTGTTGTAAGCGAAAGTCCCCTTTTTCTTGAATTTGTTTCCACCAGACTTTTCCTCCCAATGTTTTTTCTTTGAAGTTGTTAATACTTTTATGGGCTATTGTTTCGATCACTACTAACGGATCATCTCCTAGAGTGGACTGTAAAACCTCACTATCCCTAAATAATGCACAAATAGCAACGGTATTGGTCCAACCCATATTAGATCTTCCCTTCTCGATTTGAACAAGTGTTTTCTTTGAAATGCCGAGAACTTCAGCCATTTTATCCTGCGTATACCCTTTTTCAGTACGAATTAACTTTATTTTCGTTGAAATGAGTTCAGTTATAATCTCCTTATTCACTTTCTCTCCTCCTTTAAAAAGTAACTTATGTATCATTTAGTGTAATTTTACACTTTCGCTCATCTTTTTTCAACTCGATTTTTTTCCTAGACCTGGAAAGGAAAAATCAGCGATCATCCAATATTTTAATATATACATATCATCTTTTTATGAAAACACTTCTTTTAATTACGAACAACGTATTGTAGCACAGAAATTATTTGTAATTAACGAGGGTGGAATTTGGTAGAGGAATATAAATAAAGCAAGAAAAAAGACCACCAGGGTAAACTGTGTGGTCTTTTTCAGAGGCGGGAAATTTTATAAAGATAATAACTTAATTAAAACTCAAAATAAGTATAACCTTATATTATACCTTTTGATACGAAAATAAGCATGTTCATGTTCTCTTATATTAATGAGAATATGAACTTACTTTTTAGATTTTAGTGTAAATTATTTATGGTTTTATTTTTTTGCTAGCTTTATAATATAATATACAAATTTATCACCTGTTTTTATAATTCAAGCACCTAATATTAGGAAAAGAGAATATTTGATACATTGGTATTCTTCTAGAAATACATTATTGATTATTCATGATGAATAATCAATAATCCTTTTAATATTTTATAATTAATTTACAGTATAAATAAAATATAAATTCTGTCCATAGTTTAAACAATATGTATTTTGGAGGAGGTTAATTTGATTTTTTCAAAACTCATTGATCGATACGCCTTGTATGATTTGCACAAAAAAAGAAGTGTCGAGTTTCAGTATACTTCTCTTTCTAACACCTCACTAGATATAAAGGACATAGAATTTTTTTATAAAGTACAACCATCTGATATTCATTTTAACATTAAGCATGCAAAGCAGGAAAAAGAATACATGGTTGGACAGTTCAAATATAAAAGCTCGGTTCAATCTGGTGATTCACGCAACGACTCTGTAACAGGGGAATTATTTTTACATAAAAATGAAGATGCACCTCATGTCATCTTTGTTCATGGTTGGAGAATGGATTCTAACGAACGTGTAAAAAAAATATTTCACGACCATATGACCAACTTGAAGTGGAATATGTATTATTTCACTCTACCCTATCATTTTGAAAGAAAGCCCAACCATTCCTTATTCAGTGGAGAGTACATGGTAAGTGCCGATATTGAACGAACTTTACAAGCCACTAGACAAGCAGTAGCTGATTTACGAGCTTTGATTAAATGGATTAAAGCAAATAAAAATGGCCCCTTGATTTTAATAGGAGTCAGTTTAGGTGGGGTTATTACCAACTTAACATCTCTTGTTGAACCAGAGATTGATGTATTAGCATCCATTTTCTACGCGAATCGACTTTCTTATTCGATTTGGAAGACAAATCCAGGTAAATTTATTAGAGAAGACTTGGAACATCATGGTGTAACGTATGATGATTTAATAAATTATTGGAAAATCACTGAACCGAGTCAAGCATTACCAAAAGTGAAAAAAGAAAATATTTTATTAATTTCAGGCAAGCACGATCTATATGTGCATCCTGAGGATACGGACTATTTGTGGGAATCCTGGGAAAGACCTACAAGATATATTTATACATGTGGACATGCTGGGATTGTTCTTAAACGTAAAAAAATTGCAACTGATACTATCAATTTTATTCAGAATCGATTGAACTCCCCACACTTTCCCAATGCGATGCCTTAAAGCGAGAAATTACTAAGTACGGAATCTTATACTTGCAATGTTTCATTTTATACTAAGCTCACTTTTAAACCTTCCTTTCTTCTGTTTTCACCCTTAACCTTACATGATTGGAAACTGATATAGAATTTAGGAAGTAACTCTGAAATAAACTCGCCATATGGAAAAGCGCTACTTATTCACCAGAAATTATTGTTATTTATCCTTCTTATGCAATATTACATATAAAATGCTTTATTTGTTCTGTTATAATTTTAAGAGTAAATTATTCATCCATTAATTTACACCATCCATATCTACATTTATGGAAACCCTAATTACACATAAAAAAAGAGAAGAACCTTGGTGAGTTCTTCTCTTTTTGTTTATTAAATTGTAATATAATTACAGTATGTGAAATTATACTAAGTTAACTTTTAAAGCGAAGTGAAAATAACCTCACTTCACTTTTTGCATTTATTTAATCGGTTTCTCAGTTTTTAAAACGAATGAACTTAATGCAGGAACTTTAATTTTATTATCATGGACAACATAAAGTGTTTTACTTCCGGCTTGCTTACCATCTACTAGTACTTTCCAAGGACCTTTCGATGGAAGCGTTATGTCAACGGCTTCTCTATTTGCATTGTGAGCCACCATAAAGTATTCGCTTTTATTCCCATTGCCCTTTCCATCTATTGAATAAGCCACAACATTTTTGGGCGCATCAATAAAAGATACATGTTTTTTAATTTGCTCTGCAGATGTCATTCGAAAAGCTGAGTGCTTTTTCCGTAAATCTATTAAGCCCTTCATATAATCTACTTCATTATTAAATGCTGCACGGCGCAACCAATCCATTTGGTTAATTGAATCAGGAGATTTGTAACTGTTATGATCACCATATTTTGTGCGCATAAACTCTTGTCCTGCATGTAAAAATGTAATACCTTGTGATGTTAATAAAATAGAAGAAGACAATTTATGCATTTGTTTTCGCACTTCTTCACTGTCACCTGGATTAGTCAACTCAAGTTTATCCCATAATGTATGATTGTCATGTGCTTCCACATAAGTTAGCACCTGCTCCGGATCTTGATAAGTAGACGAATTTGTATCATAGTCAATACCGGCCGTAATGCCTTTTTTAATACGGTCTTCCATGTTTTGTTTTCCATTTACAAAACCATTTTCTTTCTCTTCAAATACACTACCTTTCAATCCATCACGTATATTATCGTTAAAATGAGCAATCCCTTTCATTTTCTCCGCGTTTTTTTGATTTGCTTTCAACTCAGCTGCAAGAGGTGTATTTAAATCCCAACCTTCCCCATGCAGAATAATAGAAGGGTCAATTTGATTAACAGCTTTACGTATTTCATTCATCGTTTCATAATCATGAATGCCCATTAAATCAAAACGGAATCCATCTAAATTGTATTCTTTTGTCCAGTATGTGATAGAATCAACCATAAACTTCCTCATCATTTTTCGTTCTGAAGCGGTATCATTTCCTACTCCAGTTCCATTTGCAAATGTTCCATCTTCATTGTATCGATAATAATAACCTGGAACTAACTTATGAAAATTAGATTCAGCGGCATTATACATATGATTATATACTACGTCCATTACAACACGAAGGTTATTATCGTGAAGCACTTGAATCATTTGCTTTAATTCAGTTATTCGAACAGTCGGCTCATAAGGATTTGTAGAATAGGAGCCCTCTGGAACGTTGAAATTTTTCGGGTCATATCCCCAGTTGTATTGTGGTTCATTTAAAGTTTCTTCATTTACTGATGCATAATCAAATATCGGTAAAAACTGAACGTGCGTAACACCAAGATCTTTCATATGATCAAGTCCTGTTTTAACACCTTCAGGACCCTTTGTTCCTTTTTCTGTTACCCCTAAATATTTTCCTTTCTGCTTAATGCCACTTTCAGGTTGGATGGAAAGATCGCGTACATGCAATTCATAAATAATAGCATCTTCCGGATTTTTAAATTCCGGTTTTTTGTTTGCTTTCCATTTTTTCGGATTTGTTTCTTCTAAATTAACAACTGTACCTTTATCGCCATTTACAGAAGCAGCACGCACATATGGATCAACTGCTTCAGTCCACTTATCTCCAATTTTCACCTTATACGTATAAAAGAGACCTTTTTGATTCCCTTTAAGTTCTGCTTTCCAAGTTCCCTTTTCACCTTGTTGCATGTTTATTTCAGTACCTATTTTATCGTCCCATTTTTTATATGTAACTAACTTCGCTTCACTCGCAGTAGGAGCCCATACACGGAACTTTGTGTGTTGCGGGGTATATGTGTTACCTAAATCAGTTCCGCTATAATAAAATAAATTGTCAAATTCTTCACTACGAATGACTTTACCGATTTCAGTATTCGTATCAGCTAAGTTTTCTATTTTAACTTTGTATGTCCGTTTTAAATCAATTTTCTGTTCCGTAATTATTTTCACCTTATTAGTAATATCTCCACCATTTTTATCAAAAGGATTAATTTCCTTAACTTTAATGCCCTCAATTTCAATTTTCTGTTCCTTACTATTAAACGGAACATTAGTCGTTACAGTGATTTCATTAAAACTATCAATAGTAGCTTTTTGAATTGAGAGATCCGAAGAAGGCTTAAAGTTATATACTTTTTCATCACCCGAAAGAATCCATACTTCAGCACGACCGTCCTTTATATTTTCAATCCAACGATCCCCACCATCTTTTTCCCACTCATTCGTACGAATGATAAATCCTACACGATTATAGTCACCATCTACTTTAATCTTTGCGTATTTTCCAAATTCATCTTCACCAGTAAATTCATAAGATTTACCATTTGCATTTTCTCCCCACATCCAAAGATTCCAGTCTTTTGTATTTCCAGGCTGCTCTTTGTAATGAATGATAATTTCAGTTGTTTTCGAATTTGAAACGGCCTTCACATTCTGAAATGAGAAAACAGAGGATAACATAACGATTATAGTAAGTAATAAAACTGATTTGTTAATTAGTCTTTTGGTCATTTGCACCACATACACCCTTTCTTTAAATAGTACGAGCGATTTATATGCTCGTCTAAATTACCCTACTTAAATTAATCTAGAAATCTCTTTTACTTCACCCCCATATTGGCTATTTTCATGTATGTATTTCAATGATCTTTTAATACGAAAGCGCTTGCATTAAAACTTAAAAAATAGATTTCTTTATGCCTTCATATATTTGTAAATACTAAAAGATCAGGGAAATCATTTTAAAGCAATCGTTTGTTATCGCTTTCATTCTATAGCACTTACTATTAAGAGGTCAATATATTATTAATTTTCTATTTTTATATACTTTACATCTTGTATATTTCTCGCAACTTATTGAAGATAGACAGCGTTACTATTAATTAGTAAGTCTATTTTCACTAATGCATTGCCACATAAAAAAACAGCTATTATCCTTAAAGTGACATTAGCTATTTTTCATAATGTATTAATATATGAATGAAAACTATATATCTAACTTACTTAATTTTTGCTGCATCAAATGCCTTTTGCACTGCTTGAACTTCAGCTGTATTCGCCCCATATTTATTTGTTGCCACTCGAATACATGCTGATTTTAATTCTTTGAAATTAGAAGTGTACGAGATATACCTAAATCATCTTTTCCTGTTCCAGTTAATGATGTAAGACTGCTTTTTTTACTTTCCTTTAAGGCTCCAACTAGTTTTTCATTTGCTTTTAAATTAGATTCTTGTACCATATTCTTTAACATATCACCATTTTGGGCATTTACTAAATAAGTTTTAGAAACATAGTTTGGTGTTGCAGCTTCAAATGTAACTTGGCATGCATTGCTAGCTTGTCCATTATTTTCATCAACAAAAATAACTTCCTTAACTTCCGGTTCAGAAATAAACTTGATATCGTTCCCATATTTCGTATAAATATATTGTTTTGCTTCTTCTTTTGATAGATAAATTCTACTGTACTTTTAGCTTCATAGAATCCATTTAGTACGCGGCCACCTTTACTCTTTAACACCTTCACAGGAGTCAGACGCTTGTTTATAAACGCCACTCCCCCTCTTTGATACATTTTATTCGCTAGATTGATAAGCATTTCAAATGCCATTCCACGGTTTCCTAGTCCCATTGTTATTCCTCGTCCTCTATTAAAAGGATTATTTTATTAAATCCTCTATGAATTATTTTCTTCTATCTCTTGGCTTTCTTCTCTTATTTGACCAATTAATGAAACTACTGAACCGACTGCTTGGACCCAACTCCCCATAATCACTATAAGCTGCCCATCCTCCTCATCACCTTTCGAAATTCCCTCCACTTTATCCCGACTAGCTTTCAATTCATCTATCCCCCCTATTGCCTGTAATGAATTACCAGTCGCTTGTAACATATTTCCGACAATGTTATAAGATTCATCTATATTTGAACTATCCTCTATTTCCCCACCTATTGCTGTAACACCGCCTAATGCCTGTACCCAATTCCCTGCAATTACTAATTTTTTTTGCGTTTCATCTTCAAAATTTATAATGAGTCCTGTTAGAACCGTTACATTACCAATTGATTGGATTCCGTGACCAATCAATTCAAAGGATATTTCTCCTTGTCCATCAGCTTCCAGACCGTTCCCCGTTGCCTGTAATACATTGCCACATATGCTCAAGTCTTTTCTTAATTCACTGTTCAACCTTTTTAAAGGTGTACTCCCAAGCGCAGCAATAATTGTCCCTACTGTAACAAACCAGGCGCCAACTATCTCCTTAATCGGATCATCCATTCTCAATCTATCCCGTCATTAATTTATTACTTACAGGATATGAATTGGCACCTATCCTGGTTAATATCCTACTTCTTTCCCTCTGAATAAAACCCAATATTCCGTCAATAGTATAGAAAACCCATTTCTTAACCATATTCCATGGTTGGAGCAGTTAGCTTTTGCTAGCTGCACTTTTATTTGTGACCTTTTCAGACAAGTATTCATATAATGGACTCATTCCTTTCTTATAACTTAAGCTCGTCACTTGAATTATAAAAATTGGATTATAATAACCTATAACTTTTTTCAGGATCATACATAATTTATTTCTGAGAAAGTGCTTTATTTTACTAAAAGGTGGTTGCGGAAACAACCGCCTTTTTATTTATGACAAAATGAAATTTTCATTAGCTTATCACCATTAGATTGGACGAGCATATATTATTAACATAAGGATTTTCCCCTCATGGAATTCTCTTTACAAAGAGCATTTATATACAGTGCTATTTTTTCATTTTTACTTTCTATTAAATAGCGTTTTTGTTAAAATTCTTTTCAACTTTTAACTGGACAAGCATATGTTATTGTATGGGGATTATCCACTCATAGAAATCCACCTTTCTTATCTAAGAGCATGCTTATATGTATGCTCTTTTTTACTTACTATGAAATAACGATTTCAATCCGCTTTTGCTTGTCCATCTCTCATTCCCCTTTACGGATAATCTTTTTTTGTATTACACATACTACCTCTAATCCGGTCTCTCCCAGGCTGCACTCTTTCAAAACGGAAAGTGCTCCTCCGTGCCGTGCAAGAACATAGCGGGCAACTTAAACTGTTGCCTGCTGTTTTTATGTATAATCATAAAATTTCTTGTACAAACTGTTTAGAGAAAACGTCTTATGCCATTTGATGCAATCTCCAGCACAGGTTATTTGTACGACCGTTCCGATAAAAGGAGCGGTCTTATTTATCTCCGCATTACTTTTCTATTCAAATAACGCTTTTGTTCATTTAAAATCGATTAACTATTATTTAAAATATTGGAAACATTTATCCAATGTTTCTTCCGAACACTCATGATATTATTTTATTTGGTTACTGGTTTTCATCAACCCGAGAACTCAGTAGCTACATCCACAGGCTCAACTCTCACCCTTTTGAGAGTTGAGCTTTTATTTATAAGATGATCCCCACACTCTCTGCATAATTGTACAAAATTCAAATAATGCGCCCTATTGTTGTCCCTAATGAACTAAAGCATATAACCAACAAATTAACGTTCAAAGACTGGGAGGAACTACTTAATGTCACATGAACGTAATCTAGTAGAGGTACCACCACATGCCCATCAAGCTAAAATTTCACAGTACCCCAGAACGAAATTTTGTACTAACTTGTAACAAGAAATTGTACATTTTCACCTGGAGATGCCAATTTTCTTGTTTCGGGGTACTTGCTTTTCTTAACTTGATAGCGATGTGGCTAGATTCCTATAAAAATAAAGAAAAGTGAACCCGTTAAAATACATGAGTGGCCTCTTGTTTTCGCCTCTTATCTAAAGGAGGAACTATTATGGGATTTGGTGGTAGTTGCGGCGGTGGCGGCTTTGCTGGAGGATTTGCTTTATTAGTTGTGTTATTTATTTTATTAATCATAGTTGGGGCATCTTGCTTCTGCTAAAAAAGCTATCGGAAAAGACACTTTTATATGGGTGTCTTTTCTTTATGACCTTCATCATCAACTATTTAAAGTTTCTTTAAACTATTACATAACATATGTTTTTTGTACCATGCTTTGTTGATACATTTAGCCTTCACAGATGTTGAAGGTTTAGACTTATTCCTTAGTGTAGCCATATCATTAGAACATCCTGCAATATTTAGACAGAATGCAGCCAATAAAAACGATAATATTAATTTATTCAAATGATCACTTCTACCTCTTTTTTAGTTAACATTTTTCCATAAAATAAGTTCCTTACTAATTTTACATTTGATTAAAGGTCAGAAAATATTCTTATACTCATAAATTGTTACGTTTGAATTAGGAGGAATTATGAGTTACTGCGGTTCTTGCAGTGACTTTGGTGAAGAATTCGGTTTCTAAAAAAGTGGGTCAAGTCAGAGAAAGGCACCTTATGGCGTCTTTTCTTTTTTTATTATAAGAAACTCCTCAAGCATTCATATACTTGAGGAGTTATCCATTTCTCGTCGTTCTAGCGTTAAATACATGTAAAAAATCGCTCTATTCATGCATTTTTCATGCGTATGTATGTACATTTGCTAATTTATTAGTTATATTATGGGTATTGAATGATTACGAAGATAATCTATCGCTTATATAAACACTTGTATATTTATATCCGTGAAAACTACAAAATGTATAAAATTCCATTTGTCAAATGAATTTAATGCGGAAGGAGGTTTGTGGTTACTTCATCGGGATATAATAATCGGTTTTATTGAACTGATAAAAATACAGGAGGCGACATGATGTTTCGTACGATTTCAAATTTTATGAGAGTAGCTGAGATAAGAAACAAAATTCTTTTTACACTAGCGATGTTAATTGTTTTTCGAATTGGCACGTTTATTCCAGTTCCTCACACTAACGCAGAGGTATTAAAAGTACAAGATCAAGCCAACGTTTTAGGCATGCTGAACGTATTTGGCGGAGGAGCACTTCAACACTTCTCAATCTTTGCTGTGGGTATCACACCATATATTACAGCTTCTATTATTGTACAATTACTACAAATGGACGTTGTACCTAAATTTACAGAATGGGCAAAGCAAGGAGAAATGGGCCGTAAGAAATCAGCTCAATTCACTCGATACTTTACAATCATTCTCGCATTCATACAAGCCATTGGGATGTCTTATGGCTTTAATAATATAGCAGGCGGACAATTAATAACAGATACAAGCTGGACTACATACTTATTTATCGCGACAGTTTTAACTGCTGGTACTGCATTTTTACTTTGGTTAGGTGAACAAATTACCGCTAACGGTGTTGGTAATGGAATCTCAATGATTATCTTCGCAGGACTTGTTGCGGCGATTCCAAATGTCGCAAATCAAATTTATTTACAACAATTCCAAAACGCAGGCGATCAGTTATTTATGCACATTATAAAAATGGTCTTAATTGGACTCGTAATTTTAGCAATTGTTGTTGGTGTTATTTACATCCAACAAGCAGTTCGAAAAATACCGATTCAATATGCAAAAGCTGTTTCAGGAAACAATCAATATCAAGGAGCAAAAAATACTCATTTACCTCTTAAAGTAAATAGTGCAGGAGTTATTCCAGTAATCTTTGCTTCAGCGTTTTTAATGACGCCGCGTACAATTGCGCAGCTCTTCCCTGACTCGAGCGTATCTAAATGGTTAATTGCGAATCTTGATTTTGCACATCCGTTTGGAATGACGCTTTATGTTGGTCTTATCGTTGCTTTCACATACTTCTACGCATTTATTCAAGTAAATCCTGAACAAATGGCTGAGAATTTGAAAAAGCAAAACGGATATGTCCCAGGTATTCGTCCAGGTAAATCTACAGAACAGTATGTAACAAAAATTTTATACCGTTTAACATTTATCGGTGCGATTTTCTTAGGAGCAATTTCAATATTACCGCTTGTATTTACAAAAATCGCTACATTACCACCATCTGCTCAAATCGGTGGTACAAGTTTACTAATCATCGTAGGTGTTGCATTAGAAACGATGAAGACGTTAGAAAGTCAACTTGTGAAGCGTCATTATAAAGGTTTTATAAAGAAAGTGAACTAATAAAAAAACACTAGATTTTAAAGATCTAGTGTTTTTTATTCTATCTGTATCTTAACTACCAAAAAAGCAGTTCCTTATTCTCACCTTCAATACATCTCTTAGCTGTTATAAAGAGTCTCATCATGATTTTATCAATAGTTAGATAATCGGGTACAAAGTCTTTTAATATAATTAATTTGTGACTAACAACTCTATTACCATCTTTTATCCCAAAGGTTTTCACTTCTAAGTATTCTATTTTACCTAAAAGTAAATCTATACCTTGATATATTAGCACTTCAATCATTTAACCTCTTTGTTATCAGGGGTATATTGTGTAAGTTGTCTATTACTATCGTATAAAAAGAGATGTTGAAATTAATTAACAATGTGGTTTGCGGACACAGATATCATATTTTTCTTTCAAAAAAACAGAGTGCCGCTCATTTAGCTCTCTGTTTTAAACTAATTATATTATTGCGCATGTAAAATACCTTGCAAAACAACTTCTAATCCCCAGCGGAATCGTTCTTCTCCACCAGATAACATATCTTCTTTTAGACTTACAATCATTGGATACCTTTTTGTATCTAAAGTCTCATATGAAGCACGAATTGAGTCAAGAGTGGTACCTTTTTCTTTGCGAGCTGTTTGTTCATATGCGACCGAAGCAGCATATAACAGTAAAATATCTACTCCCCACGCCGATCCTCTTGCATTAACCCCACCTTCATGTAACTGACGCAAAATCTGTTCAGTAAGGGCTAAAGAATTTGGTCCAATTGGAATTGTCATTAAAGCTAATTCTGCCATTCCAGAAGAGTCGAATAAAATTCGAAAATATGAATGTACAAGTGCAAATAGCTCTTTTTTCCATGGTTCATTTTTCTCATCTGTTATTTCAATTTTCCCTAGACCATAATCTAATACATACGCTCTTAATTCATCAGCATTTTTTACGTATACATATAAAGAAGACGGCCCGGTATCTAATACTTTTGCAATTTTACGCATACTAAGGCCAGAAATACCTTCAGACTCTAATAGGTCATAAGCAGTCTTCACAATGATTTCCTTACTTAACGGTTCTTTTGCTGGTCGTGAACGACGACTAGTAATATTCGTTTGTTCTTCCATAGTTCTCCTTTAGTAAATATTTTTTTATTGTTGCTCATGAAGTTGATTCATAAGATTATACATTTTCATAGCAGCATCCTCTGAGAAACAAATCTCCAGATTATCATTTGACACTTCAGCGGATTGAGAAGAATAATCGTACATTTTTTCTTCATAACTTTCAATCGCTTTGTTCCAATCATCGTGTTTTATAAGAGATAATGCAAGCTCTGCCGCATCACGCATCGCAAGGTTCACACCTTCACCCGCAAATGGAGACATTAAATGAGCTGCATCACCAATTAAAGTAACACCAGGCGTACTTTTCCAAGTTAGTCCAACAGGTAACATATAAATTCGTCTAGGAAAAATCGCACCATCTGCACATCGAATATAATTTTTAAGTGTTTCATCCCAGTCTTCGAAATACTGTAGAAGTTGATGTTTTGCTTCTTCTAAATTTTCAAATGGAATTCCACAATTATCAAGCCATTTTTTATCTGTTCTAAAACTTAAATATACGCGAATACTGTCATCTCCATTTAATTGCGCAAGAATTCCTTTATGCTCCGCAAGTGCAAATACTTTGCCACGTCGATTGAATTTCGCCATCTGAGGATGATTTTTCGTTACATTTTTCAAATTCAATTCTACCATGCTAATTCCAGTATATTGTGGTATAGAATTTGTGACAAGTGGACGAATTCGAGAGAAGGCACCATCTGCTGCTACCACTAAATCAACAGTGTCTACATGTCCATTTTCAAAATGCAGTTCATGTATACCATTTTCTATAGAAATGGCTTTTGTTAAGTTATAGCCCCAATGTATACATTCCGGATCAACAGAATTTAAAAGTAATTCACGTAAAGTGCCTCGATCAATTTCTGGACGATCCCCGCCATTAGGATCCGCTACTTCATCTAAATATATTTTTCCGTTCTTATCAAATAAACGAAAATCTTCTCCCTCATATCTAGCAAATTCATTAAATTGTTCTAACAATCCTGCTTCTTTAAGCGCCTCTTGTCCGGAATCGTGATGAATATCTAATGAACCTCCTTGTTGCCGAATCCATGGCGATGTTTCTCTTTCATATACGACACATTTTAAACCATGTTTCTGTAATATACGAGCTAATGTTAAACCTCCTGGTCCAGCACCTATAATTGCAATACGTTTTTCTCCTTTATTTTTTCTTTCCATCATTTATCACACCTTATATTTTATTAAATTACTTGTTTTATTTATAACATAACGTACACTGTTCGTAAAGTACACCGTTCGTTAATTATTAAGCAAATTATGTTAAACTTAATGTGTAAAAATAAAAAGCATGTTACAAGTCAGTAGTAACATGCTTTTTAAGTTAATAAAGTAATAATACTTTATTAACTTAATAGTCCAATGATTTCTTTTATATTATTTAAATTTCTTTCTTCAATAACTTCCCTTGCTTAAAATAGACGCCCAGCGTAGAACGATTTGCTAAAAATACACCAATCAAGATTAAACAAGCACCAATTCCCATTGTAGGATTTAATGGTTCTCCTAATACAAAATAACCTACAATAACAGCGATTAACGGAGATACATATAACCACGTTGATGGAAATACAGGATTTGTTTTTGATAAAAGCCAGTAATATAAACCGTGTCCACCGATAGATCCTATAAATATGAGATATAAAATTGGCCATTGTACATTCCAAGATGTTAATACAGCTAGATTTGGCTGTTCCATTACACCAGATACAATTAACAGCAAGATTCCCCCATAAAACATTTGAATACCGTTAATGAGAAATGGTGATACATCAGGTAAATCTGAAAGTATTTCTTTTGAACGAATAGAACCTATTCCATAAAACAACTCTCCTACTATTATAATAAGGCAAGCGATACTCCATATTAATGTAAGTTCTTGATGCATTCCAGGTAAAGAAATACAAAAAACGCCTATAAGTGCTATAACTAAAGCAACAAGTTGTTCTTTTTGCAATTTTGTTTTGTTTCGCCTTGATTGTAATAGCAAGATCATCATTGGGGCCGTAGCGGATAGAACTGCAGCTAATCCAGAAGAAATATATTGTTCTGCCCAGTAAAGGGTCGCGAATGTCATAAATGTTAAACAAAAACCAGCATATATAATACGTTTCGATAATAAGTAAGGCATAATATCCTTTCGCTTTAATTTAAAAAGAATAATGAGAATAAGGCCCGCCAAAAAGAAACGAATTCCAGCTGAAAATAATGGTGGTGCCCCCGCTTCTATTCCAATTTTTATCGTTAAAAATGTCGTTCCAAAAATAATACATACTAAAATATAATTTAAAATGACCATTTTCCTTCCTCCTTTTTACTCTTGAAATGAGTATAGAGGATATGGTGTATAACAGTGTATCCACGCATATAACAGTTGAATAAAAATATAGTTGATTGTCAGGATGTTTTTCGCTTTAATTAAATTAAAAAGAAAAACAGGTGATTCTATGAAGATAGTACTACGTAAAGAATCCAACATACCATATTACCAACAAATATATATGCAAATTGTTGAGAGAATTCAAAGCGGGATGCTTTCACATGGCGATTACCTCCCTTCTTTACGTTCTATGGCCGATGATTTGCAAATTAGTTTATTAACTGTTCGTAAAGCTTATAAACAGTTAGAAACGAAAGGTTATATACGAATTGAACAAGGAAAAGGTGCCTATATACATAAACGTGTGAATAAAGATTTCAAACCAATTCCATATCAATGGCAACAAACGAAATCCATTAATGTTATGCGTTCTCAATATGTGATGAACCAACACCGTAAATATTTCGATTTTTCACAGGCGGTCCTTTATCCGCGTTTATTACCAAATCCGTTTCTTTCAGATGAAATGCTCAAATTACTTAATAAAGATCAAATGATACTAGCAACTTACGGACCTGTTCAAGGCGATAAAGAACTTAGAGTGGAAATAACAAACTACTTAAAAGAACACCAACAATTAGTTACAGATCCATCTCAATTATTAATTACAAGTGGTGCCCAGCAAGGAATTGATTTAATTGCCCAAACATTATTAAAGCCCGGAGACTTAGTGCTAGTAGAAAGTCCATGTTACGGAGCGGCGCTTGATGTATTTGTTAATAAAGGCGTTCAGATTATCCCTGTTAGCCTTGACAACAACGGCATTCGCTCAGATTTAATCGATGATATTTGTCAAAGAAAGAATCCTGTTTTATTATATGTGAATCCTACTTTTCAGAATCCAACAGGTACAGTAATGAGTAAAGAACGAAGAATAGAACTTGTAGAACTAGCAGAGCTTTATAACTTCTTCATTATTGAGGATGACTCTTTCGGAGAAATTTATTTTGAGGATGCTATAGTACCTCTCACCATAAAAAGCTTTGATACAAATGGTCACGTCATATATTTAAAAGGATTTAGTAAAACGCTAGCACCAGGTCTTCGCATCGCGGCGCTTGCAGCTGAGGGTCCTATTTTTGAATGGTTATATGCCGTGAAAGCTTCGATGGATATAGGTAGTCCCTTATTGACACAAAAAGCACTACTTCCTTTTTTACGAGCGGAACGAATGAAAAATCATTTAGAAAAATTACGTACTGCTTTACAAATTAGACGCGATTTAACAATTGATATATTATCTCCATTAAAAGAATTAGAATTTGAAATACCTAATGGAGGATTTAACTTATGGGTTACACTCCCTCAGTCAATCGATCCTTTTACATTATTACAAAAAACGAATGAAGTAGATGTTTCTTTTTTACCCGGCACAGCTTGTCTGTTAAGCCATGAAACTCAATATAATCATTTGCGAATTAGTTATTCAATGTTAAATGAAAAAGATATGTTGATTGGATTAGAAAGATTACATGATACAATTGCCAAGTTTAAATCAATGATTTAAACTCCAAAACAACTACTAATCTCTTATTCACACAATAAAAAACCAACACTTTAAAATTTTATTAAAAGTCAAGATATAAGCTGAACCTATTATTAATAGTGAATTCTTATCTAATGTCATACATTATATTTATAAAAATTAAAAGGATAGAAGAGCTTGAATAAATTCGCCCTATCTATCCTCTTTTTAAACACAAATGACTAATCATAGCGGACTTCGCTGTCACCAGAACCCGTATTGCTCTATTGCTATGCTCAAACCTCTTTTTATTACTACTTGTTCAATAGGAGGTGTTTTCTTCCTGTATAAAATTTATTTTATAGGGAATTCATTATACTTATTAAAACAACAACATGATATAGACAAAGCCAAAAAATAAACATAATGGACTATAAAACCAAGTGTCGTATCTAGCAAACTGAGAATGTTTAATTTTTTTGAAAAATCCAACAAACTTAAAATCACCAATTGCCCTAATAATGAAAACTAAAGCACAGACAATACTTCCGATTTTAGATAAACTATTTGCTTGGAATCCCTGCAAATAACCTACTTGAACAACAATAATGACACTAGCTAGTAGAATAAGAATGGCTATGAATAATGTTCCCCATATTCTCGGAGTAAAAGCTGGCTTATGTTCTCCCTCTTTTACTGGGATAACAGCGGCAGAACCCCATCGACCTCCAAAAGCCCAATAAATATGCAAAAAACTGATAAAACACAGAAGCACTACAGCTACTAATGTTAATAGTAATTTCATTTATTCGCCCCCAATGTCGTAACTTCAAAAATAACATACACTACCGTATGTTACAGTAAAAATTTTGTCCCTTCAGGTTTTATAACCATATTAGGGACACATATTATCGAATAATCAATTATGCCTCAGCATAATTGCGTCTGGAAGCTTTACTTCTTTCAGTCGATGTTTGGATACCCACTGAAAGAAGTTAAAAGCTCAACCATTTTATTAATATCAAAATTAGGATTTGCTTCAAACCTTGTCATCCATCCTACATACGTTAAATAGGCAAGTCTCGCTCGATCAATTGATTCAGTTTCGTCTACGCCCATTTTTTGATACAATTTTGCAACACAAGAAATTCTTTGTTCTTCTATATCTACTAAACGTGTTGCCACAACAGGATCATATTTAGCCCAAGCATAAATACCATTCTCAATTTTTTTATCTCGATTAAAACTAATCTGTAATAGCTGTTCTAAAGAGGCATCCTGTTGCTCAATATTTTGAACAATCAACTTTGTTGCATGTACTTCCCAAAAGTCGAGCATAGAATCTAAAAGCTCTTGATGGTCACGAAAATAGTGATAGAAGCTACCTTTGCTTATTTTTAGCAATCGAGCAAGTGCTTCAATGCGAACTTTATGTATACCTTCATTAGCTAATTGTTGTAATCCTACTTTTATCCAGTCTTCCCTCGTTACTTGCATATCATCTCTCCAATAAAATACGGTAGCGTATGTTTTACGTTAGGTTACTACTATTCTCATTTTTTGTCAATTATTTATTCTGTTTATTTTTTGAACTTTAATGTTGTTAATCGTAATATTGATTGTCATCACCCTCGGTAAATTAGAGTCCCTTCAGGATTACTGAAGGGACTTTTACACGTTTGCGAAAAGTGCCTTTATGTACAAGAAGCGCTTTTCAGTCTAAAACTATTTTTTCAGATTACATTTCTCTAGAAGCTTTTCTAGCATTTCCAAAGTAACTGGTTGTGCCTTAGTAGTTAGTTGATACCCAATCCGTCCATTCGTTTCTACGGTTGCTTGTTGTAAATTCTTGATTTCATGTATACCTTTTTCTCTCAGATGCATAAATAATTGTTGTTCTGACATTTTTGCACGTAATAAATTCTTTTTTAAAACTTCTCCGTTTTCTATAACAATAATGCTAGTTCCATTTAGAAACTTTTCTACTTTTCGTGATTTCAATTCAAAAAAATGAATAATAAGTAAAACACCCGCAAAAATAAACGCAGCAAAAATAGATGGGCCTACTTTCCTACTTAATATAGGTTCTACAATAATACGACCTATAGAAACCACAATAATAATTTCAGCTCTCGTCATTTGGCTAACAGATTTACTACCTGTCAGTTTTAAAACAATAATTCCAGTGAGGATTAAAATAATGCTTTCAAAAAGTATATTCATTACAGCCCAACCCTTTAATAGTGAGTGTTACTAGTATTCCCATTAAAGGATTTTTATGATATTTCACACACTCATCAGACCATGAAGGATGTAAAGGTATCCATCCATAATCTTTACGTGCTTTATTATTTGAAGCACCTCTCTCCCGGTTATTACTTGTATAGCACCAACTTTCTTTATTGCTTCTACTTGCGATTCATTACGAATCATTGCAAATACCGTATGACCTTCTCTTATTAACATTAGCAATAAAGTACGTCCTATTACACCAGTTGCACCTGCTACAAAAATTTTCATATGTGTTCCTTCTTATTTTGAATATCATAATTGAGACAAAACATATATAAGGTATGTGACAAATATTTGGTTAGTTTTTTCATTATTCATATGAAACGTATACTTTTAAAGGGTTGATTATCCCTTGACTCAGTTCCTCAAAACATTGTATGAGTGCAGTATAATGTATTTCATGTTGAAAAATCCCTTCTATAAATGGTGTTTGTTCTATTTTTCTAAAAAACCAATCTGCATGTTTTTGATAATCATATCCGTCACTTGACCCAATGATTTGCAATTCTTTCCGATAAAAGTCGGCGGTTAATGTTAGTTCTACTTTATTACCATCAGAAAGTATACATATTACACCATTACTGTTAAGTGCTTTTTGCAATGTACGGAATCCGCTATTTGTAGCTGAACATTCGAAACCGTAACTATATGTTTCTATTATTTGCTCTTCTGAATCATATATGTTTTTTGCACCAAATTTCTTTGCAAATTCTCTTCTATTTCTATTAGGTTCAACAACATCCACATGATCCACACCCACATAGTATTTTAAGAAATAACAAGCGAGTAACCCCATAACTCCCATTCCAGTTATAAGTACTTTTTTATCTTGTCGTGGGTTTAGTTTTAATACTCCTTTAGCAGCATCACATGAAAGAATGGATAATAAGGAAACTTTAGGTTTTATATAACTAGGTACTCGAATTACTTTATGCCCCTTAACTATTCCTATCGTTTGATGCCCATAAAAAGAAACTACTTTATCGCCTACGTTTAAATTTGTTACTGTATTACCAACTTGAATAACTTCACCATAACTTTCATATCCAGTTTCTCTCGGATATAAAGGATTAACATCTGAAATGTCCGATTCTTTATACTGTGGTAACTCTGCCCCAATACTTATTGCACCTGCGATTGTTTTAACGATAATTTCATCATCCTGTATAGGCCTAATTTTATCTGTTTGCCACTTCAGTTGTTTAGGCCCTTTTAAAACTAACTTATATTGTTTCATTCATATCCTCCCCTTTTATCCCGCTATTTGTGGGGATCAGGCTGATAATCACTGAGAGATGAACTATACCCCAATGATAAAAAAATGTATTTAACGTAGCTCTTAAACTATTTATAATAATTAATGTGAATGTTTCATCCGAAATTTAAGCTATAAAGTTGACTATCAACCAACAGTGATAATATGGTAATTGAATTTGATGGGTATGGAATTAATGAGTATGTAACTGGACAATACGTCTCAATTACGAAATTAAAAAGGATGTATTTGAATGTAAAACATGAGGGAATATCTAATATGGTGTCATTCGAAATAATTACGAACGTATTCCCCACTCTTTTTGTAAAATCGTTATAAGTGATATTGTTATCGATCTAGATACCGACTATATTTATTTACCCAATTTATAAAATTACCCTTATCCTTATTTACTTTACATTTCTGCCCAGCATCTAATAGACAATTAATCATACATGAAGATTACTATTCTGATAACATTTTAAGAAAAGTTGTTGCCGCCCAAATGAAATACGCAAGTTGCGTCACGATATACATCGTAATTTCAAAACCTGTAAGCTTTCTTTCCCTTTTCATTTTCTTTAAATATCTATAAAAACAAAATGAACAAAGTAATAGTAAAACAATTGATAATTGGTATAAATTTTCAACCAAAAGGACCGCCATATACTTCATCCCCCCTAGATAATACGTATAGTTCAAGCATAACATAAATAAAGGTATTAATTACCAATTTGTTCAAAAACAGATATTCCCCTAATTAAAACCAGTCACTTTTTTGAAATGCTTCAATACAATATTATGTAATCAACTACGTACTATATAATATGAGATTACTTTTTCTTTCACTGCATATGCTTAGGAGGAAGTTTTACATGCAATTGATTCATAACATACAAAAAGCGTTTAATAACCTATGTAACTACGATATGGCCAATTTAATACACGCTATTCAATCATTAAATATTACACTTCATAAAGTATCTCCTTTCATAACTTCACCAGCTAATCTCGAATACGGAAGAAACGTTATCTATAAGTCTGAATTTGTGGAGATTATAGTATTAAATTTTCCAAGCAAAGCAAAGACTTTTGTTCATGATCACGGAATATCTTTAGGATGTATCCTAATAGTCAATGGCACGTTACAAAATATAACGTATGAAAACAATAGCGAACGGATTGAAGAATTTACAAAGGGAAATATTTTCACCGTAAAAAAAGATACTGTGCATAAAATGTATAACGCTACAGATTCAGCAGTAATAACATTCCACGTATATTCTCCACCATTAAAAGATGTACAAATATATGAGTAGTCTTTAGAAGGAGGAAATATGCAAAATTTGAAGGATGCTTATATAAAGAGTTTACAAGATGGAAGAAATGTTTGGCTCTATGGAAAGAAAGTAGATGTAACTACAGACAAAAATTTCGCGGGTACACTATGTACTATTTCTAATTTATTTTCATTATTCGATGATCCAATACGAAGAAACTCTGTTGGATATGTGAGTCCAAAAACGAAAGAGTTTGTCCATACAGCTTTTTTAGTTCCAAGTTCCTATAACGAATTATTAATGAGGAGAACCGCCTTTGAAACGTGGAGCTTTTTTACAGACGGTGTAATGAGTAGATTATCCGATTACGCCAGATCGAGACTTACTGGATGGTACGTATCAAGATATTTTTATAAAAAATTTGATTCACAGTTTCCAGATAAAATCACATCTTATTATGAAGAAGCTAGAGATAAACACTTATTTATAAGTGTAGTTCAGCGTGATCCACAAATAAATCGATCTACAGAATCAACGTTGAATGCAAATGAATTAGGATTACTTAGAATTACGAAAAAAACTACCGACGGAATTTATTTAAATGGTGCAAAAATGATAGGGACTGCTTCCCCTTATTCAAATGATTTATTAATTTATCCATTAACAAAGCTGACTGACGCTCAAAAAGATTTAGCTCATTTTCTCATTGTCGCAGCTAATTCCCCAGGATTACATATGGTTTGTAGAGAGCCATTTGCGAATAAATCCTCAAGTACAGTTGATTCCCCTATTAGCTCGCAGTATGATGAAATGGATGCACTATTAATCTTCGATAATGTATTTGTACCTTGGGAACGTGTTTTACTTTATAACAATCCTGAAGCACTATGGGCAATAAAATCAGATGTAGCTTCTAGTTGTTTAGCTTATCACCAAGCAATTATACGATTACTAGTAAAGCTCGAATTTATAACTGCAATCGCTTGTGAAATTGCTGAAGCAATCGGTGCTAATACTTATTTGCATGTCCAAGAGAAACTCGGGGAATTAATTATGCAAATTGAAACAATTCGAGCTCTCCTAATTGCCTCAGAAGTTGGAGGTACTATTTATGAGAACCAAACATATTTGCCAAACTTTAAATATATTGAAACTGCAAGAAATCTTGGTTCGAAATATTATCCCCGCGCAATAGAAATTTTACAATTAATTGGAGCAGGTGGCTTTATTCAACTACCTTCCAGCATGAAAGATTTCCAAAGTCCGATATCGGATTTGTTGAAAAAACACTTTAAAGGAACGAACATAGATGCTGAACAACGTACAAAGCTATTTAAATTAGCATGGGATATTGTCGGAAGTCCACTAGGATCCAGACACGAATTGTACGAAAGGTTTTATGCAGGAGATCCAATACGTAATACAGCTATCCAATATGTAAATTACGATAAAAATCACTTTAAAAAGATGCTAAGTAAATATTTACATTAATGAAAAAGAGCACTCTTCACTAAGAGCGCTCTTAAAAATATTATACTATCTTAATTTTGATTTAAAACGTTCTCCTCAAAATATTTTCCCCAATCTGGTCTTCTACCATCCATATCTGTAAAACCATACTCTCTTCCTAATTCCCATGAGCTTAGTGCTCGGCCAGTTTTTACATGAACGTTTGAATCACTTGCTAAAGCTGCGATTGCTCTTCCAACGAAGAAGGGAGTTTCTGATGCGATGAAATGAGGGTCTTGTTTAGCTCCTTCTTGCCAATTCTCCTCTGTTACACCAAATATATCTAGCATCGCTTCTGAACGAAGGAAACCTGGGCTAACTGCTATTGCTGTAATATCGTGTTTCTCTAAATCTTTCGCCATAGCTTCTGCTAAATGGATTGTTGAGATTTTTGCTAAACTATAATATAAATTACCTCGGTATTGATAGTCGACACCATCTGTAATTTCTATTACAAGTCCCTTGTTATTTTTCACCATTAACGGTACACCGTAATGGCTTGTCATTATATGAGAATGAACAGCTCTTTGGTGCATAAGTAGTCCGTTATGTAGGTTGTGTTCCCAGAAAGGTTTCTCCCATTCCGTTAAAGGATCTCCGCCCCAAACATCATTTACTAAAATATCAAGCTGCCCATTTTGTTCCTCTTGAATCTTTTTAAATAATGCTTTAATATCTTCTTCTACCGTATGATCAACACGAACTGCAATTCCGATTCCGCCTTGCCTTGTAACAAGCTCTGCAGTTTCTTCAATCGTTTCAGTTCTCCCCATACAGGATAAATTCCCTTTTGTACTTCTTCCTGTTACATATACAGTTGCGCCAGCTTCACCAAGCATCATCGCAATACCTCTTCCAGCACCTCTTGTTGCTCCGGCCACAACCGCAACTTTACCCTGTAATGGTTTCATATCATTCTCCTTCATTTTTATCACTAAGTTTAATTATTTTTGGTATATGCTCACTATCATATTCTTTCGTATAGATTTCTCCATCAGGAGTAACAAATTGTAACGTAATTTTACCACACACGCCATTAATAATTTCAAATTCACCTTGTAGATTTGAAATAGCACGCTCTTTACTTTTAATGGAATCTTCATAAATTTTCACATTAGATATAGGTTCGTTGTTATGATCCACTATAACACCTCTCGAATACATAGCAACTGCTATACATTTGTCACTTTCTTTACTATTGATAATAATTACAAGTGCTCCAATAACTATAGTAATACATACAAACAAGGCTATTATTTTTCGTTTCATAACAAACCTCCTTATACGTATTATTCTTTTTTAAATTGAAAATATAGACGTCCCAATTGTTTTACTTCCTCAATTACCTTGCGAATACCTTCTTCAATCTTATCTTCCTTTACATTCGATACGTTTAACTTCAACAACCTTTCTTTATGAAAATCATTTAAATAATTTCTATCAATAGAATCAATACTTATTTGATTTTCACTTAATTTTTTTATAAGTATTTCCGTCACTATGTTTTTCTGCATTTCTAAACAAGTGTGTATTCCCAATGTATTTTGCTTATTATATGTAAACAAAAATGGGTTTTCATTTTGCATTTTTTCTAATGTTTCTGCTAGTTTTTTTGATCTATTATTATAGGAGGATTTAATTTTATTTTTATGGCGTTCGAACATACCACTCTTTATATAAATTTCTAAAGCAGCTTGAGATATCATTGGACTATCGATGTCTAAAATCTTTTTATATTTATGGAAAGCATTTGCAATAGCCGGTGGAATAACCGCCACACCGACTCGTAAACCTGGAAAAATAATCTTCGAGTAACTTTTCAAATATATGACATGATTACAATTATGTAAGCTATATAACGGATCTGCTTTTGAATCTGTTTCTAAATCTGCTAAATAATCATCTTCCACTATAAATACATTATACTTCTTGGCCAATAGCACGATTTTTTCTTTCTCATTTTTAGAATAAGACGTTCCAAGTGGATGATGATATCTCGGTATCGTATAAAAAAATTTTATTTTTCCTGTTCGAAATATACGTTCTAATTCATTCAAGTCAATTCCTTCATTCGTACGTTTAATGCCGATTACAGGAATTTTATTTATTTCTAGATATTCAATATATAAATGATATGTTGGCTGTTCAATTAATATCGTTTCGTTTTCATTCGGAAATGGTATAGAAGTTAATATAGCAAGTGCTTGCTGCACACCTGATGTGATAAAGATATTTTCTTCTTTTGTAAAGACTTGATAATTTGCCAGCTGTTTTTGAATAACTGGAATTAAAGATGGTAAACCTTTCGGTGTTCCGTATACAAACAAATCATTTTTATATGTATCAATTGCCTTATTAATACAATGTTGAAAATCTAAGTATGGAAAAACATCTGGATCTGGTGCTGAGGAAGCAAAATCAATCATCTCGTTATTTTCTATGTAACTCCCAGATTTCTTAACAACGTAGTATCCACTTTGAGGTACAGAATAAATAATATGACGCTTTTCTAATTCATGCAGCGCTCGTATTACAGTCGCCTTATTACATTCATATTGCGTGACGAGTGACCGTATAGACGGTAATTTCTTTCCTTCTTTTATCTCACCATTTTGAATCACACTTTCTAAATCGTTTAAAATATGTAAATACTTATACATCATTACCACCCCAATATTTAAGTTGTACCGGTACAGTTTGTATTTGTTCACATTGTAGCACTAGATCAGAAAGATTACTATATACGTATACTGGCCAGTAAGAAATCAACTACTATGAGGTGAAATTATGACAAATACAACAAAAGCATATATATCCGCATTACTCTATTCATTTATTATTGGATTTTCATTTATGTTTGTGAAACTAGCACTAACCATTACGAGCCCTCTTGATACTCTTGCTCACCGTTTTACAGTTGCTTTCATAGCAGCAAGTATTCCGGTTATTTCCAGTTTTGTAAAGTTAAATATATCATTCAAAAACATACTTGCCCTTTTACCACTTGCAATATTTTATCCAGCACTGTTCTTTGCTTTCCAAGCATTTGGTCTAGTATATACAAGTTCATCTGAGGCTGGAATTATACAAGCTGCTATCCCTATATTTACGATGATACTCGCTTCCTATTTTTTAAAAGAGTATACAAATATATGGCAAAAAACATCTGTACTCGTTTCTGTCATCGGTGTCATTTATATATTTATCATGAATGGTATCGGTGCCCATGAAACTAGCTTCATCGGAGTTATTCTCATCCTGTTATCGGCATTATCATCTGCTTGCTACAATGTATTAGCTCGAAAAATGACAAAGAAATTCAAGCTAATGGATTTAACCTACACAATGACAGCAATCGGTTTTATTAGTTTTAATTTAATCGCTATCGCTGATCATATAAATAAAGGCACAATAACTATGTACTTTAAGCCATTTACAAACGGTACATTTCTTATATCCATTTTATATTTAGGATTACTATCATCCTTACTAACGGCCTTATTATTAAACTATTCATTATCTTATATTGAAGCAGCCAAAATAAGTGTTTTTAGCAACTTATCTACACTTATTACTATAATTGCAGGTGTTGTATTCTTACACGAGCAAATTGCCTACTATCATATTATCGGTACACTTATGATTATTCTTGGCGTAATAGGCACAAATTTTTTTGGTAAAAAAGGAATTATAACGAAAAAGAAGAATATCTCTATGAATAAATAAAAAGTGAGGGATATATAATGCAGAACTCTAATACGATTGATATTCGTAATTTACATGAGCTTGAAAAAGACTTGTCTACTTTATTAAATACGTCTATTTCTTCTGGAGAAGATTTAGAAAACTGGCTAAAAGCTCAGTCGAAATTAATATCTGAAATCGAAGAACAATTAAGATCACACTATATTGCTTTTCAATGTAATACAGATAACAAAGAAATAAAAGATACGTTTGAATATGATCAACAATATGTAAGGCCTCTTTTGAAACGTTATCAAAATTCATTTGATAATACATATTTAGAATCATCATTTCGAATGCAACTAGATCCAAAAACTTATAGCATACTTGATAAAAAAATAAAGAATGCACAAACATTATTTTGTGAGAAGAACATTGATTTAGAAGTAAAAGAAGACAAATTAGTAACCGAGTACTTCGAAATCACAGGCAGTTTGACTGCACTATGGGATGGCGAAGAAAAAACAATTACTGAACTACAGTCTTACTTACAAAATCCAAATCGTGATATACGAAAAAAAGCAAAAACGCTCATTTCTGAAAAATTCTTATCTGTTGAAAATAATTTACAACATATTTTAAATGAATTAATTGCAATCCGTCACCAAAAGGCAAAAAACATTCAATTAGATAATTATCGTGATTATATGTTTAAAAAATATGAACGCTTTGATTATACGGCTGATGATTGCTATGAACTTGCAGAATCTGTTCGTAAATACGTTGTACCACTTATTGATAATATATTTAATGAGAAAAAAGCTGAACTTCAAGTAGATACACTTCGTCCGTGGGATCTAAAAGCAGCCGCACCAAATCAAAAAGTATTAAAACCTATTGAAGACGAGAGTGATTTAATCGAAAAAAGTTCTCATATTTTACACAAACTAGACCCTGAATTCTCTGCATTATTGAGCCGTATGCATAAAAATGATTGCTTAGATTTAGAAAGTCGTAAAGGAAAAGCACCTGGAGGATTTTGCGAACACTTACCTGCTTCTCAACTATCTTTTATTTTTATGAATCTCAATCATACACATTATGATGTTACTACTTTCCTCCATGAAATGGGCCATAGTATTCATAATGAATGTATGAAGCAGCTAGAGCTACAAAAATATTTAGAAATCCCTTCAGAATCAGCTGAGCTAGCCAGCATGACAATGGAATTATTTTCGATGGAGTATTGGGATACATTTTATGAGAATACAGAAGAATTTATAAAAACAAAATTAGATTTCTTTAAAGATATTGTTAAGTATTTACCACAAATGATTATCGTTGATCAATTCCAACATTGGATGTATGAAAATCCAAGTCATACTGCTAAAGAAAGAAATGAAAAATATTTAGAATTACATAACACTTACCAATCGAATGTGGTAAATATTGAAGGTTATGAAAATTGGATAGCAACTGGCTGGTTACCTGTACTACATATTTTTGAAGTACCATTCTATTATATCGAATATGCGATTGCACAGCTTGGTGCACTGCAAATGTATAAACAATATAAAGAGAATCCTAAACAAGCACTACAAAACTATAAAAAAGCATTATCTCTAGGTAGCTCTAAACCCTTAACAGAAGTATATGAAGCAGCTGGAATTCGCTTTGATTTTTCTAGTGAAACAATAAAAGAATTAATGGCATTTGTAGAAGAAGAATTGGAATTACTTGAACGGATATAATTAAAAAAGATGCACCTATGCTTTTAGGTGCATCTTCTTAGTCAATTAATCCAATGATATTTCATTTTATTCTATTGATAAGTTCTATGTATTGGGAGTCTCCATATCCGATTGTTGGGAAAAGATGAAACAACTTTTTTAATAATTCTTTGGTTGGTAAATCTTTATTTTTGGAGATGAATTTTACTACCGCATTCTCTTCTTTTAACATATCTAAATATAAGTTTATAGCCTGATACAGCACTGGAAGTAATTCAACAGATGGTTTTTCATGATTTACCAATACCTTTTTGTATACAGAACAATAGTTACCTAACTTCAGTTCAGTTTGACTGACTTTGAATTCATCTTCTCTAAAGCTATTTAAATATACTTTCCCCTCATAATCGGACTGCTCAAGGTAGGAAAGTAATGTGAGCAAGTTCATTTGGCAAAACATGTCCTCACCAAACCATAAAACGATACATTTATACTCACGCTTAAAAAGACCTTCTAACGGATGAATGACCTTTTTTATATAATTTTCTGTTGAATTGCTATGTCCCTCTGCCCTGATTTTAATAAACTCTTCATCAAAAACTTGTTCAGTAGTTGCATTTACACACATCGCTTCATTAAATGGAGCGTAATCAGACTCCCCCATTAGTTTTTCACCTTTAAATTCTTCATACATAAATTGACCATTTAATATGTTTAGTACATCTTTATCAAACAGCTCACTCTTCGCATTTCGTAACTGATCAACTTCAATTTTTCTAGAAAAATTCATTTTAAACTCTCCTCCATTATTTATATTGAGTTTAACAAATGATTGAATAGGCATTTTGTTAAGTTGAAATTCTCTCGGATTTATTCCAAAAATATTTTTGAAAGCTCGGCTATACGCTTCTTGCGAGGAGTATTCGTAATCAAAGGCGATATCAATTATCTTTCTATCCTTCTTTAAATCCTCAGTAGATAAATACAATCTTCTAAGAAGAATATAACGCCTAATACTTATACCTGTTACTTGATGAAACTTAAAAGAACAATAATAAGGAGAATAGCCCATATAATGAGACAATTCGTCTAATGAAAATTCACTTTTTAACTTCCCCTCTATCCAATCGATCATAAGTTGTATATGCTCATTCATTTATTTCACTCCTCAACGAAAATTATAAGAGGTATCAATTTCTTTCTTTTGATATTTCTTGTGGTTTATTATATAAAACTACTAAATAACAGTATTATCTTTTAATTTCATATTTTCTCATCTACCTAAGTTTGTCACATGTTCACTATACTTTCCAATATACAATTCTTACGTAAATATGAATAGTTTCATTCAAAAAACAAACTCTCTGTATTGAATTAAAATGTATTTCATATTTGTCTGCTAATTAATTACTTTGTATTAAAGTAGACCGCTTCGTACATTAAGGAAGGGTTTTTATTACCGATTCCCGAATTTGCTTAAGATACTAGATTCCATTTACATTTTAGAATAAAAAAATAGACTTAAAGCGAGAGGAACGGATTTTAAAATGACTAATTCGGAAAAAGAGATACTCCAACACATTGATGAACTATATCCATTAGATTTTATTGGCATTCATTCAGTAACAAATGAAATGTATCAATGTGTCGCATTACAAGGTAATTATTTCGTTAGAATAACTAATTATAAAACCTATGAAGAACAACTAGAAGAAGTTAGATATACAGATTTTTTATATAATAATGGCTTAGGAGTTCCTCCAATAATACCTTCTTTAAAGGGGAATTTAGTAGAGAAAATAACATTAGACAAAGAAGTTTTTGCTGTATTATATAAAGCTGCTCCTGGTGTCCATTTACCAAGAAATGAATGGAATTCCAATGTATTTAAAAAGCTTGGTCAACAAATCGCTAAATTGCATCTTGTATCTAAAAAATTTGAAAGTATAAAACCGGTAAAATATATAAACCATTGGCACGAAAATGAAGAATATAATTTTCTTCACTATATTCCTAAAGAAGAAGCTACTATAAGAAAGATTGCATCTGACGTTTTATCTTCCATAAAGGAACTACCAAAGAACCCCTCAAATTACGGCCTTATACACGGAGATTTATGGCTAGAAAACATATTAGTTGAAAAAGATTTAAGTTTAACAATGATTGATTTTCAAGACTGCGAAAAACATTTTTATATATTCGATTTAATAGTTCCAATCTATAGTGCGATAGAATATTCTTTCGGTGGGAATGGCAATATAGTCGACTATGAGCATTCTATTACAAAAGCAATAATTGACGGATACCAAGAGGAAAATGATCTACCTAAGGAAATGATAGAGCAGCTTCCATTGTTTATTAAATTAAAGGAGATTTTCGAATATAGTTTAATGCATATGTATTGGAAGAAAGAAGAACTAACTGAGGAACAAGTACGGATAATGAATCTTTATAGAATGAAGATTGAAAAAAGTCATTCTTTAAACATGGTTGGTTTCCAATGAAGTACACCCCAATTGTTACATTCAGTCTAACAATTGGGTGTACTTTTCTATAGCTAAGTTTTCTTCAAAAGACAAAATACAAGGAGCGGAACGATATTTAATCGTACAGTAGCACCTATTTTCCAATCCATTCAACGGATTTATCTAGCCTAATACCATCCTCGATATTGCTTTCTTCCAAAGTATTTGCCCTAGCTTGAATACAGATAAAATAGAGCGGTTCACTTGAATTATTACGCCAAATTCTTTCCCCTTCTTGTGCTACCCTAATGACAGTGCCCTCTTTGATTTCAAGGATTTCATCATCAATCTTGAATTCCCCTTGTCCCTTGACAAAGATATACAGCTCTTCATTTTCTCTATGCTTATGATAAAAAGACATCGAAATACCTGGAGGAAAAATATTTAGTGAAACTTCCATCCCTGTACATTGTAAGTCATCTTTAAGAAATACCTTTCCAGGAGCCTTAAATGGATTTCCATTTTTATATTGAAGCAAATCCTCCCATTTTCCTACTTGAACAGCACTAAAGTTTTTACCTTCCATTGTTGAATTAACAAATTGACTCATTTGTATTCTCCTCTCATATTTGTTTTTCATGATTTCACTTTGTAACCTCTAATGAATCGAACAAAAAAGAAACCAAACAGTCTCTTTTTTAGTAAAAACAACTCAATTAATTGTCCATAATGTATCATTTGAAATGTACTGTCGATTTTGAAAAAGGATCTACTCCGTCCTCTAGCTTCAGACTGCATCTTCATTTTATTTAGAACTTCTAAAAGGCGAAACAATTAAATTTTTATAAATTACTATCTATTTCAACTTGTAAATTAAGGTCTCAGCAGCTTCCATAATAATCTCACTTAAAGTTGGATGAGCATGAGGTGTTAATGCAATGTCTGCAACTGTCATGCCTGATTCGATTGCTAAACCCATTTCGGCAATTATTTCTGATGCACCATTACCCACGATTTGAGCACCTACTAATACACCATCTTCTCTACGCACCAATAGCCTCAAGAAACCTTTTTCTTCATTTAATACAAGTGCACGACCGTTTGCTGAAAATGGCGATTGAACCACTTTTACTTCCATGCCTTCTGCCTTTACACGCTCTTCAGTATAACCGACCGTTGCTAATTCAGGGTTTGTAAAGCAAACTGCTGGAATTGCCAAATAATCAACAAATGATAGTTTACCAGAGATAGCTTCGGCAGCTACTTTTCCTTCGTAAAATGCTTTATGTGCAAGCTGTGGACCAGCAATAATATCACCGATAGCAGAAATGTTCGGACGGTTAGTACGACATTGTTGATCAACTTTTAATAAACCACGGTCAGAAAACTCAATACCGATTTTTTCAAAACCCATATTTTCAGTATTAGGGCGACGGCCAACTGTTATTAATACGTAATCAGCGTCAACTTTCTTTTCTTCACCACCAATTTCGTAGGTAACAATTACACCATTTTCAACTTCTTCAACACCTTTAGCTGATGCATCTACTATTACTCTAACACCTTTGCTTATAAGGTCTTCTTTCACAATTTGAGTCATTTGTTTATCGAAGCCAGTTAAAATATCTTTACCTCCTTCAATAATTGTTACTATAGAACCGAGGGAAGCGTAAGCAGAGCCCAATTCAGTACCAATGTAACCACCACCGATTACAACCAATTTACTTGGAACTTCAGTTAAACTAAGTGCACCTGTAGAGTTAATTACACGTTTTGTAAATTTAAATGTTGGAATTTCAACTGGGCGCGATCCAGTAGCTATAATTGCATTTTTAAATGTATATGTTTGAACTGCATCTTTATTGGTTACTCGTATAGTGTTAGCATCTATGAAATAAGCTCCACCTTTTATCACTTCTACTTTATTGCTTTTTAATAACCCTTCTACACCACCTACTAATTTTTTTACAATGCTGTTTTTAAATTCTTGTACTTTTGCGAAGTCCACATTTACACCAGAAGAAAAAATACCCATATTTTCTGAATGCTTTGTTTCCTCAAAACGATGACCTACAGAAATAAGTGCCTTAGATGGGATACAGCCGACGTTAGCACATACTCCACCAATATTTCCTCTTTCTATAATTGCCACTTGTTGCCCTAATTGTGAAGCTCTTATTGCAGCAACATATCCTCCAGGTCCAGAGCCAATTACGATTGTTTCTATTTCTCTCATATCCTTTTTCACACTCCTCCAAAAATTAGAAACAGGTAGGCCGAAATCGTTCATACTCTACACATTTTTCAATTTACAATTTTGTAAAAGTACCATTCTTCTCTCATCCGTTTTTTCATAGTTCCATCATGGAATTTCTATTCAGGATCACCCCCTCAAAAAAGAAACTGAACGGTCTCTTTTTTACGATAAAAATTACGGCTTACTTGGCCGTAATTTGTTTTTTAAACTCATCTAAAAGTCGTGACGATACTGTATCAATATAGACTGTATCTTGGTATAAGCGTGACAAAGCAAGTGCTCCTTCAAGAGAAGAAATCCAGATGATAGCAATCTGCTTTGCTTGCGTATCTGGTTTTAACTCACCTTTCTCAATTCCATTTGTAATAATCTTTTCAATCATTCCAAGTAATTGATTCATTGCTATCTGTGCTTGTTCTGCCATGGGAGGATGGGCATCATCTGCTTCTAACGTTACGTTCATGATTGGACAACCTCCAGGAAGAGGATCATTATGAACGAGAGATGTAAAAACAGAAATAAAAGTTTTTAACTTATCAAACGTATTGGATGCTTTTTTTATTTCTTCGACATAACGCACCTCCATTTGTGAGGTTGCGTGCTGAAAAGCTTGAATAGCTAATTCATCTTTATTTTTAAAGTGACGATAGATGCCACCCTTCTCTAATCCAGTCTCTCGCATAATATCAGAAATTGAAGAACCACTATACCCCTTTACATTAAACAGGGCAGAGGAACGATCAAGAATCATTCTTTTTGTTAATTCACCTTTACGCATAGTGTCCTCCTAAAAGAAAACGTTTGGTCTCTTTTTAGTATATGACAAATCGAAAAGAATTAGCAAGAAAAAATATAGAAATGAAGATAGCTTTTATTTATAGAGATTTATTCTCTGCCAATCTAGCCGCAGTAATTATAGGAGCCCACTGGAAAATTTCATCTCTTGATAAACCTGTATTTTTGCAATATATATGTAAATACATTTCAGCTAATTCCACTGAATTCTGTGAATACAATAAGTATGTCCGAAACACATCTGCACGAATATCACCTGAACTAGCATCAACCCAATCTATAATTTTTATATCACCATTACTCATAATTAAATTAAACGGATGTAAATCACCATGACATAATTTAGGTTCAAATGTGATTGAATCTAAATTTTTTAATATATTTCCCTTTTGTTTTTCATCCAGATTATGAACAGAATTAATTTGACGATAAAGCCTCTTTTCCATCAGCTCTATTTCATGCGATCTCACACAGATCGCATGAATCTTTTGTTGTACACTAACACATATACTTATATAATGCTCCGCTTTACTCAAATTATTAAGCAAAAGCTCACCAACACTTTCACCTTCTACATATTCCATAATAATAGCTTGTCTACCTTGTATCTCTGTAACTTCAAATACTTTAGGAACGTGTAAACCACATGAATATGCATACTTTTGTTTTTGTGCTTCGTATAGAGATTCTGTATTAGGAAGGTATTCTTTAAACAATTTCACAACTTTATTATCACAAAGATAAATTTCAGCCGTATTTCCTTTGGCTATCGGATTTCCTAGATTCAATTCATTTCTCTCCTTACAGTAAATTAGAATAACGCCTTATAGTCCTCTATAAATTCAGTTTAATTATACTGATATCCTTCTTCATGAAAATAAAAAAAACTTACCCCTACCTATAATTATATAGAAAGTGGTAAGTTTAATTTTCTAGGAATATCGGAATGAAACTCCGGTGTATGCAAAACAGAAAATGAATACCCTTGTTGAATAAACAATACTTCAGTATGTTTACTTTCAAATGGAACAACATTTTTCTTAAAGTTATTTTGGATTTGTTGTAAAAACGCATGATCCGGTGTTCCGAATGAAACATGTACTTTCGGTGGTAAAGCTTTCATCGCAACGGGAATCCAAGGTCGCTGCCACCAGGTTGCGATGATATATGCAGTGCCACCTATAACAAAGTTGAAAATATCCCCATCTTCCTTCGTTTTCATGTCTAGATTTGATTTCAACCATTCCGTAAATACAGGTACACTTTTAACCGGAAGACCAATTTCCCTTACGTATAAAATGTTTAACGGTGAATGCGGGACTAATACATCTTCTTTAACATAACTATGTGCAATAATTTCGAGAAGATTTCCATCACCATCTTTAAAGTATAAATTGAATAGACCATTCTCCTCACCAATTGTATGACCATCTTTCCATTTCACAATGAGTAATCCAGACTCTTTAAGCCATTTTGCCGTTTCATGAAACTTTGAATATGGGATCTCAAAAGCGAAATGCGCAGGTGCAATTGGTTCATATACTTCTTGAAAACTAATTGTTGTATACGGTGTTACTTCAAATTGAATATATGATTCGGTTTCTTTTTTTATTGGAAAAGATAATATGTCTTTATAAACTTGTTTTACCCCTTCTATGGAAACCGTTTGTAGTTTTATATCTGATATATGTGTAATCACACTACATTCCCCCTTGTTTCTTACTATCTATTCTTATTGTATTACACTTATAAATAGATAAAATCAAACGGAAGGATTGATTTTTTATATAAAAACTACAACTTTAGTATGAATATGTTAGCTCCAATTACTTTTAATTTCCTCTATAACAACTTCTGGTTTATCCCAGTGTAACAAATGTGTAGTATCAGGAATTACTTTTACTATACTGTCAGTTTTCCCTGCATTCTTTTCCACAAAAAAAGCTGATTTTCTTTTAAAGAAAATCAGCTTTTACGTTAAAATACACTATGATTTAACAGCAATAATCATAAACCTTTTTGAATTCGTACGAATACCTTTTTCAGAACTATTAGCGTCAATGAACTTTTGTAAAATATTAAAGTCCTCTTCTTTTTCTCCAAATCTAGGAATAATAGGCGTATGTTTTAATAAGAAAATGAGATCCTCAGGAGTACTGTAATAATCGGTTACATCATATTCACGTACTTGTACGAGTTCAAATCCTGCACTAATAAGTTCACCCATATACTTATCTTTTAACGTACCATCTCTTTCATCTAAACATTGCCCTCTACCAAATGCTTCTTTAAGATTTAATTTATCATGTTCGCTAACTTGTTGTGTTAAGAAAAAAGCACCTTTTTTCATTACTTTTGCCAATTCAGATGCTACAAACGGCGCATGACAACTTGAAGCAATATCAAAATGAGCATGCGGAAACGTTAAAACTTCAGAATCCATTTGGAGAAATTCAACGTTTTGTACACCTGCTTTATTCAAATTAAAATGTGCTGTTTTGATCATTCCATTAGAATTATCTATTCCAATCAGTGATGCAGCTGAAGATGCTATTTTTAGTACATTTTCGCCTCCACCTGTACCAACATCAAGTAGAATGTCTGCTGGTTTACATCTTGTTTTTACTTCATCATAAAAGTCCCAGATGTCTCCTACAGTTTCACATTTTAATTTACTAAAGTCGCATCCGTTTAATCTTCCCACTTTATCATAAAAGTTTTTATACTCTAATTCGTTCATTTTATTATTTCCCCTTTGCAAAAATGTATCAAATGTTTAATTATGATGATCCTTGAAATAGACTCATAGTTGATTTTATCGTAAAAGGGCCTATGTCTCCTTTTATATCTGCTACGCATTTTTTCAGCCCCGAACAACTAGTTACTTCGAACGATACAGCATTTCATCTATATCACCTCATCTGGAAGACTGCATATATAATAACCTATAACACTATTTAATTATATATTATAAAATACAAATTATTAAAACGATATGTTTCGACACACCACATTTAGTTTACATAATAATATTATAATTTGTTTTTATCGATATATTCTAAATGTCCTCTTCCCCAACCACACATACTATCTAAAACAGTACTGACTGTTTTACCATGTTCAGATAAGCTATATTCCACTTTAGGTGGTATTTCTTGATAAATTTCGCGTTTTATTAGTTGATCGTGCTCTAATTCACGAAGCTGCTTCGCTAATGTTCCTTGAGAAATGTCTGGTATTAATCGCTTTAATTCACCAAACCGTTTCGTTCCATCTGTTAATAATATAAATAAAATGAGTGGTTTCCATTTACCTCCGATTATTTGTAATGTTGCTATTACCCCTTTTAATTTCGGTTCCTCTAAATTCATTTTCCTCACGACTCCCCCCAGTAATTTTTTATTATGTATCCGTACAACTAGCGATTAGTACGAAATTTGCGACTAAGTACATATAAAGTGCGTACTTTTCAGTAGTCATTCTTTAACGAATAATAAAATTAACACGACTTATTTTAAATCTTATATTAAGGGAGATGTTTAATCATGTCTATTACTGTATTAAAAGATAAGCATATCGTTATCATTGGTGGGAGTTCTGGTATTGGATTAGCTACGGCGAAACAAGCAATCGAACAAGGAGCACATGTTATTATTGCAGGGCGCTCGGAAGAAAAGTTAAAGGCTGCTCAAGAATATATTAATAACAATCGTCTTCAAACTTATGTATTGGATAATCAAAATAAGAAACAGTTACAAAATTTTTTTAAGAAAGTTGGTAATATTGATCATTTATTCACACCAGGAGCCTCTTACACACTTGGACCAATAACTGCTACGGATGATATCGCCGAAAGCAGCTTTATCGGAAAGTTTTGGCCACAATATTATGCCGTAAAATATGCAATTCCTTTTCTTTCAAACTATGGATCCATTGTGTTAATGTCTGGTGCATTTAGTCAAAGACCACTTAAAGGTGCGCCTGCTTATGGTGCTTGTAATGGGGCTATTGAAAGTTTAGGGAAAGCTTTAGCTGTTGAATTAGCACCGATTAGAGTTAATGTTGTTTCTCCTGGAACAATACAAAGAGAGAATGAACAAAACGAAAAAAGACTAGCTGATTATGAAGATTATAAATCTCTTTCTCTTGTACAGAGACCTGGACATAATGATGAAATTGCACATACCGTCCTGTATTTAATGCAAAATAGCTTTACTACAGGCAATCTATTGTTTCCTGATGGAGGATACACATATCACTAATTTATAAAAATTTAATGCCTCCTTAGATTAACTAGTATTGAGGAGGCTGGTATTATTAATTTAGAAACTGATCTAATAATGTAGGATCTTCAATCTGCGAAGAAAAACAATAGTGTTGGAAGCTTGTAAGCAAGTGAATTTTATGACAACGGCAACATTACGGGCATAAAAAACCAGTTGATTGAGAGCAACTGGTTCAATAAAGGTTTTATATTGGATATTCATTCAACCAAATTAATGCTTGTTCATAATCATCAAAGAATTTCACAGATTCTTTTGTATTGGATTGTTGTAAATAATTCATTATCTCCCCTTCTTCAAGGAGAAACGCAATTGCCTTACTGTGATTCAAAATGGTTTCATTGAAGAACTTATCTTTCCATACTTTTTGAACAGAAAAATAATTTGGTGTGTATCCTTTTCTATCCACCAACAATTTGAATTTTCGACCCTCAGAAATAAATTGCTGACAAACCTGCTCGAAGCCATTAAACCATTCATAAACATCATCTGTTTTAATCTTGCCAATTAGATGGGTAACAATTAAATCTCCTGAAACTGTTGTGCTGATATTCTGTTTACTCAAATTGGAATCATCTCCCTTAGTTACAATTATGCGTAAAAATCTCATGAAATCAATAAGGATAAAATTCTTACGCAATAAAGCAACATTATTTACGAAAAGAGCCTAAAGAAAAAAGGCATATCAATAATGCCATTTTTCTTTATCATTATTTAATTGGATAACAAACTTCAGTAACCCACTTATTAGGATTCGATTCCATCGCGGGGCTAACATGATAAATATTAAACATCGATCCCGTTAATTCATAACCTGCCGCCTCAATCCATTTTGCCACTGCTTCATTTACGTCTGTCATTTGTTCATAACTTCCGTTTACTATTATAGATGCTACCTTGATTGGCTCAATCTTTTCAAAATGAACATCTTTTGTATTTTCGTACTTCCCTAAAATATTTAGCTGTATTTCTACATCTACATCATTTCCCTTGTATTCTTGATCATGGAAGACAGCAATACTATAACTTGGATTAGCTATACTAATATTCTTAACATTAATTTCTTGCATTAAAATACTCCATAAATCTCCTTCGTAATTATAAGATGGAATAACCTTTCTAACGCTTGCTACTTTTCTTTCTGGAATTTCTTTTAACGAAACATGATAGTTCATCTCAACAAAATCCTCTCTCATCGTTTTCAGTAAGTCTTCGAGGAAACGTAATTGTTTTTGGAGATTGTGCATGTCTTCCTTTATTTGAGCACTACGATTTACAAATCGCGATTTTATTACTTCAATATTTTCACTCTCTACTATTTCTTTAATAGCAGCAATATTAAATCCCATATCTTTTAACGTTTGGATTCGATTTACTTTCTTTAATTGTGCAGCGGAATAATAGCGATAGCTATTTTGTTCATCTACTTTTTCTGGCTGCAATAATTCCACTTTATCGCAATATCTCAACATACGTATGCTAATGGAAGAAAGTTTTGAAAAATCCCCTATTTTGAACATTAGTTCCTCCTATTTATTACAATTATTCGAAGCTCAACTTAAGCTTAAACAATGACATTGTGCGAGAGTCAACTATTTATAACGTTTTAAGTGATCATTTAACATGTTATATTTATATAATTAAAAACTCTTATGATTCATTTACCAATTTACTTTTCAATGCAATACATATTGATATTAATCCATTTACGGTCAATAACATCACTATAATACTAGTGAGTAAAGCTACATCTGCTGCAAATAATTTAGTCGTATGCCACGGTGAATTTGTGTAATAAATAAGAATTGGGATCAAAATAATAGATAATAGTAGAAATATACTCCCAACGAACAGCCTAGTTATTTTTTTACAAGTTTTCTTACGTTTATACTTTTTCACTAACATAATTGATGTAATAATGAGTGAGAGTGTGACTATCGACATAACAATTTGTGTGAATGGTATGTTTTTAGGGATATCACCAGGTTTTTCCCCGTTCAAAATACTAATAATCCCCTTTTTCAATACCGTTAGTGCTGTTTCTTCTAATACATGATTTTTATTCGTTAAAATCACACCAGCCCAGCCGCTTTTATTTAAAGTAAACATTTCTGCACGAGCATCGGGCGTTGATCCTGAATGCCAAACCATCGTTTCGCCTTCATTTATATTTGTTGTTCTTAATCCAAACCCATAACTTTTTTCTGAATTTATTTTATAAAGCGGTGATAGATAAAGATCCATGCTTTCTTTCTTTAAAAATTGAGTGTGCTCTTGGTGATTCAAAAACATTATAAATTGAATCATATCTTCCAAATTCGCGGTAATGTAACCATACGGTGCTCCAGCATTATCATAAGACACTACACTTTTTCTTGGTATACCAAACCACGACTGATAACCTGTTAAATAGCCTTTTTCATATGCACTATCTTTATTTGCCGCTGCGCCATTCATTTTTAAGGGCTGAAAAACATGCTTTTCTATATATGAAGAATATGTTTCATTTGTGACGGCCTCAATAAGGGCACCAAGTATCATATAATTTGCATTACTATTGGTACTCTTCCCCTGGTGGGGCATTTAATTTTACTTTTGAAAGTTTCATTACATTTTCTTTTAATGCTTTAGAACTCTTTAATTGTTTATCTGATAATGCTAAGCCTTCATATGTATTTATTCCACTTGTATGAGTTAGTAGATGTTGGATTGTTATATTTGAAGTTGATTGTGTATTTTTTAGTTTAAACGAAGGAAGATGTTGTTGAACTGAATCCTCTAATTTTATTTTTTCATCTTCTATTAACTTGACTATAGCTAAACCTGTTAAAGATTTACTTATTGAACCGATTGCAAACGGCGTTTTACTTGTTACCTTTTTTTCAGACTCTCCAGTAATTCCCCACGATTTTGCGAAGAATACATCTTTATGATGTACAATTGCAACAGAAGCTCCTGGTATGTTCTGCTCCTTTATAAATTTTTCAATGTACTTATCTAAAGTAACTTTAATATTTTGCTCAGCATAAACCTTTGGATGTACGATACATAATATTAATACATTACAAAGAATACAAATTTGAAATAGTTTATAGATAGTTTTCTTCATTATACTTTAGATAGCTTTCTTTTTTTATAACTTACTAGGCTAATAAATACTAATATAGAGAGCGTAAAACTAAACATTATTAATACATAGTTCCACCATTGATTCTCTGCTATACGATATAAAAGATTATAATTAAATGTATTTTTGCTATTAGATCCGTTAAATGATTCAGTTAAAAATAGTGAAAGTGTAGTTTGTGAGATGAGGTAAGTAATAACTGCGATGAATATGCCACCTAAGATAAATGTGCTCGAATTTCCCTTTTCATTTTGAAGTTGTCTCATTTTAGCTTGTAGGTCAATTTCATTTATTTCTAAAAAATTTTGAACAAATAATTGAGGCGTACCTAGATCATTTATACTATCCTCCCCATTTTCACGACATTCTTGAATATGCTCTAATATTTGTTGCTTAATATTTTCCCTTTCTTCTAAGCTGATATCGTATTGCTCTAATTCCTTAAGTACGTCAGTTAAAAATTGCTTTTCTTTACTGTTTAATTCATTCCTCATTTCAGAAGGTCTCCTTTCAAACCGCTTTTTAATAATATTTGAATATCAGATTGCAATTCTAACCATTCATTAATTTTCTTCTCAAGACGTATTTTCCCGTTTTCATTAATTTCATAATAGATTCTAACTTTACCACTGTCTGTTACTTCTTGATAAGTATTAACCCACTCTTGATTTTTTAACTTAGTTAAAATAGGGTAAATACTTCCTACTCCTTTCAATTTTAAATTGTGTACTTCAAGTTCTTTCATAATTTCATAACCATAACTTTTCTTTTTCGACAAAATAGATAACACACACATTTCTAAATGACCTTTAATTAAACTTGTTTTGTCCATAGGATAAATTTAACAATTATACAATCACTAAAAAAGCAGCATATATTATCCAAATAACCTAAATTATTATCCCCCCAAAAACATTTTTATACGTCAATAATTACATAATAAATAATTATAATTAACGATTTTAAACTAACTCTCACAGACAAACGTCTTAGAAAGACTAAAAAAACTTAAACATAAATGCAAACCTGTAATACCTTTCAGTTTAAAATTTAATAATTTAAGAATAATTTATATTAATATTACAAATAGATTTTTCTTGCTATATGGGGTAGCGTCAGGAAAATGCGGATTTACAACGTTAAGGAAATTCCAAATTAAAAAGCTCAACTTCTCTGCAAAACAAAATAGAGAAAGGGAGCTTTTCAGTTACTTCATTATTTTTATTTGAACTAATATAAAACTGCTAAGTTTATTTTTTAGCTCAGCTATTTATTGAATTCATTAACTGGAAGAAGTATTCAGGTTTATGAGTCTTATTTAGGTTATACCATGAATGTAATGTGTCGGGTGCAAATACATCTAATTTTTTCAGTACTTCCATCGCAAATTCCAAAGGAGCTATTCCTGATGCAGTAACTAAATTCGCATCAGATACCGCAGATCTCAACTCATAGAACTTTTCTCCTTTATAGTTAGGACATACCATTTTAGTGTATTCTAAATTATTACTTGTATGCTTTCTAGTATCTAAGTATCCCATATTCGCAAGGCCCTCAGTTGCACCACAAATTGCAGCAACAATAGTGCCAAGCTTTAAAGCTTGGCCAATTCTTTCCAAGATAGGTTGATGAATTTCTTCACTCCAAGTAGTCCCTCCTGGTAAAATCAAAAGATCTTTACTCTCAAAAGTATATTCATCAAGGGAAATATCTGGTTTTATGCTCAGTCCTCCCATAGTAGTAATCATTTCTTTATTAGCTCCTACTGTAATTACTTTTAAAGGTACTAAATCTTTTTTGAAATATCTTCCTGAGTTTAGTTCAGCAATTAAATATCCATATTCCCAGTCCGACATTGTATTAAATACATATAGAAAAACTTTTTTTGTTTGCATCCAATAACACTCCAATCACAATTGATATAGCTATTATAATATAACTTCCCTGACAGTTAACGTCAGGGAAGTTATCATACTTGATGAAATTTTATTAATTCCGACAGAACTTCAATAATTCTTTTCTTAAGACTTATTGGCTCAATAACTTTAATAGATTTATTGTACGGTAAAAGTAAATAAGGTACATATGTATGTATCATATCTTTTTCAAGAAGAAAAACTGCTTGATTTGAAGTCCGTTCTTGTAAATAATGTCCTAAAAACCAATGTTGGCAAATATCAGCCATTACACTTTTATCCCCATTAATAACCAAAGAAATAATCCCTTCCTTATCTTCTATAGTTGGAAGAAGATTTTTCATAAAAAAGTCACGTGCTGAAAAGTTTTCTGGCCGGTTAAACTTATTATCGGTTAGCATTAGACTTTCAATTCGATCTACTCTAAAACTACGGATATCATTCCTAAGATGACAAAATCCAATCACATACCACTTATTATTCCAATAGATAATTCTGTACGGATCGACCAATCTATAATTTAATTGCTTTTCGCCACTTTTATAGTAAAGAATTTTTACTGAGTACCCGTCAGCTACGGCCTGCTCCAACTCCTTCAAAAAAGGTTCCATAGAGAGTGAACTTAATCGACTTATTACTTCTAGACTAGTTAAATGTTGGTTTATCTTTGCTTCCTGCTCTTGATTTGAGTATTTACTTAGTTTTGAAATGGCCCTATTTAGTGCTTCACCTCCATAATATCCGGCTTCTTCCGCAAAAACAGCAGCGTGAAATAGTGAAGTTTGCTCCTCAAAATCAAAAAAAAGAGGAGCCTCAATAAAATTGTTCAATAAAGTGTATCCACCGTTATGTCCTGGTTCTGAAATTATAGGTACGCCACTTGTTGAAATTGTATCAATATAACGATACACAGTCCTTATATTCATCTCTAACTTTTCTGAAATTTGTTTTGCAGTAACTTTTTTACCTGAGCGAAGCATCCATAGAATTGCTAACATATTGTCAATTTTAGGCATATAATTCCACCTCTATATGGAATTTATTTTCTATTATATATTTCTGATTTTTGGTATAACTCATCAACTGTTCCTTTCCGATAGCTTTCTATATAATGAGGCCCTAGACACATTTGTAATTTCACAAATTTGATTTACAGTCCTATCTCCCTCTTTATAAAGCTTTACTGCATAATTCATTCCTGCATGATTTTTATGGTACTTCTTTAACCGACCTTTAAACTTTCCTTCTTTCTTAGCCAGTTCAATCCCTTCACGCTGCCGCATACGGATAAGATCACGTTCTAATTGGTTTACACCCGCCATAACCGTAATTAAGAATTGGCTGTAGGGATTATCTTCTGATAAATCTAGCCATGTATCTTTTAAGGATTTTAAATTTGCCTTTTTACTCCGTATGTTATCGATTAATTCAAATAAATCTTGTGTACTACGAGTAATCCGAGTTAAGTCCGTAACATAAATGATGTCACCTTCTTGTATATCCTCTAACATTTTTTGAAGTTGCTCACAATCTTTTGTTGCTCCGGAAACTTTTTCTTTAAAAATAATATCCATTCCGATTTCGTTCAGTTGCTGAAATTGCCTTGAAGGATTCTGACTAGTTGAACTGACACGTATATAACCGATTTTTCGCAAAATATCACCTCGTTTTTGAGACAAGTCTTATGAGACGCTCTTAACTATGATTTTATCAGTCTTCTACACTCTATTGATACATAATCGAACTAATTAACTGAATAATTACATAAATGAGATGATACTGTATGAAAATGGTGAGAGGTAGCGAATTACTTACACCGGAACAGCGACAAGCCTTTATACAAATTTCTGAAGATGAGTGGGCGCTAGGAACCTACTACACTTTTTCCAAACGAGATTTAGAAATTATAAATAAGCGAAAGAGGAAAAATTAGACGCTTTTGAGGTTTTAGGTACCCCTATATTATGTTAAAGAAACTCTTCTTCACATAAAAACTCATTTGCAGATTATTGCAAATGAGTTTTTAATCCCTAACTGACCACTACTTTTTATTCTTCTTAATTTAATTATTTTTCTCCAGACATTCATAAACTGCCATCATTTCTCGCTTATTCAACTCACGAATTCTATTAAATATTAGAATGTCTGCAACATCCTCAGTTCGTAAGCTTTCATCCACAACATCACTAACTTTTCCAGTTAACCATGTTTGTACATCTATGCCATCAATAATTTCTTTAAGCCCTTCATCATTAATACCACTTGCATTACAAGTTACACACGGAATTGTTAATTTAAATACACCATCATGCAGATTATCTTCGGTTATAACTTTCTTTCCATTACAGAATGGACATGGGTTACTTTTTTTAATTTTATTAATTTGGGTAACTAATTTTTTGAAACCAAATGCTTCATACACATATGTTAGTTTTTTATATTTTCCATTTGTGAAATACTTATCTATGATAGTTTCTCTTGTTTCATTGATATTTTGGAAATCACAAATAGTCACCTTATTATTATTGTTGATTGACTCGATATTACCTTTAACTTCGCCCCAGAATGGTAAGACATTTTGTAAAACCATTTCATAGTTTGAAAAGCTTGCTTGCTCTAGTTCAAACATTTTCAGTGCAACTTGTGTTTCTCTAGGTAGTAACGAAACGTCTTCTATTAGAATCATCTCGTCACCTAAAATGGATTTTAATTTAACGAGTGCAGGTAAATCACCTACTATTTTTAATACTTCTTCAAGCGGCTGATTGATAATTTCACGAATATCTTTATCTCCAAACTTAAGCGATTTATGGTGGTTTAATACCGTCCCCTCACAAATTGGACATGTCATCATTTCTTTAGAAGTCTTAATAGCTTCCTTAATAGCTGCTTTGGAAATGACAATATACCCACCAATAATCGTATTAAACCCTACCCATGTTCTACGTGTCTTTCCTTTTTTATCATAAAAGGACTTATCAAAATAGCCGTACCAAAATGTATGTTTTTCTTCCTGAGACATATCATTATAGCTCTTCGTCAAATCGTGACCTAGCTCATCTTTAATTTCTTCAAATAGAAATTCTATTTTTTCATATTGATAAAATTTTAATACTTTCATGATTTCAGGATCGAATAGACCATCCCAAAATGGAATGTTTTTATCTTGAATTACAATTTCCTTATCAAAGATTTCTATCTTAAGACGTCCTGAACATGATGGGCAATGATTATCCTGAGAATAGAAATCGAAACTTCTCGTATCTTTATTAGTCGGATGAGCAGCTACAATATGATTGATCAATCCACCAATTTCATATAAGAAACTATATTGACTATACAAATGTCTTTCGAGATCAATAGCAACAACAGGTGCAATTGTATCAGATTCGTATTCACCGTAAATTAAACGAGCCATTGATGATAAGCTTTTTAATATGCCACCCTTATAGATGTTTTCTGCATTTTTAAAATAATCAATATGATTCTCTTCTAAGTAATTAATTCCATTTTGTTGATTCAGTGTTGAAGAAATATGTATTTGCTCAGTATTATTCACACTGCTTTTTTGATGATAATAATCCTCATGACTTACTACATCAAGATGCTCTATAGATTCAAGCTGTCTTTTTCCAAAATCGACGATATAATCAGAGCTTTCTAACATGTAACTATTATGTTCAATCATAATGATAGAGACTGATTCATCTTGCAATATCCCTCTAACACTATCTATAAATTGATTTAAAATATTTTGTGATAAACCTTTTGAAGGCTCATCAAAAATAAATAATGTATGTGGGTTTCTTGTTTTTGCAAATAACTCAGAAACTAAATGAACACATTGAAACTCACCCGTTGATAATGTTTGTGTTTTTCGCTCTAATGTCAAATAGCCAAGTCCAAGTTTGATTAATAGGCTCAAGCGTTTATAAGCAATATCTTCATTAGGAAGTTCATCGATGATATCCTCAATCGAGCGTTCAAAAATATCATCTATATCTTCACCATATTTAGTAAGTTTCTTTTTAATATCAAGAAAAGTCGCAACGGTTGACCGACTTGTAATCGATTGGTTTCGATCTTGCCCTACCATAACTAGTTTATCTTTTGGATATCGTTTCAAGAAATCTGTAGCTAAACACTCATTGACAAGTGTAGATTTCCCGCATCCAGACTCTCCTGTAACAGTTACAAGTCTATTTTTAGGAATCTGAAACTCAGTCATTTGGATATTTCGGCAATATAATTCATGGAATGTATAATATTCTGTTGGTATTTCGTAATTTCGTTCCGATAGTATTGGCTTTGGCCTTGGTGATTCTTTTACGATTTTCCCACCATATTTTCCACTACCAGGTCCGAAGAACATTTGCTCATCCGTTGTATCCAGTACTGTATCTGAATGATCAATGAGCCAAACTTGATTTTTGCACCCTAATTTTTTGATCTCTTCTAATATTTGTAATAATGTTTCGTGATCAAGCCCCACGGAAATCTCATCAATAATAATTACAGCATTTTCACTTACCGCCATGAATTCAGCCAAATAAAGTCGTGTTAACTCTCCACCTGACAACGTACCCATAATTCGATTTAATGTTAAATAACCAATGTTCATATTAATTATATTTTGTAGTATATGTTGTTTTGCTTCGCTAATATTTAATTCTTCTGCTAATGAAAGAATAGATTCAACACTTAAATCGTTAATATCCGAAATTGTGTGTGGTGTAGCAAATAACTCAATAGTATGTTGTTCAACTTCTTCACTAAAACGTTTTCCTTTACATTTTTTACACTCAATATTTTTAGTAGTACCACGCCCTTTACAAGCAGCACACCAACCTAACTGATTATTAAATGAAAAAACCTCAGGAGATAGATTAAATTCTTCAGCAAGTTTTTCACGAATCTCTTTAAAAACACCTGTGTGAGTACCAATTGTCGAGCGCGGATTGGAAGAAATCGATGATTTCCCTAAAAAAAGTACTAAAGGCATTTCTTCCATTTTAATTGCACTAAAATTAGTTTCCATAATATTAGGAAATAAATATTGATATTCAGCCTTTGGCAATAAGGAAACTAGACGCTTCTTTGATTCTTCACCAATTGTTTGACAAAGAGTTGTTTTTCCAGATCCAGATAAACCAGCAATACCAAGTGATTTATTAAACGGAATGATAGCATCTAATTTATTTATGTTATTTGCAATTAATTGATTTACTTTCATATTAACCTCTATTCTTATTTCCTTAAAAAATCATTTTTATAATATAATAATTACACAATGAATGTTACCTATTACGCAATTATCATTTCAGTTCATGAATCTTAATCTTAACCTTGTATTTTTCAAACCATTGTTGCCACTCGTCTTTTGGAAATTCTTTCTCTTTTCCTTCTAACACGGTAGAAAAAAGTTCTAAACAAATATGCCAACCAGCAATATCTTTCGGTGTATGATCTGTTAATTCATGAATGAATTCTTTAAGAAGTAATAGGGATTCATTTCCTGCTTTATATATTTCAAATCGGACACGATCTTTATCCCATTTGAATTCAAGTACTGCATTTAGTTGACACTCTAAAATATCAATATTTAAAAATGAACCATCCATCATATCGAACTTTATCATTCCACCTGTTTTAAGGTTTTCAATCTGCAAATTAGACATCCATTTTTTAAGCTTACTGTTTTCAGTTAACACAGACCAAACTTCCTCTATCGTATAAGGAAATTGGCGTTCAAATTTTACAATATACCCATTAGATTGTTTCTCTATCTCAGCTAACATATTTATTCCCCTCACCCTCGTATAGAATGTATGTTCCTGTTTTATTTTACACGAATTTATGTATAAAAGAAATCTCTATGGCAATGAAATATTAATTTAATGTGTGCATGATACTTTGAAAATTGATTGATTATATATTCTCTCCATATTTTTAATACAATAGGCGCATCTCAAACGTTTTCACGAAAAGATTCGCTAAACAAAATTCAACACGAGAAAATGTGGAATTATTTACTCTATATAATATTTTCATAAGATTTTTGAGAAGAATTTAGTTTAAAGTAAATAGTGTTAAGAATCACTTATCATATGTGGCCTCTCCCTTTTTGATTAGAGGATTACAAAACAAATAAAAAAGCCGCATTTGCGACTCATGAACTTATGTAACTAACACTTGCAATTATTGAATCGCTTATCGCTTAATCACGTCAACAATTAACGACGGAAAGCCAAGTTTATCGCCTCGATTTCTAGAATCATACCTTTTCGAACGAAAAATAACACCGTCATTCGCATCCCATTCGTTGTAATAAAATTGACCATTTTCATCACAATACTCAAGTAGAACTACCTCAAATCCAGCCGTTTCAAACATTTTCGTTAATGTTTTGTAATTATAAACTATTTTATGACTTGCAGCAGGATGATCTTTCGGCCCAGGTCCGCCTATTTGAACTATATTTTGGTATGTTTCATCTGGAAAAAACGCATCAGGGACGCCGCATCGAATATGACCTGATGGTTTTAAAAATTCATAACAAATTTCAGCTGCTTTTACACCTTCTTCAAACGTAAGATGTTCCCATACGTGCTCAGCTAAAATAGCTGAAATGGAATTGTATTCAAATCTTTCTTCCCAAGTGGTATTGTCTAGTAAATTAAGTTCATCTTCTTGCGTTTGAATCCAACCTGGATTATTATTAAACGCTCCAGCTCCAACTACTACTTTAATTTCATCTTGTTTTATTACCATCATTTTCACCCCGTAAACATTTCAATTCATTAATATATTCTATGTTTACTATAACCTTTCCTGCTTCAACAAATTAAGAAACATATATCCCTCCTCTAATATGAGAAGAAAGTTTAAAGTAGTTTCTGAATGAACTAAGAAGCAAATTGGATTTATTAAATAAGACCATTCAGTCGAATGTAACTTTTCTATTATTCCGTTATATGGTACTTTATCGAAAAAATGAATTGTTAAACGTCATAAAAATATAATGATTATTATCACAAAAAACTAATTAAGAGGAAATTCAGTAGCATGAGCCCGGTACAATACCGAACTCATGCCATTAAAATTGTCTAATGCAAAATCTGTCTACCTTTATGAAAACAGTTCATTATATACTACTGTTTTCATAACTATTTACACACGATTTTTCTTACAGAAATATAACGCACCAAAAATCACCAAAATACCAACCACATAAAAAATTGTTGTACCGCTGCCACCAGTATTAGGAATCACCCAATTATTCTTCGTATTTTTTACTGTTATTTTTTGTATCCTTACTGCCTCTGTAATTTCTACCTCTATTGGATCTCTAAGTAACATATATCCGCTTGGTGCTTTTATTTCTTTAATCGTATATTTTCCTAGTACTAATTGCCTGGAAATCACCTTTCCTTTTTCATCTGTTGTTAATCTAGCAACTTCTTTCCCTACTTTATCTAAGACTTGAAATACAGCACCTTTTAGTTTTAAGTTGATATCCTTGTCATCCACTTTCTCAATTTCAATTTTCCCTATTGGATCTGGCAATTTCTTATTTCCTATTTTCATTTCTATTACTTTATCTTTTTCTACTTTTACAGCTACCTTATCTTTCAATAATTCGTAACCTTTAGGCGCTTCTACTTCTACTAGGGTATAGTTTCCTATTGGTAAATCTTTAGATATCGCTCCTCCTTTTTCATCTGTTATTAACTCTCCAACTACTTTTCCGTTTGAATCTTCTATATGAAACTTTGCTCCTGCTAGCTTTTTATTTTCATCATTTGTGTCTACTTTCTCAAGCTTTATTTTCCCTATTGGATCTGGCAATTTTTTATTTCCTATTTTCATTTCTATTACTTTATCTTTTTCTATTTTTACAGCTACTTTATCTTTCAATAATTCGTAACCTTTAGGCGCTTCTACTTCCACTAGGCTATAGTTTTCTATTGGTAAATCTTTAGATATCGCTTCTCCTTTTTCATCTGTTATTAGCTCTCCAACTACTTTTCCATTTGAATCTTCTATATGAAACTTTGCTCCTGCTAGCTTTTTATTTTTATCGTTTGTATCTACTTTCTCAAGCTTTATTTTCCCTATTGGATCTGGCAATTTTTTATTTCCTATTTTCATTTCTATTACTTTATCTTTTTCTATTTTTACAGCCACTTTATCTTTCAATAATTCGTAACCTTTAGGCGCTTCTACTTCCACTAGGCTATAGTTTTCTATTGGTAAATCTTTAGATATCGCTTCCCCTTTTTCATCTGTTATTAGCTCTCCAACTATTTTTCCGTTTGAATCTTCTATATGAAACTTTGCTCCCACTAATTTTTTATCATCATTATTACTATCTACTTTTTTTATTTTTATTTTCCCAGTACTAGGCTTGTTCCAATGTTTCCAGTTAAATTTGAAATTGTGAAATTCGAATCCACCAGTTTGTTGCACTGCACCGACAAATGCTTGTCCATTAATTGAACCGCCTTTTGTTTCTAATACAGCATTTGGAGCAAATACACTTCCAACAACACCATACCCCTCTGCTGTGATTTTTTTCGCATTAGGAAATACCCAAATCACTTTCCCATATAGCTCAGTAAACGGTGAATCAGGAGAATAGGGTTGTGATGTAGGAATTATATCCGTAGCCCTTCCTATATTATTTGTGTCATATAGAATAGACCCATTTTTAAATGTAACCTCTCTTGCATCCGAATGCATAACAATAAAATCTTTGTCCTTAGCATTGGGTAAAAATACATCTCTTATTTCTAAATTTATTTTCCCTGTCAATTCTGATGAAACATAAATATTAGGATTATTTATCTCTTTTCCGATGCCAAAACTCATATTTGGAATTGGGGTATTCGTTTTATATTGACCTGCATCTTGATTGACTTGGTTTACTATGTTACGGAACTCATTGAATTTGGCATCAATTTCTTGTTTTTCTTTATAAACAATACGATCATAAGAAGATTGTATTGTACGATCTGGATCACTCTCTTTTGTCATAACGACTATTCCGTTTTGAATGATAAAAGATTCCTCTCTTGATTTTTTAAATTTTCCAGACAATAACAAGGACGGATATGCCTCATCACTCCATTTTTCACCAACTATATTAGATGTACCTGCCGCTGCACCTACAATCGTATAACCTGATGCATCCATATCACCTTGAACTGCGATTGCACCTTCAACGTCTCCACCAACTGCTTTATGGTTACCAAAGATAACTGCATTATAACGCGATATATCACCTAAACCTTCTAAGTCTACCGTGGATCCATAAACTTCTTTTGGTACATATATAACAAAACTTACACATATCATTAACAAAACCATTAAATGAATACTTACCAGCTTTAATCGTAGCCTCAATTTCCTTGTTCCCACCTTTACCGTATTTTTTCTACAGTCAAAAAAGTGAACTTTAATCAGTGCGGATTTACTTCATCCTTTCTATACCTTCCTTACTTATCCCTAAATTAATGGATCCACTGCCCATTATTGCGGGATACATACAATCTATCTAGTTATTTTTTTCTTATAAATTACGACTAGAAACGCACATAACAATAGGATTGGAACTATTACCGTCCACTTATTAAACATAAATACCTCTGTACTTATTTCTTGTTTTTCTTTCTGATTGAACTCTACACGCTCACCTCGAACGAGCAATCTATTTGTATTTACTCCATAAGGCGTACATGTAATTAATGTAGTAAAATCTTTATTTTCCACAATTTGCAAATCTTCCGTTTCGTGTGGTAAAACTACTTTAATTTGATCTACTTTATAGGCAAGAATTTTGTCTAAAGAGTGAATATAAAAAAGATCTCCTTCACTCAACTTATCTAAATCTGAAAATAACTTTGCTGATGGTAAACCACGATGCCCGGTTAAAATAGTGTGCGTATTCTCTCCACCTACCGGGAGTGACGAATAATCTAAATGACCTATCCCCCGACTCAATACTTCTTCAGAGGTACCTTGATAAATTGGCAGTTTTATTTTAATTTTCGATATTTCAATATACCCCATTACATCACCTAAATTTAACGCATCGGCATACGCTTGTTGATTACTATTTTCCTCAGCAAATGGATCTGCAAATGTTTTCGTGGAAGTTTGAACTTGTTTATTATATTCGGCTGCTTCTTTTTCCCTACGTTCAATTTCTTTCTTTTGTAGCGCTTTAATCTTCTTATCATAAGAACTAATCTCAGAATAATGAGCACGAGTCGCCAACCAATTACTAATAGTAGGATATAAAAAAATACCTAATCCAAATAAAAAAATACCTCCTAAAACAAGATTTCGTTTCATATTTCCACCTCTGTATATACTAAAATATCGAAAAGAGGAAAGCATTTTGCTTCTCCCCTTTTCACATCACATGGTTACATGTTCCTAAAACTTTATTTATTAACAAACTTTTTTCTAAAGAAAACAAACGCTGCTGTAACCATTAACGCAAGGCCTAGTACAGTAAAAAGAGTCGTTCCTATCCCACCTGTCACTGGAAGAATCCATCCACTTTTATTATTTTCTATCGCTAATTTAACCGATTGATTATTTTCGCTAATCTTTACATTAATTGGGTCTTTTAATAATTGATAAGAAGCTGTTGTACCATCTTCTTTTGTATATGTTGGTGCTTTCGTTTCAAAAATTTGATAGTCTCCGTATGGAATGTTAGACCATTTAATAACACCATTTTCATCTGATACACCTATCACTTCTTTTCCTGCTACAACAACTATTTTCCCATTTTTATCTTTAAGTACAAACTCTGCACCTTTTAATTTCTTCTTATCATCACCATCAATTTTTGTTAACTCAATAATTCCAGTTGTCGGAACAACAACTACTGGTTTAGATTCTTTTTCTCCAATTACATCATTTTTATTTGTAAAATCAATTTTTGCTGTATTTAAAATTTCCGAACTAGATGGTACTCCTTCTTTTACTTGTGATTTAATTTGTAAATGAAATTCTTTTTTACCATCTAATTTTGTAAAATCTTTTACTGTAGCTGTTACCTTTTGACCTTCTACAGCTACATCTACAATGCTTGCATTTACTTCCGCTCCATCAATCTTCACGATTGGCTTTCCTTGAATCACTAAACGATTGTCCAAAGTATCTGTTACCACATATTTTTTGTATTCTTTAATGTCTTCTGGAATTAATGTTTTAATATCATAATTGTAATTAGTTAACGGATTTATTGGTAACGCTTCCAAATTTCCGTTAATCTTTTTATCAATAGTTGGTTCTTCATAGTTTTTCACTTCTACTTTAACTACTGTACCAGAAGTAATTGTTCCATCTTCATTAATTGTTCCGGAGTTCTTAATAAAAAACTCGCGTTTAGTTGGATCTATTACATAGCCTTTCGGAGCTTTTGTTTCTTGGAAATAGTATTCTCCATACTCTAATCCTTGCACACGAATATGACCATTAGCATCCGTTACTAACTCTTTTTTCACTTCTGTGCCATCTTTTTTAAATACAGAGAATGCTGCACCCGCTAATCCTTTATCGTTTGCACCAGTTTTTATTAAATCAACTGCACCGCGTTTAATCTCATTTTTTGGATACATATGAACATCATAGTTTAACACCTTACCCTCTTTATTCGTTAATGGAATATCTACTGTATACGTATTTGGATTTAGGTTAACATGTGGAGGACCTGCCACCTCTTTCACTTCATAACGTCCTAGCGGAAGATCTTTTAATACAGCTTGTCCGTTATCATCGGTTACTACTTTAGATGGAGTTGCCCCCGTTACAGGTTCCACATCTTCTTTCACGATTTTCCCATCATTTGAAATTTTTTCAAACGACACAACCCTTTTTACTTCAAACGTTACACCTTTTAACGGTTTCGCATTTGTTGGAACCTCTTGATTTGCGGAGCCATCACCTTCTACTCCTGTTGTTCCATCTTTTTCTTGTTCGTACTTATGAATCGTTAAAGAACCTTTGGTTGGTGAAGCTGCCTTTACTAATACACTAGACCACGCTGAAAACGTTAAGAAAACAACTAGAAGCACACTTAATATTTTTTTCATTTCTCTATTATCCCCTTTACTACTTCTATCATTTTAAAAATCTATTTTTTACTATTACCATCTAAAGATGCAATAGTGTACAAAGTATTAGCCTTGAACGAATAACATAAAACATAGTTGTCTCAATACCCCATTGTTTACAATCACTTATTCACTGTTCTTATTTCTACTATTACGTTGTCTCCCCGTATGATATATGTAATTTTCTCTCCTACATTTCACTTATGTCTCTACTTCAAAAATAATTATTATTGTTGCATAGTAGCTTTCATCGCTAATTTTTACTAATTACTTAGCATCAATTCGTTAATCTCCCCCTCTTATCTCAATTTGAATCCAATCTTAAACATTTTTTGATACATGTTAGCAGTAACTAGCAAATAAGTGTGATGATTCATATTTTATGCTACTCCTCAAAACAACTACCTGTATATTCAAATAATATGTGCTATTCATGTTAAATTATGGTATTATTCTTAGAAGTTTATAATTTTTATTTATATTTTTTATTGATAAAGTTTTTCCGTTTCTACTTATGAAAAAAGGAATATGTGTTTATTCAACTATTACGCACAACTGTAAGGAGGAAGAATATGACTAAAAAGCTCAGTCTAGTTGAGATAGAGTACATTTGCAATATGTTTTTCCAATCTTTTGAAGTTCCAGTTTGTTTTTTAGATTGCAACAAAAATATTCTTTTAGCTTTTACATCAAAAAATGATTCACTTTTGTTGTATACATCAAAGATAGAACAGTTACATATGCTTTATCAGAAAAATGATTCATATAATTCTCCCATCTTCAGGACTCACCAACATCTAGGGCACTTCATTTTAATTCACATAAAGAGCGATTATATGGTGAACGGCACTGTTATTATTGGACCTGTAACAGATGTAAGCTTTTCTAAAAACGAAACGGATAGCAGCTTTAATTTTATGCCGAATTATAAAAAAACAAGAGACTATTACTTTTCATTGTCACTCAAAGATCAATATTTCTTTGTAAATATGGCGATTTTGTTCCATAACATTCTTTATAAAAAAATTTCAGATGTAAGTACCTTTTCAAATAACAGTGACTCATTTCATGTAAGTCCTAGCAGTATCTTAAACGATGATGTATATATTTCAATGCAAAAAAATGAATCTATCTATAATAATTTGTATTTAGAGCAACAACTACTTGGGGCTATAGAAAACGGGGATAAAGAAACAGTACTCAAATATTATTATGTATTTCAACAAGAGACTCTTTCATCCTTATCTTCATTCCATCAATTAAGACGACATAAAAACATTTGTATTTCATCCATTACACTCGCTACTAGATATGCGATAAAAGGAGGGCTTCCATCCGGGATTGCTTACAAGATTTATGATCTACACATCCAAAGAACAGAAAATTTAAAAGACAAAGAATCTGTTTGGCATTTATTAAAAAATGTTTTCTGTACTTTTGCAGACCGTGTAAAGGCACAAAAAACACAGCAGCATTCACAGACTATTGCTATTTGCAAAAACTATATTTCCAAAAATATTTACAATCCAATATCTGTTAAACAACTTGCTACATTTTCAAACGTGAATTCGGATTATTTATCTATATTATTTAAAAAAGAAGTTGGCATTTCATTAAGTGAATATATTCAACGTGAACGAATCGAAGAAGCAAAAAAATTATTAACTTTCACAACCTATTCCTTATCTGACATCTGTGCTTCACTCAATTTTACTGATCAAAGCTACTTCACTAAAATTTTTAAAAAATTCACCAACGAAACACCTGGTAAATACCGAAAATCTCATGTTGTCATATAAGGTGAAACATCCATCAACATTAGGATTCAAACTATTCTTGAAGTGAAAAACACGTTACTATTCTTTCATTTTAATGAGAATAGTAACGTGTTTTATATGTAATATATTTCTTTATACAGAGTAGCATGATCATCCAAGAGGAAAATGTTGCGGAAGCCAAATGCCCCCATAACAACTACACTATATATATTAAGAACTTAAGTTTTCAAAAAACACGAAGACTTACAAGCCTTGGTGGTTTTTGAAATATACATATTGTTACACTAGTGATTGAATTAATTAATACGCGTTTAATACTTAGTATGTATGACTTTTGTAGTTCAAAAGACTTGTTTCTCTAAAGATGTTTTTCATATAAACTTTCAGATTCTAAAAAATCCATAAATTCCTTGTAATGTGTCACGGTTCTTTCTAAAGCAATCATTAAAACAAAAATAAAATAAATTGCTTGTACTCCATTCATATGATTAAAGAGTGATTCAAATATATATACTATACTTGCAATCATAGAACAAAACCATAAATAAAATTTCATTTTCAGCTTTTTAATTTTTTGATTAGTTGTCTTGCAAGGTTGCCCATGAACTCTTATAAACAAATAAGTTGCTGTATGCAAAATAATAATTGAAAATTGGAAACTTCGACTGTCCTCCGCACTAAATTCAGAGAAATCTATTTCTAATGAATGTAATACTATCCAAACAGAAAACAAAGATAGCACAATGACATATAAAAAAACAAATAATAATTCAAAAATAAATAGCCAAGGCTTATTTAATATTGAGTAAAATGGATTTAAATATTTTATAGTTAATAAAAATTTCTTAACCACATCAGTAATAATAATTGAAGTATTAGTTATATTCATATAAAAAAGTAATGTTATTGGGACAAATAACATTATAGCGATACCCCAAACAACAATTTTAATACCTGATAAAAAGAAAACGGCTCCATAAATTATAACTGAAAAAATAAAAGTTAATATTGGAGCAGACATTAAAAATATAAAAGTTCTTAATAAGATTAAATCCCCCAAAATTTTTTTTCTTATAGAAAAGTGCATTTTTTGCTCTTTGTAATTTTTCACAGTTTCAACTATTTTTTTCTCAGATAAAAGAAAATACTGCAATCTATTAAACATAAAAAACTCCTTTATATCAATCTTTCTTTATGCCTAAAATATACACCCAATTTTTTGCAAGTATATTAAAAGACTTTTTCTTTAATTTACTTTAAATTTCACTTCTGGGTATTTGAAGGCCAATTTTTCAAGCGCAGAACCATTGGCTATTTGTTTCACATATCGGTCAAAAAAAAGCGAGGCTGAATTCATTTATGATACGATAAACGCATTTTGGATTCTCACCTCATAGCTTTTATTAAATAGATTTTGGCCATAATTCTAATTTAAAATTTCATAAAAATAATTGTAAATTTTGTATAAGCATTTTTTTCACTTTCAACTGTAATTAAGGCGTGATGTGCCTCTATAATAGCTTTGACAAGTGCCAATCCAATTCCGGTCGATCCGTGCTTTTTAGAACTACTTGATTTATAGAATCGTTCAAAAATATGAGGTAATTCTTCAGCTGAAATTCCCTCTCCAAAGTCTTGGATTACTAGTTCTGTATAGATTGGAGAATTTTTGGCCTGAATCATTATTTTACCACCGGGTTTAGAATGTTCGATTGCATTCTTCAACAGGTTTAACAAAGCTTCCTGCATCCATAATTTGTCGTGAATAACGACTATTTCTCTTGGTGCATTCCAATCAATCAAAATATTTTTATCACTTATCATGCTTTGCAAGCGATTTAGTACTTCCTCAGTCGTATCTACTAAATTCCCTGGCTCTTTATCAAACGAAATCGCTTTTGCATCAATTTTTGCTACTTTTAACAAATTCTGAATTAAGACATTCATTCTAGAAATCTGAGTATCATTATTTTGTAGTAATTGAGCTTGTTGCTCTCGGGATAGTTTCTCATTTAACAACATTTCATTATAGATAGAAATAGTTGAAAGCGGCGTTTTTAACTGATGAGATATATCCTGCAACATTTCTCCTAAAAACCGCTTCTCTTCAAGCAAATCATGCATATTTTTTCTAATGATATCCCTCATTGAACGAAATGAAATCGCCAGTTTCGCGAAATCCCCTTCTTTATTTTCATTGATGACAACCGAGTAATCTCCCTCGATTATCTTTTTTGCAGCTCTAGTAAGCTGGCTAATCTTATTGAAAATAATTTTTTGTTGCATGTAGTTTGCTACAAAAAGTAAAAATCCAAAAGCAATCAATCCCCAAATCATAAATTGATTGTGATTAATAATTAGATTATTTAAATGAGGAAAAAATTTTGATTCCAAGTCTTCATATAATCCATACTGCTTTAGGATCTCTGTCCCTTTTTCCTGATATTCACTTGAGTGAGACGAATGACTTGATAAGACTTTCATAATTTCCGCTTCATTTTCTGGATTCTGCTCTACCAACCTAGCTGTAATTTCCCCCCATGTTGCAATAGAGTCTCTTTTCAAATGATCATAAAATAATTGTTGAATAATAAATTGGTAAATCACAAATATAGATAAAAGGACGGCCAGTATCGTCATATAGCTTTTTAACTCGGTATTTTTCATTATCTTGCTCACCCAATCACGTCCTTGCTCCAACGATAACCATATCCTCTTTCGGTAACGATAAACTGTGGTTTTTGAGGATTGTCTTCAACTTTAGCTCTTAAACGCTTTATGTATACAGATAACGTGTTTTCATCAAAAAAAACATTATCTCCTTCTGTTATTTGTTGTAGGAGTTCATCTCTTTTTAATGCTTTGTGAGAATTCTTCATGAAATTCAATAGCAGTTTGTATTCTAAATTCGTCAATGTAATACTTTCACAATTTTTATAAACCTTGACTAGGTTCGTATCAATTCTTATATTCTCAGATTTTAAAATTTGAGATGGTGTTTCTAGCGACGCTTGTTTACGCAATTGTACTTTCACTCTGGCCATGAGTTCCCTAACCCGAAAAGGTTTGGTTATATAATCATCACCGCCTATATCCAGCCCCATTACCACATTTGCTTCTTCATCTAGTGCAGTTAAGAAAATAATAATCGAATTCTCGTTTTGCTTTTTAAAATACAAACATAAGTCATAACCATTACCATCTGGTAGGCCGATATCAAGGATGGACAAATCAAATGTATTGTGAACAAACTGGTGTTTAGCTTCTTTTACACTGGACGCTCTAATCACCTCATAACCTTCATTCCTCAATGAAAATTCGATGGCTAGACCAAGAGCTTCATCATCTTCGACTAGTAATATTTTTTTATTCAAGTATGTCCTCTCCTTTTTCTTCCCCTAGCTTATTCTCCAATCAGAATAGCCTGACTATAATCTAGCCAGGCCTATAATATTACTCTTCTCTGATAGTATCAATGATATTATCTTGTTGAATTTTTTTCAATGGATTTAAGACTGATAAATAACTAATTATTAAAGCTGAAACAAACGTAATAATACAAGCTTCATAGGGAATCGTCCATGCCATTTTCAACATATCAGATATAGCTAAATATATAATATAAGACAATATACAACCAAAAAAGATTCCTTGTAAACTTCCAGAAAAACCGTAAATCAGAGCTTCATAGGTAATCATTTTTTTCAAATCCTTTTGTGACATACCAATGGATTTCAACGCGGCCAGTTCTTTTCGTCTAGTCATAATGCTTATAGTTATAGTATTAAATATATTAACACTACTAATTAAAGAAATGACTGTGATAAAACCATATGCAAGCACTTGTAAAGTAAGTTTTTCTTCTTTTTTTGTTTTACTTTCTTGATAATTATTTACGATTGTAATGGTATGATTTTTTCCAATCGTATTTTTTATTTCCAAAACTGTCGCGGTAGATTGAGTTACATCCTTTAATTTAGTTTCAATTTTATTGCCCTTCTTTTCGTATGCATTAGATATATTTCCAAGTGATTTTAACTGATTCAAAACTTGTGTAATTTCAGCTAAATGATCTGGATTCTTATCTTCTATCTTAATTGTAATATCCGATTTAACAGATAATTCATTGAAAGACTTAGATGCAAATGCAACATTCATTAAATAAGAGAACGTAATAAATAACACACTACTTATAATAATCGATAAGATTGTAATGGTATAGCGATTTTTATTTCGCTTCACATTTTTCATAGCCATGCTCAAAGGAAAAGATAAAGGTTTTTTCAACATGGAATTCTTTTGCTTTTTGATTTGTTCCTTTTTAATTGACAACCTGCTGCTGATTGCTAATAATGGGGAGATTTTGCCTGCAAAATAAGCTGGGTACAAACTTGACGCTATTATAGAAAGGAAGGTAATAATCGAACTGATTAATAAAATCTTCCAATCAACATGGAATATCGAGACCTCTTTACTATTTTCCATTAAAAGTGAAAAAATAAACTGAAGAGAGGCAAGCCCTATTAGGCTGCATATAATTCCAATGGGTATAGCGATAGCAGCCAGAAAAGTAGCTTCTCTCAGCACAATTTGTCTAATTTGCTTTCGTGTTGCACCAATGCTTCTCAACAAACCAAACTGCCTCGTTCGTTCCACGACACTGATTTGAAAAGCGTTGTAAATCACAACAACTGTCGCTATCACAACAATGCTGATTGTAATAATTAGCGTAGCCATAATTGAATCATTGTAACCTGGTTTCTCTAGTTGAATTAATTTTTCGCTTATATTAATATTATTCTCTCCGGAAATGGTCTTAATTCCCTCTAAAACCTCATTAAAGTTTGCTTTTGGGTTAATTCCGACTAATATTTTTCCTTCTCCAGCGCTAAACTCACGCTGATAGATTAGTACCCGTCCCACTTTATTTTCCTGTGTATATGCACTATCACTTAGAAAACCAACCAGTTTGTATTTTTTTCCATTTAATACAAATGAATCACCTATTTGGATATTTTCTTTTATAAAAGGTAATACCCAGGGATCCACAGCAACTTCTCGATCATTAGATGGCACTCTCCCCTTAATAATGCTGTATTTTAAAAATTCCAAGGCGTTATCATCAGCAAAATTCATTTGTACAGCAGCCTCTCCGACTTGGACTGTTTCTCCCTGTGACATTAAACCAAATGATTCAATTTGCGGGTTATATTTAATTTTTTTCAATATCGATTCATCGTAATTTAATACAACAGCATGAAAAGAATATCCTTGATTCTTTTTCGTATTCTCGATTTGAGAAATCTGAGTGCCGTTCATAAATAGGCCGATTGTAGAAATTAAAGATACAGAGAGTATAATTCCGATCAAAGTGAAAATTGTTCGTTTCATATTCCCCTTTAAGTATCTCCTGCTTAATTGTTTATAATGACCAATCAAAATTAATTTCCTCCCGTCTTAGGCTTATTCGTAGCTAGCCACTGATCGGAAATGATTTGGCCATCTTCAATTGTAATAATACGGTCAGAAGTTGATGCAATATTTAAATCGTGGGTAATCAATACAATAGTTTGATTATATTTCTTTGCTGTCAATCTTAATAAATCCATGACTTCTTTTGTATTTTGAGTATCCAGATTTCCTGTAGGCTCATCAGCTAAAATCAAATGTGGGCGATTTATAAGTGCTCTCCCAATCGAAACCCGTTGTTGCTGACCTCCTGATAATTCAGATGGTAAATGATTTTTTCTTTCATGAAGTCCCAGAATTTCAATAATTTCGTCCATATAAGGATTATCTACAGGTTCATTATCCAGTAAAGTAGGTAAAGCTATATTCTCCTGCACGTTCAATACAGGAATTAAATTGAAGAACTGAAATATAAACCCAACTTTTCTTCTTCTAAATATCGAAAGTTCATTATCTGTATAATCATAAATATTATTCTCTCCAATAAACACACTTCCTGAGCTTGGGCAGTCCAACCCTCCTAAAATATGCAGTAATGTACTTTTACCTGAGCCAGAAGCTCCTACGATTGAAACAAATTCCCCTTGCTGTATAGAAAGATTTATGCCCTTCAAAGCATCTACCCTACTATTTCCTTCACCATAACTTTTAACTACATTTTCTATTCTTACGATTTCCATTTATATCACCTTCTTATCATTTTAAGTTAGTCTTGTACCTCTACAAAGTTTATTTTATGCTGATTATTCGATGAGACCTTATCAATCTCTTGTAAAACTTTATCTACTTCTTGTTTGTTTTTATAATCAAAATCACGTTTTTTAAATTGAATTAATTTCATTATTGACTCTGATTCAGAAATTGCATTATAGTCTTGGTCTTTTAGGATAACAAGGTCCATTGCGTCATACCCAATCCAAATTTGCTGTTTAACATACTGAGCAGGTACCATCTTACCGTTCAAATTCAACTGGTTATTTTCAAAATTATCGACCATAGGATTATCACCCGTAGAATTATTACCCGCATAAGAAAATAATAGATTATGGTCACTAGATACTTTATTTTTATCTTTCACCATCTCAGAAATAAGAGACGCTGAATTTGGATCTTTTCTAGCTCTTAGAAGTCCCTTATTAAATAATTTTACCGCGGTAGAACTATTAATAACTGCATATTCTGTAGTATTGATTTCAAATTCTTCATTTGTATCATTTTGTTTCTTATCTTCTTCTGATAATTGGGTCTTTCTTATTGTTGTGACATACTTTACTTTATAGTCTATCGATTGTTTAGTATCATCTTTAAATTCTTGTTTGACTTTTTCTACATCAGCTGCAGTACCACTAACTAGAATCCCATCGACTGGTTGTCCTGGACCTTGCACATAACGTTTTACTCCTAATCCTATTCCTATAAAAATAGCAATAACTACCGCATAACTTATAATTCTTTTCATTAGAATACTCCTTTAACAAATAATTTATATCTGGATTATAGATGAGATTTTTTAATAAGTTAATGACTTCTATCTAACTATCTAATTTCTAATCTTACAATTTTGTAAGATTGGAAGTTAGAACGTGTATATTTTATGACAGAAGGCTCCCCCTCAATTTATGTGATGATCTGATAGTGTCAGTAAATAGGTGGGAGATAATTTCGGAAAAAGATAAAAATGATTCAATTGTTTTTTGTCGATTATAAAACAGACGTTAACATATAATGTTTGTGTATAATCAAACAAATCGTAAATTTATTTATTTATTTTAATTTACAAAACAAAAATGATAGGTAATATTAATGCCAATAACAACATGGACCAGTACGAAAAAGATGCTTTCAAAAGTGACATACTAAAAAAAATTTCAACCATATGAGAAACGGGATTATAACTAAAAATAGTCTTAAAAGGAGGACAAAATTGTGAAAAAAAGAAAATATCCAGTAACACCTCAAGATCGAATGAATTATATACTAGGTCTTTATTCTGCAAATCAACAAATTAATGCCGTTCTTTATTTCCCTATAGGTATATCAAAGAAAATACTTGAACAATCAGTAAGGATAACGTTACAATTACAGCCCGTTTTGAACAGCCATTTTGTAGAAAGTGATATTCCTTACTGGGAGGAATATTCATCTAGTACTAACTCACCGATTTGTTTTTTTGCAGAAGGAAATGATCAAGAACTTGAAATGATGGCAATAGATTTTATTAAGGAATCTGGAGATCTTATTCAGGGACCTATGGTTCAAACAAAATTATTACAAGGTACTACAACAAATATGTTAGTCGTGAAATTATCTCATCTTTGTTCAGATGGTGCAGGAGTCAAGGAATATATTAATTTGCTGGGAGCAATTTATACTCAATTTTCTCTAGGACAGTCCAAGGATCAAATTATAAAGGAGTTTGGTACGGGGAATGAAGGTTTTCGCGATCAATCACTTGTTTTTAAATACGCTGGAATACCCGACGTAAAAAGTGCATATCGTCCTAGTCAAAAACAACAGGCAGCATTATGGTCTTTTCCTTCTCAACCGAACAAAAATACTTACCCAAAAATGTCCATACGGCGGTTAAGCCATGAGCAAACTCTACGCCTAATCCAATGGACAAAAGCACAACAGGCTACCTTGAATGATGCAATCATAACTGCATACTTCCGATCCTTATCGCATTTCACTATGTATGCAGAACCTCGCACCGCAGGAATGGAGTTACTGGCAAATATAAAACTATCTAAGGTTAAGGAAATGTATAAACAGCAATACGAACAGGCTTTACAAATGGAAATAGCGTTGCCATTACTTACAAATTTCAGATCAATAGCAGATAAACCTATTAAGTTTAGTAAAGCTCAAGCTGAAGACGGGTATATGACATCACCTATTATGTATACACCATTCTTTACAATGGTAGCAAGCTCTTATAATGGAAGACTTACATTTACGATTGGTTATCATACACCGGATACATCAAAAGAAAAGGTAGAGCGATTTTTAGAAATTGTGGTCAATCAACTATCAGAATTGTCATAGGAGTATTACCTCACTTTCAACAAAGTATCTCATTATAGATTTTCGTACCAAATAAACCCTATCCGGTTTCAATTTTCTATTCTTTCTACTTTTAATTTGTATTAATAAATGAAGTCGTATAAAAGAGAAGAACATAACGAAATATTTTAAATATAAAGATTTAAATTTCATTGTAAGAAGGTGACTTCTGTAATTAACAAAAGTCACCTTCTTACAATAGATTCGTAATACGTATTATCTCTAAAATATTTATAATGTATTATTTTTATATGACAAAGAAAAAAGTATTCATTAACGAGCATTTTCCAATACTTTTATTAGGTCATTTATATTTTCAATTTTCTGTTGAAATTGATCAAGTCTGCTATGTAGCAATGAAGGATTCTTATCTTCTCTTGAAATAACTTGCTTTAATTCGTGTTCTAATTTATCATACGCATCAAAGAAATTATCAAATTCTACACTTACAAGTTCTTCATTTTCACGATAAAATCTTTTTGCTTCTATATAGGTCATATATGATTGATTTAAAAATCCTAATGAAATTAAATATTTCGAAGTGTTTTCTTGATAAATAGCAATATCACATGCTGTTTTAATATCAGAATAAGTCTTTTGTATGAAAGATTGTAATTCAATAATCTTAAACTTTAATCCATTATGCATTTAATTCCCTCCCGTATTATCTATTCTACATAATATAAGAATATTATACAAAGTAAAATTTCATCCTGAAAGTGATATTTAAAAAGATAACTTAAAAGGTTTAAAACTCAAAAAAACCTTTAGTATTTATATAATAAATTGAATATGTAATTAGGAGTAGATATAATGCCAGAAACATTAGAACCCATTCTTTTCATACTTATAGCAATTAGTGCTGTGGGTTATCTAATAAAAGATTTTCAAAAACCTAAGAAAAGAACACTTGGAATTTCATTAGAATGTTTATTTTTTTCTGGTCAATTTGGAGAATATCGACTATCATAATTTAATTTATATAATCCCTCTCCTCTGGATACATCTTAATATTCAATTCATACTGCAAGCATCCCATTTCTTAATCATGTTCCTTGAATGAAGCAGTTAACTTTTGCTAGCTGCTCTTTTCTTTGTAACCATTATAAACAAATTTCCATATAATATAGTCATTCCTTTTTTATAAATTAAGCTCGTCACTTGGATTATAAAAATAGGATTATATCCTATAGATTTTTTTAGAATCATCCATAATTTATTTCTGGAAAAGTGATTTATTTTACTGAAAGGTGGTTGCGGAAACAACTGCCTTTTTATTTGAAAAAATTTTTTTATATTACTATTTTCTGCTTTCTGGAACAGTTTTATAATTTCTAACCTTCTTCCTCGTTTTCAATTCAATATGTAATATTTCTTTATTTTAATGTCACTTTATAAATTGCCTTCTAATAAAAAGACCTCCACATATAGTATGTAGGGAGATTATTCACAGATTCTTTACAGATAATAGGTGAGAAACATTTTACACTCATAATACAAAAATAAAAAGCGAAAAGAATAATTCCTTCCGCTTTTTATAGCAATAAATACATTTCATATTGTGCTAAAGAATTCTTTTCAAATCCAGATTTCTTTAAAAACCCTTCCAGTAAATTGTTGTTTGGAAACCCAATTGATAAACTTGATAACTTTAATTCTTCACTTGCTACTTGTAATAATCGCGTCGCAATACCAATATTTCTATAGTCTTTGTCTACGAAAATAAAACTAATTTTACCTTGTTCATTTACACATATAGAGCCTTTTAAATCATTATCAACATATGCACCGTAAAATGTATTATTTGTTTTTTCGATATAATCCATATCATTTTGCCAATTAATATGGAAGTTAAGCCATTTCTGAATTTCAAATTTAAATGGTTGAAATTCTATTTGTTTTACTTCAATACCTTTAAAATCCTTATTAATTATTTTAGTAAAATCATTTAAATTATAATAAGAAAGTTCATATACTTTTTCATAACCAAGTTTATTATAAAAATGAATCGCTCGGCCATTACCTACAATTACTTCAAGAAAAAGTTGTTTGCATCCATTTTGAATCGCCTCTTCTTTATGCAGTTCAAACAACTTTTGACTAATACCAGCACCGCGATAATTAGGATGGATAGCTAACGTTCCGCAGCGCATTGTTTTTATACTTTCATAAACTTTTATACCACCAAGTATTACACCAACAGATTTATCACCATCTAAAGCAAGAAAGGAGTGTTCTAACGAATTGCCTTCTGGCCCAAAAAACCTTTTTATAAAATCTTCTTTTGAAACTTCCATTTTAATAATGTAATCTGAAAATCCATCCTTAAAAGCTTCATACACTAAATCTATACTTAGTTCACTACATTTTTTGTATTGAATCATATAAGTATACTCCTCTGCTATGACTTGTTATATACTACATTCAAACACATGAAATGAATTCCCTTCACCATATCCATCCTTTATTTCATGAACAACAATTTGACTAAATCCATTAGAAATAAGTATATTTTCAAATTCTTTTAAATCATATAGTCTTATAGGAAAATCCATAATCTCAGTTTCTGCTATTTTCTCATCATGAATAACTTCATATTTTAGTTTAATATTTAAAAGTTTTTGTGCCTCATCATAGGACACTTTTCTATACTCAACAATTAATTCATTGTTAATTTCTTTTCTATTTGTCTCTATCCAATCTAGAATTTGTTCTGTTTCACTTCCACCTTGTACAATAGTAAGAAGTAATTTTCCATTTTCTTTTAAGCCATTTTTCATATTTTGAAGACTAATATCTACTAAATTATTTGGTAAAAGAGAGAATGATCCAATAGGAATCATTATAAGATCGTATTTTCTATCACTATGGTATTCTTCTATTCTTACTTGTGATACAACCGGTTTTAAGTTTAATTTTTCTGCTTTATCTTTACAAACTTTAAGCATATCTTTCGAAATATCAAATCCTTCTATATTCACACCATTTTGCATAAAAGGAATTAACATTCTACCATTTCCACACATCGGTTCTAACACTGCCATGTTTTTGTCTTTTGCAAACGAAAGATAGAAATCTAATTCTTTTCCAACAGCAATTGATTTATCATTTTCATATATTTTTGTACAAAGCTCTCCATAATACGTAATCAATGTTATTTCACCTCTTAATTTGAAATAAATGGACATTTCCCTACATATGTCTTACTATTTATTTGTTTTAAAACAAACGGTGCAATATCTCCATTTTGAATTTTCATTCCTGGCATATCTACTAAACTCTCTTTTATATTTTCAATGTCATTTCCCTCTATAACAAATGGTAATCTAACAATTGTCCAATCTACATCACTACTTGTATAATTTCCAATTCTTTATATTTATCCCTCATCATCTTCGGAAGAAATAATTGAAACAAAGTAGCCCCTATTTTATTTACAATTCCCTTCTGATCTCCTTCTACATTTAAGGAGCCTCCAGAAATAAGAATATAACGTTTTATTTCATATTCTTTCATTACTTTTAAAATATGCTTCGTAACTGTGCTAAAAATATAAGGTTCATTTTTCGGTTGTCCCACCGCATTAATTACAGCCCTACAACCTTTAAGTAATTCTTGTATTGTAGAAAAATCACGGGCATCCCCAATGATAGTCTCTATATTTTCATTAGTTATCGGCATATTTTTAGAAGTTCTCGTTAATATTTTTGCTTGATATCCCTTTTCTAACGCATGATTTACGATGAATTTTCCAGCTTTACCATTCGCACCAAGAATTGCTATTTTATTTGTAGTTTCCAATATTAAAACCCTCTAACTATCTATTATTTACTACAGTAATCTCATAAACACGTAAAAAAATAATTAAATGCTCACATGCTCGTTCACATGCTAACATTTTAAAAATTTTTTGTTCTTCTTTCGTTTTATCATTCGCTTGATCCGAAGCGGCTTTTAAACATAAAAAAGGTTTTTTATTTATATGGCACACATAAGCGAACGCTGCCACTTCTTGATCAACCGCTAAAGCACCGTATACAGTATGCAGTAAATATCTCATTTCTGAACTACGAACACGCTGATCTCCAGATAAGAACGTACCGAAATGAACAGGATCAAAAGACCTTATTTTCTTTATTCTTCTTACTAGTGATCTTGTTGTTTCAATAGGTGCTGTTCTACCGTCGTATAAATTAAAAACATCTTCCCCTGAGCCAGCAGCAGTAACATCGTGCTGGATTGTGTTAAGTGCCACTACAATATGGCCATTTTTCACCTTATTTGATAGACTTCCGCATATCCCTGTCATAAATAACTCATCTGGTTGAAACTCACTAATTAACAATTGTACACAACTAGCACAACTTACTTTACCAACACCAGTAATAACTGAAATAACTTCCAATTCGTTAATAGTATGAAAATAGAATTCCCAAGCTGCTCTTTTTTCAACACGTTCACTTGGATAATGTTGATGCAAATACGTAAGCTCTGGTTCCCATGCAGATACAATTGCAATACGTTTCATTACACACTTCACTTCCCCTATTATCATTTAAACAAATCATCTATACTCTCTCGTTCATAATCTGGAATCCACTCTTTGTACTTCTCATATAAACCCCGTATCATTTCTTTATTCTTCGCGATTACTTCACATCCTCTATCATCATAAATAAACATGATAATATCCTTTGTTACATTTATAAAAAATACATCTGGATATGAAATTTCTTTTTTTCGTCCTAGGCGTGGACGTAGGTCTGGGAAGTCTTCATGATTAGCAGCTTCAATAAGCGGTTCATATTTAATATCTTCCGCAAGACATTTTAAAGAAAATTGAGATGTACAATATAAGTCGGCTTCTTCATCTTCAAATAGAAAAGGTAATGTTTCTTGTCTTATATGAAACTTTAAATCCCTCTTTTTAATAAATCTATTATATACATTTATTTTCTGCGGATTTTTTATATTTTCCTGTTTAAATCGATAAACATTTGTGACTAAAAAGACGGTATCTTCTTTTGAAAATATATCTTCAAATACGTATTTATTACATGTATATAGTTGAGAGAAGTATTCCATGTTTAAATCGTCGGTTCCTTCTACATCTTGGTATTTATCTTTTCCAAAATCAAAATGTAGATGAGTTTCCCACTGAAAGTATATGTACGGTACTAACGTAACTCTTGGAAATGTTTGATTCATATATTCTTTAAACTGCATTTTTATACCCTTTCTACTCTACAATTTCTTTTAAATGCCAATATGCTTCTTCTAGCCACGGATGTATGACTTTTAATGTATCTTTTCTTTCCCACAAATATGAAATATATACAAAAGCAGCATGTTCTAAAGATTTTTCTAATCCATTTTTTATGCCTACTAAGTATGATGGTGTCCCAATTTGATCCCATTCTATTTTATCTGCAACAAATAACACTAAATCCAAATTCGTTGCATGTTTACGCAGTGTAGTATGGCAACAAATTGCACCTAAAATCTCTTCATCTTCCACTTTAAATATCTCTTTTGCGATTACTCTCGATAGTTTTTGATGAATAATCATTGGAAATTTCCGTTCTTCTTGTAATATTTCGATTCCAAATGCTTCAGCAACTTTAATCCGTTCCTCGTTAGGAAAGATTGCACTTATATCATGTAAATACCCTGCAATTTCTGCTTTTTCTTCATTTTCATGAAACATTATCGCTATTCTTCGCGCTTCATTTGCCACACGAATTGAATGTTTATATGTAAATTCTTTATTGTATTTTAATAGAAACTCTTTTATATCATGTTCTATTTTCCCAGTTGGAGTAAATGAACATATTTCATTATATAACACGTTAATCTCCTCCTTATTACACTCCTTCAATATAATAGGAAATTCAAATAACTCTTCTATTTTAATTCGTTATGAATGGTTTAATTCCTTTTTAATACGTTACATGAAATTTTATGTAAAATCATTGCTACAAAGTACATAAATGTTTGTTATTATAGTAATGTTGATTAATTGTAAGGAAAGGAACTAACTAAATAATGAATAAAAGCATATTAATTATTGATGATGATAAAGATATTGTAGAGTTACTCGCTGTTTATTTGCGAAATGAAGGATATAACATTTTTAAAGCTTATGACGGTGATGAAGCAATACAAATGATATCTGTATATGAAGTTGACCTTATGATTTTGGATATTATGATGCCAAAGCGAAATGGATTAGAAGTTTGTCAGGAAGTGCGTGAAAATAATACTGTACCTATACTTATGCTGAGTGCAAAGGCTGAAGATATGGACAAAATATTAGGGCTTATGACAGGTGCAGATGATTATATGATTAAACCGTTTAATCCACTAGAATTGGTCGCTAGAGTGAAAGCTTTGCTGAGAAGATCCTCTTTCCAAAACACTGCTACTCAAAAGAAAGACGATGGTATCATTCGTATTCGAACAGTTGAAATCCATAAGCATAATCATACTGTTAAAGTAAATAATGAATATATTAAGCTTACATCTATTGAATTTGATATTTTATATTTACTAGCGAGCAATACAGGAAGAGTATTTAGTTCCGAAGAAATATTTGAACGTGTTTGGAATGAAGATGGTTATGGTTCAAATAAAACTGTAATGGTTCATATTAGTAATTTACGGGATAAACTTGAAACAGTAATGAATGGAGAAAAATTTATTCATACTGTTTGGGGAGTAGGCTATAAAATTGAGAAATGAAGCATTTGATATTTTAAAAGATATCCCAAAATGGAAGATAATTTTTTGGTTTTTATTAGCTATCACTCTTACACCTATTACTGAATTAATTATATATCGCCTCATTACGAGTGTAATTGAGAGTTCACTTACTCTAACCGAACTCGGTAAAGAATTCATTCGGATTTTTGGTTATGAAAAGTATAAAGGGATTAAGGAATCTTTATGGATGATGATTGTTTCTTATTTATTTTTATTTTCTATTTTTTCATCCTATCTATACATTTTTTATCGTCACGAGAGAAAGCTTTACTATGAAACTTGTATTAAAAAAATGATAGAAGAGATTCGTTATATTGCAAATGGAAACTTCAATCATAAAGTTTCCATCGTAAATCATAATTATTTAGAAGAGTTAGCGACTGGGGTCAATCAAATTGTTGAACAATTAAAAGAGTCAATTGATGAAGAAAGACAGGCAGAACAAGCAAAAAGCGAACTGATTACAAATGTATCACATGATTTACGTACTCCCCTAACATCTATAGTTGGATACGTGAATTTAATCCATCATGATAATTATAGAGATGAAGTGGAATTACGTCATTACATACAAGTCATTTATGGTAAAGTAACACGTCTAAACGCATTAATGAATGACTTGTTTGAATACACCCGTGTTCAAAATAAAGAGTTAAGTTTATATTCTGCTCCCATTGATATTGTAGAGCTACTTGGGCAATTAACTGTTCAATTCCGAATACAAGTTCAAGAAGCTAATATTGAATGCCGCCCTTCTTTCCCCTCTCAAAAACTCATGGTATCAGCTGATGGAGATAAATTAGTGCGCGTATTTGAAAATCTTATTATAAACGCTATCGCTTATGGAAACGAAGGTGGTTATATTGACCTTACCGCTTATGAAAGCAATAATATGATTACAATTGATATAACAAATTACGGACAACCTATTCCTAGTACAGATTTACCTCATATCTTTGAACGTTTTTATCGTGTTGAAAAATCACGTTCAACAAACACTGGTGGATCAGGACTCGGATTAGCAATTGCAAAAAGTATTGTCGAACTGCATAAAGGAACGATTGAAGTATATAGTGATGACAAGAAAACAACTTTCACTGTAAAACTACTACCATATAAAAGTTAATACACCATAATTTTAGGTTCAATTTCTAATATAAAAAGAAATTGAACCTTTTATTTTCCATCAATATCCAAAATTTAATAATTTTTTATAATTCTTTAGAAATTCTTTACCTTTTCTTTCTTCCTAATTAAGCATTCCTTTTTACAATATTATTATTGATGTCATAGTAGGGGGATCGCTTATGCAATTCTTTAAAAAATTTACAATTTTATTATTATCTTTTATTATTACTGCACTTATCGTTTTATATTTTTATCTTTATGTAAATGGTCCAATTATTCAAGCTAAATCAGCTATTTTAATAGATGCTAATTCAGGTGAGATTGTTTATAAAAAAAATGAAAGTACTCCCATTCAGTCGGCCACTTTATCTAAATTAATGACTGAGTATATTGTAATGGAACAACTTCATGATGGCAAAATACAATTAGATGAATCTGTACAAATAAGTAACGACGTTTTTCAAACCGAAACGAGTCCTATACATGTAACATCGAATGATAAAACAACCGTTCGTGATTTACTAAATACATTGCTTTTAACCGGAAATAATCGTTCTGCACTTGAACTAGCAGAACACATTGCTGGAAATGAAGCTAACTTTACAATGTTAATGAATGAAAAAGCAAAACAACTACATTTATCACAGCCATCTCCTTTTCTAAACTCTACTGGAGTTAATCAAGATACAAATAAGCAATCGAATACAACAGCGAAAGACGCCGCTAAACTAGCAACACAATTAGTAAAGAATTTCCCTTATGTACTGAATATTACGAAACTAACCTCTTACCAATTTACCTTCAAAGATTTTCAAGTTTTCAACACAAATAAAATGATTTATTCCCTTAATGAAAACATTAAACTCCAAGGTGTTGATGGCTTGCAAACTAGTTTTTCAACTAATGGTAATAATAGTTTTGTCGGTACTGCAAAACTAGGAGATACTAGGCTTATTTCAGTAATATTAGAATCCGATGAAGAAAACACTACTTTTATTGAAACAAAAAAATTACTTCAGTACGGTTTTGAACCTTCCTCGTACTCTGCACTCCAAGCTTTTAAAGATGCTCTTACATCTTGGGCAATATTGCTACAGTTTAAAAATTTAATCATACAAACGATGATGATCTTTTTCATCATTACCATTTTAATGTTTTTACATATACGTCAGAAAAAATCAGAGGATTTTAACTAAAAGTTCTCTTTTATATAAAAAGCCGACTTGCATGTAGCAAGTCGGTTTCTAAATCTATAATCCCCTTCCAATTAAATTCGCTGAAACGGGCTGAAGATTTAACTCTCTTGCCCATATTGATAGCTGACCTATATGATGAATTTCATGTACAATTACATGCCTTAAAACTTCACCGTATTTATATGTTTTATCTGTCCATGAAGCTTTCAATATTTTTGATTCGAAGTCGCCAGACCATAACCGCAAAAAGTTATCTAATTCTCGTCTATATAAATCAGATAATGCTTTCACTTTTTTGATTGATTGATAATCTTTAAACTGTGGTTCGTTATCCTCTTTTTCTTGAAGCGCACTAATCCAGCTATACTCAACATCTACAATATGGAAAAGTGTTTCTAAAATACTCCCAACACCTCCAACACGTTTGCGAAGCAATTCCTCCTCTGTAAGCTGTTCACACCACTTAAACCAATCATCTCTTACTTGCCAATTATATTGAAATAAAGTGAAACTTTAATCATTGGGGGTATTCATCCCCAATGATTATTAGTTGAACCAATCGGGCATTTACGGGCCGTTGATCTCCCGCCTAACTTCTTTGCTCCAGCCAAATTTTGAGGTGGGAGTCTTACTGCCCGTTAATGCGGGGTAAAGTGTACACATTTATCTCTCCCCTACCCCAAGGATCCACTTAACAGCATCTATTACATAATGTGGTTCATCTTTTTGAATATAGTGACCACTATTTTCTGCAATTATAAATTTATTATTGGTTGATAATTGTAATAATTCTTCTTGCAATTGCAACCATTTCAGTTGTGCATCTGCTGAATAAAAAGCTTTTTTTCCAGCAGCTAACACGACAAGTGGAATATCTCTCATTGACTTACAATGTCGATCTGCTTCACCTAGACTAAACATAAACTCTTCATATGAACCTTCATATACAAATTGTTTGTAGTAAGCTTCTTGAAATTCAGAAGACATTATTGGCAAAAAATCTTCTTTATAATTTTCTGGTGTCGAATCGACTAAAACTAATCCCATTGTATCTTCAGGATAAAAAGCCGTAAATAAACGTACATTTATCCCCCCAAAGGAATGTCCTACAAAAATATAGGGTGGCTTAAGTTGTAATTGTTTTAAGCAAGCTCTTAATTCTTTTACCATTTCAGAACTAATACGCCGCTTGGAACTCTTCCCACTTTTTCCCAACCCAGCTCTATCATATGTAAGTACCGTCCCATATTCCGTCAGCCCTTCCGCAATACGATCCCATGCCTTTGAATAATCACCATAACCTGCTTCCATTATAATAACAGGCTGCTGCTTTTCTCCTTGAAATATTTTTGTATATATTTTAAAGCTATCAACTTGTACATATTATTTTATACATTTAACCATTCACAATCACTTCTCTTCGATTAAGTTCCTCTATTATTTGATCAATTATTTCACTTATAGATAAAGATCCATCCAATACAATATCCGAATTCGGCTTAACAGTATGAATTGCCTCTAAATAAGCTTTTCTCGCATGTGTCATGTAATGTTTCAAATTATTATGTATTTCACTCATTGTATCTTCTTTAAAATCTCTCAAAATTCTTCTAGCCATCGCAATATCTAAAGGTGTGTCAATAAATATAGTTACATCAATGAATTGTCTCACTTCTCTATTTAAGTATGCAAAAGGATAATCTACAATAATATAATCTAAACTACTATCTTGTATAGAACGCTGAATATCATTCATTAGCGGTGTAAGTACCCATTCATCGTAATTAGCTCCATCATCAATCCATTTACAAATATCAACAGGACAGTTATCAAATTTATAACTATCAAAATATAGAGCCTTTGAGTTTTTCAACTCATGAGCTAAACTTTCTGTAATGGTAGTTTTACCGCCCCCTGAAACAGCTGCAATTGAAATTACTTTAGCTTTTTTAACCATGATTCCCACCAAACCCCTTTTAGTTGACATAATAAAATTATAATAAACTATTGTTTTTTATTGTTCCATTCATATTCTAACATACTCATTTCCCATAAATTCCAATACGTTTCTCCTACTTTTTTTGAATCTCTTAATAACCCTTCTTTTACAAATCCTATTTTTTCATAACATGAAATGGCCGACGTATTAAAATCATACACGCCAAGAGTTACTCTATGTAGTTTTAATTCTTCAAACGCAATATGAAGTACTGCTTTCATCATATGTCTTCCTATTGAACGCCCTCTCATTTTCGTATTACCAACTAACACTTTTCCAATTCTCGCAGACTTATTTATATCGTCTATTTGCCCAAGTGAAATATGACCGATTACTTCTTTAGTCTTTTCATCTATTACTTTGAAAGCAAGTGTATTTGCACTTTCTATATATTTCTCTAATTGCTGTTCATTTAAAGGATATGTAAATGCATTTCCTGACCACTGTATTAAAAATTGTTCGGAATTAACCCAATTTATTAATTGCTTAAAATCCTTTCTTTTAAAGTGCTCTAGTCCAATCACTCTCATTCTCCTTTCGTACATCATTATTTATAACCTCAAACTTAATTCTATATAAAGAATATATTCTCCTTTTATAGCAAATTAAAATAAAGCCATTCATAAGAATGACTTTACAAAAAACAGTATTATTAAGCTTTGTTTGCTACGTCAACACCATTAAAATCAAACTGAGCAGTAACCGTTGTAACAGGAGGGAAAATTGCTTCAATTTTACAAATGGAGATAATTACTCCAACTGATCCAGGAATAGCTGCAAGCTTAACAACATCACAACTTACAGACGACACCGTACCTACATAAGTACGTCCCTCTGTGTTAATTTGAACTGTTTGATTAATTAATTTCTTAAGCTCATCTCTAATTCCTTGTACACAAGAATTATCACATTTCTCATGCTTTTCCTTTTTACACTCTTCGAATATCTCCCAACAATCATCCTGTTTACATGTACACTTCTTTTTACAATTGTTAAATCGAGATCCCAAAACCTCACCCCCTAATCCTTTCTATTAGTAAAGTATGTCCACTAGCTTAAAAGTGTACAAGGCAAACACATAGAAAGGAAAAAACAAACACATATACTACTGTATAAATCCTCAATTCAAACACTCCAAACATGTAGCATTATTAGTATATATGTGCTTTCAACGTTAATAAACATTCTTTTCTTTATTCATTATAAAAGCAGGCCTCTAACAATTAGAGGCCGCTAAATGAGGGAACTTGAATTTTTATTCTGCTGAATTTGAAATTTAGATTACCCTTAGGAGCCTCGCGGACAATTGGTGTTTCTTTTATGTAAATAAGGATTTTATTTACACTTTACAAAATGCAACTATATTAAAATATCTTCTAAAATTCCCATTAAACATTTATAATACTTTTAAGCGTTTTAAATTCTACAATCAGTAATGGAGGCATTTTAATGAGAAACATCCCAAAAGTATCATCACACCAATCAAATCCTAATATACCCTCACAGCAAGTGAACCCTAATACCCAACAAGGTAATATTAAAAAAACAAGACGCCGTATTATAACTATTTTGGCTTTTATATTACCTATAATTTTTGTCCTTCAATATTCTCTGAATAACCAACAAGAAGTAATTAAAGAAAAACAAATCACGCTTAATACGGAGCAACAAAAATTATCTTCTGTAAAGAAGGATGGCCATTCCCTTAAGAATGATGTTAAAGCTTTAACAAGTAGTGAAGAAGAAATTTTAAAATTTGCAAGGAAACTGTATGGATTTTCTAAACCGAATGAAACTATATTTCAAATAACTGAATAAAATTACACTGCATTACCCAAAAGGCGATTTGAAGATAATCGCCTTTTTATATTTAATTTCTAAAGAAATCATACTACTCTCTCTTTCTATCAAATAACTATTTTGTTTACTTTATTAAAATACAACCGTTTGGCATCATAAGTAATTTTTATAATTAGTTAATTTCTCAATGTAGTTTGTGTATATAATTCCATTCAAAGATACATAATACCCACGTAACTATTTAAAAACACTTCATTTTTATATCTAAGTCCAAAAAGGAGCTACATAACATGGATAAAAAAGATTTATTAAGTCAACAACTTGATCATGTGTCATTAGATGCGCTGAATACTCCTAGTAAGGCCCAAGAGCAAATGCAAGAAACATCTCAGGAGGCAGATGATTCAAACAAAAAGGACAGTACTCAAGCTTTACATGGCGAAGATTCACCAATTTCAGATGTATATAGAACAACGAACAAACAGTAAATTTAAAAGGGAAAAATCTTAAGAATGAGTGAACTTAATCCTTTTCCCTTTTCCTATTTAAATAACACTTTTATATGAAAACCGTACACATTTTTGACACATCCACTATCGCAATCTCCTGAAAATTCGTGATAATATTAATTTGTCGAATACGCCAAATTTCGACATTGCACGACAATAATATCTCCCTTAGTGAATCCCTGTCCCCCAGGGATTTCTCCTTTTATTCATTACTTTTCACTTCACTAAATTTTTACCCTTAACAAAATTCAATCACTCCAATAAATAGACAGCCACAGTATCCTATTTTGATAAAAACTAAAAACATACATACTTAACACTAATAGTAGATTTTTTAACTTCAAATTTACTTTTTCCCTCTTATCTTTTTGTAAACATTAAAAATGAGCTCTATTTACATAGAGCTCATTCGTAATTTTATAGTTTGCTAGACTGCAGTCCTTGAATAAAGGGTACTACTTCAGGATTTACAAGTGATGATAAATCTCCTAATTCTTTTCCTAAGTAAGCTGCTTTAATGACACGTCGCATCACTTTAGAATTTCTTGTTTTTGGTAAATCTTCTACAACATGTATGTCTTTTGGACATAAAGCTTTACCAATATGAGAGTTTACTAAACTCATTAATTCTTTCTTTAACTCTCCAGAGAATGTTATACCGTCTCGTAATACAACAAAACAATGACAAACTTCACCTTTTATATCATCCGGTATACCAATTGCCGCTGCTTCTATTACATCATTATGTTTCACAAGAATAGATTCATATTCAGCAGGCCCAATACGTTTTCCAGCAATGTTTAACGTATCATCTGAACGTCCTGTAATGATATATTGCTCACCGTCATAAATAACCCAATCCCCATGGACCCATTTATTTTCAAAGCGTGACCAATATGTGTTTACATAACGCTCATCATCTTCCCAAAAACTTTTCGTCATACCTACCCAAGGCTTTTCCAAGCATAATTCTCCAACTTCATCACGAATCGGTTTACCTTGATCATCAAGTACAACCGCTGCCATTCCTGGTAAAGATGCATTAAAACTAATCGGTGCTATTGGCTTAATAAGAACATTACCGAAAATCCCACCAGAAATTTCAGTTCCACCTGAATAGTTACAAATTGGGACCTTTCCTTTTCCAACTGTTTCAAACAGCCACATCCACGGATCTGGATTCCAAGGTTCTCCTGTTGACGCGAATACTTCTAAACTTTTTAAAGAATGTTTATTCACATACTCATCACCTTTTGCCATTAATGCACGGATTAACGTTGGCGAAATACCGAGATGAGTAATTTCATATTTATCAACTGTCTCCCATAAACGGTCTGCTTCTGGAAAGTCTGGGACACCTTCGTACATAACCATCGTTGCTCCATTAATTAAAGAGCCGAATAATAAAAATGGTCCCATCATCCAGCCCATATCAGTTACCCATAATACGCGGTCGCTTTGTTTTATATTCATTCCAAATCCTGCATCAAATGCAGATTTTAGCGGGAAACCAGCATGTGTGTGTACTGTTCCTTTCGGCTTACCAGTCGTTCCTGATGTATAAATGAGCATTAAGGGATCATCACTATGCATTTCTTCAGCATGTATGAATGGTTTTTCTTTTTCTAACGTACTCCATGAAAAATCGTAATTATGCGGTGTAAAATCATTTCCTGCATGACGAACAATTACAACTTTTTCAACAGTTGGACAATGTTCACAAGCTTTATCTACTTCATCTTTTAAAGAAACAATTTTCCCACGGCGTGAAAAGCCATCTGCGGTAATAATCATTTTTGAACCCGCTGCTTGTACACGCGTCATTACTGCATCAGCAGCAAAACCTGAGAATATTGGTGAAATAATCGCTCCAATTTTCATTACTGCTAACATAGCAACAACTGTTTCAGGAATCATTGGCATGTAAATTGTTACACGATCACCTTTTTCAATACCAGCATGTTTCAAACCGTTGGCAACACGGCTTACCCAGCTGTCAAGCTCTTCATATGTAAATGATTTCGAAGTTCCATTTTCTCCTTCATACATGAGTGCTACTTGTATTTTCATTTTATCGTCTGCAAGCCAGCGGGATAAAGCAGATTCTACAACGTTACAAGTGCCCCCAGTGTACCACTGTGCAAACGGTGTACCATTTTCTAAATCTAACACTTCTGTATATGGTTCCATCCACTGATAGCCAACTGTTTTCTCAGCTTCTCCCCAAAACCAAGCTGTTTCTTCAATTGACTTATTATAAAAAGCTTCGTAATCTTCATAACCTAATGATTTCATCCAACTAAATAATCGCGTTTTTTCTTTATACTCTTCTGTTGGAAACCAAACTGCTTGTTTCAATACTTTCCCCTCCTTGACTTTTTGAGCAAGAAAGCCCTAAATAGGGCTTTTAAACTGGATATACAGGATGTTTACGATCCGTGAATACTTGATATTTGCTCATATACATTTCGAATCGTCCTTTTAGCTCTTCACGTAAATTATTTGGATGAACAATACCATCAATCACCATCTCTGATGCTAAACGGTAAATATCAATATCTTTCTTATACTCTTCTCGCTTTTCAGCAATAAAGCTTGCGCGCTCTTCTTCTGGTAAAGCTGCAATCTTATTTGCATATACAGCATTAACCGCTGCTTCTGGACCCATTACTGCAATAGAAGCTGTCGGTAATGCTAAGCAGCAATCTGGTTCAAATGCTGGACCTGCCATTGCATATAAGCCAGCTCCATATGCTTTTCGAACGACGATAGAAATTTTCGGTACAGTTGCTTCACTCATTGCAGAGATCATTTTTGCGCCGTGACGAATAATACCAGCACGTTCTACTTTTGTACCAATCATAAATCCAGGTACATCTGCAAGGAATAATAATGGAATATGGTATGCATCGCATAAATTTATAAACTTCGCTGCTTTATCAGCTGAATCGTGGAATAATACGCCGCCCTTCATACGCGGCTGATTTGCAATAATACCAATTGACTTACCATCAATACGTGCTAAACCAGTAATTAGTTCTTGAGCAAATAATTTTTTCACTTCAAAGAAAGAACCTTCATCAATAATTCTGTTAATGAGATCTTTCATATTGAAAGGAGCATTTTGATTTTCTGGAATGATTTCTTCTAACGTTTTATCGAACTGTTTCGGTTCTTGAGGTGTAGCCGTAGGAGTCTTTTCTAAATAGTTGCTTGGAAAATAAGAAATATATTGTCTTGCCTGAGTAATTGCATCTTCTTCTGTTTTACATAAAACATCTCCGCATCCTGATACTGAGCAATGCATACGTGCTCCGCCCATTTCTTCTAAAGTTACCTTCTCACCGATAACCATTTCAGCCATACGAGGAGACCCTAAATACATAGAAGCATTTCCTTCAACCATCATAACAACATCACAAAATGCCGGAATATACGCACCACCAGCTGCAGAAGGTCCAAATAATAAACAAATTTGTGGAATCTTACCGGATAATTTTACTTGGTTATAAAAGATTCTTCCCGCACCGCGGCGCCCAGGGAACATTTCAACTTGATCTGTAATACGTGCCCCAGCAGAGTCAACTAAATAAAATAACGGCACACGTAATTTCTCAGCCGTTTCTTGAATACGTAAAATCTTTTCAACCGTACGTGCCCCCCATGATCCAGCCTTAACTGTTGAATCATTTGCCATTACGCAAGCAGTACGACCATGAATTTTACCAGTTGCAGTTACAACACCGTCAGCTGGTAATCCTGTTTGTTCACAATTTGCGAATAATGCATCTTCCACATATTCGCCATTATCAAATAGAAGAGCTAAACGATCTCGAACAAATAGTTTTCCTTTTGCTTTGTTTTGTTCATGATATTTCGGTGCCCCGCCCTGCTTAATTGTTTCAACTCGTTCTTCAAATGAATTAGATTGTTGTTTTTGGTCTAACATATTTACTCCCCCTTATACATAGGTTTGCGTTTTTCCTTAAATGCCTGTAATCCTTCTAATCTATCTTCCGTATGGATTACACCCTCATACGCCTGTTTTTCCATTTGCAATCCGGTATGTAAATCTACTTGAATACCATTTGAAATTGCTTCTTTTGCTAATCGAACAGCAATTGGACCATTACTAGCAATTTGATTTGCAATTTCAATTGCTTTCTCTTCTAGTAAATCAGCCGGTACTACGAATTCTACTAAACCATACTCTTTCGCTTCTTGCGCCGAAATACGTCTTCCTGTATAAATTAATTCTTTCGCTCTACCAACTCCAATTAATCTAGGTAAGCGCTGCGTACCACCCGCTCCAGGTATAATTGCAAGAGAAGTTTCAGTTAGACCTAGACTTGCAGTGTCAGAAGCAATTCTAAAATCACAAGCTAAGCTTAATTCAGTACCCCCACCAAGTGCGATTCCATTTATAGCAGCAATTACTGGTTGTGGTAATTGTTCAACCATCTCCATAGTAGAACGAATCATACCAACAGCATGGCGAACTTGTTCTTCATTCATGTTGGCACGCTCTTTTAAATCAGCACCCGCACAAAACGCTTTTTCGCCAGCCCCTGTTAAAATAACAACGCGCGTATTTGATTCTTCGTTTATTTGAGTTAATTTTGTTTGTAATTCTTCTAATAATGCCAAAGATAATGAGTTTGCTTGTCTTTCACGATTTAACGAAATCTTTACAACGTGCGGTGTAACATAGTCAACGGAAATGTTTTGTAATTGTAGCATCTTCTCACCTACTTATCGTTTTATGTTGAAGCGCTCTATACACATGACTCGGTAATTGGATATTTAACTTACTTTGAATAAATTGACTAGCCCTCAATAACTTTTCTTCGTCTATATTTGTTTGGACTCCCAACTTATGGAGCATATGCACTAAGTCATCAGTTGCAACATTACCCGATGCTCCCGGTGCATAAGGGCACCCTCCAAGACCGCCACAAGAACTATCAAAAGTTGTAATACCATATTCTAAAGACTTAACTACATTTGCAAGTGCCATTCCATACGTATTATGGAAATGCATTGCAAACTGCGAAGCATCATACTTCTTTAATAGGTGCTCCAATACTTGCTCTACTTGTAACGGATTTGCTACACCAATCGTATCCCCAAGAGAGATTTCATAAATGCCATATGAAAATAGTTGATTACATATTTCGTCAACTGCTGTGGCACTTATATCACCTTCATAAGGACAACCAAATACGGTAGAGACATAACCTCTTACTTTTTTTCCTTCGAACGTTGCCTGTTTCGTTATATCTTCAATTACAGCTAATGCTTCTTTAATTGATTTATTAATATTACTTTTATTATGAGATTCACTTGCTGATAAAAAAACATTCACCTCATCTACATTTTGCAAAAAAGCTCGTTCCAAACCATTTTGATTCGGAACAAGCGCTGCATATGTAACATTTGGATCCCTTTTTAGCTCAGAAAATACATCATTTGCATCTGCTAATGCAGGAACCCATTTAGGGTGAACGAATGAGGAAACTTCAACGTACGACAATCCCGCTTCTGTAAGTAGTTGAATCCATTTTACTTTATCTTTTGTGCCAACAATCTTTTTTTCATTCTGTAAGCCATCGCGTGGCCCGACTTCTTTAATGACAGCAAAATTAGGTAGTTTCAATTCGTTTCCCCCTATATATCCCTATTCAATTTCTAGTAATACATCTCCTTCATTTACAAAATCGCCTTCTTGAACGTTTATTTTCATTACAGTTCCGGCTTCTTCTGAAATGATTGGAATTTCCATTTTCATAGATTCCAAAATGACGACATCCTGCTCTTCCTCTACTGTATCTCCTACTCCTACAACAATTTTCCAAACGTTTCCTGCCATCGATGCATATACTTTCGTCATCATTTTTTCCCCCTTAGTAATGTTAAATCTTATTTTTTAACAAGTTGTTTCGTTACAAAACCGGTTGTATAAATACCACTTTTGAATACATCATCTTCCAATACTTGCAGTAGCATTGGCGTATTCGTTTTAATACCTTCTACTTTTAATTCTTCTAAAGCATCATGTAATTTCGAAATTGCCTCTTCACGAGTCACACCATGAGCAATAACTTTTGCAATCATTGGATCATAGAAAGGTGTGATTGTTACATTATTTTCTAAAAAGTGATCGATACGTACACTTTTTGGTAACGTTAAATCTGTAATTTTCCCAGGTGATGGGAAGAATGTTTTCGGATCTTCTGCATAAATACGAGCCTCAATGGCATGACCACTACGTTTTACATCATCCTGTGTAAATGAGAGTTTCTCACCATACGCAATAAGGAGTTGTTGTTCAACAAGATCTAATCCAGTAATTTCTTCCGTAACTGGATGTTCTACTTGTAATCTCGTATTCATTTCTAAGAAATAGAAGTTTTTCTGATCATCTACAAGAAATTCAACTGTACCTGCATTTGTATAACCAAGTGCTTTAGCAGCTTGTACAGCAACTTCTCCCATAGCTTTTCGTGTACCTTCATCTAAAAATGGTGAAGGTGCTTCTTCAATTACTTTTTGATTTCGGCGCTGCACTGAACATTCGCGTTCCCATAAATACACTGTGTTACCATGTGTATCTGCTAAAAGTTGAATTTCAATATGATGTGCATCTGCAATATAGCGCTCTAGGTACATTTCTCCATTACCGAAGAAATTTTGTGCTCTTGTTTTGTTACTTTCAAATGCTTTGGTGAGCGTTTGCTCAGTTTCCATCAACTGCATTCCAATGCCTCCGCCGCCTGCGGATGCCTTAAGCATTAATGGATAACCAATTTGTTTTGCAATTTCAATTGCTTCTTCAGCAGTCTCAATATTTGTAGTAATACCTGGAACTACTGGTACATCTGCTGCTTGCATTGCTATACGTGACTCAATTTTACTTCCCATCTTAGTAATGATTTCTTCTGAAGGACCGATAAATACGATTCCTTCTTCTTTACAGCGAATCGGAAAAGATGGATTCTCTGATAATAATCCGTAGCCAGGATGGATTGCCTCAGCATTTGTCTTCTTAGCTATCTCAATAATTTTTTCAAGGTTTAAATAGCTTTCTTGGACTCGTGGGCCACCTACTAAGTAAGCTTCATTTGCCATTTTTACATGAAGGGCATTTTCATCAGCCTCAGAATAAATAGCAACGGTACGAATTCCAAGTTTTTGACAAGTTTTCATAATTCGAACTGCGATTTCCCCGCGATTAGCAATTAATATTTTTTGAAACATAGTGATTCCTCCTTTTTATCTACATCCTAAATGTCTTGCAATTACGAGACGTTGAATTTCAGAAGTTCCTTCACCAATTTCTAAAAGTTTTGCATCACGAATATGTCGTTCAACTTCATATTCACGCATATAGCCATATCCACCATGAATTTGTACTGCATGATTTGCTATACGACTTGCAGCTTCAGATGCAAACAATTTTGCCATAGCCGCTTCTTTACCGAAAGGTTTATCGTTATCTTTTAGCCAAGCTGCCTTATGTACTAAATTACGCGCTAACTCTACTTCAGTCGCCATATCCGCTAATTTAAATTGAATCGCTTGGAAATTAGAAATTGCTTTTCCAAATTGTTGACGTTCTTTCGCATATTGCAATGCACGTTCAAATGCAGATTGTGCAATACCTACTGCTAATGCTGCGATTGAAATACGACCTCCATCAAGTGTATATAAGAATTGTTTAAATCCTTTATTAACATCACCAAGAATATTTTCTTTCGGTACACGCACACCATCAAGTACGATTTCACAAGTATTAGAAGCGCGAACACCCATCTTATCGTAAGGACTTGAAATCGTTAATCCTTCACTTGTAGTCGGTACGATAAATGCAGAAATACGTTTTTTACCATTCCCTTCAACACCATTGATAGCGGTTACAATAATTGTATTTGCATACTCTGCGTTTGTAATCCAGCACTTTTCACCACTAATTACATACTCATCGCCATCTAATACCGCTTTCGTTTGTGTGCCTCCTGCATCTGATCCAGCGTTTGGCTCTGTTAATCCGAAAGCACCTAACGTTTTACCTGATGCCATTGGAACTAAATATTTTTGTTTTTGTTCTTCTGTACCGAAATAATAAATTGGAGAAGCACCTAATGAAATTGTTGCAGCGTAGCTTAATCCTGTACCACCACAAGCACGACCAATTTCTTCAACTGCTAACGCGTACGATACTGTATCGCCACCTGAACCTCCATACTCTTCTGGGAATGGGATGCCTAATAATCCTAGTTCGCCCATTTTTTGAAATGTTTCATATGGAAACTCTGCAGTTTTGTCATAATACACAGCTTTCGGCGCGATTTCCTTTTCAGCAAAGTCACGTACCATTTCTTTAATCATTTGTTTTTCGCGAGTTAGAGTAAATTCCATTCCGCTACACACCCCTTATCGAATATTGAGTTTCGACAGCGTACGAGTTTCTACTACAAACATTACTTCTTAAAAGACAAAAATATTAGTTAGACAATTGCTACAATTCTGTCACAACTTAATTTTAAAACAGATTCTGTACTAATGCACAAAAAAATTCCTACATTGTTCTACAACAACATAGGAGTTTTCGTGTCGAATTATGTAATTTTTTGTTTAATAATCTCTAACTTTTCCCGAATCAGAAATTTCTACTAGCCCTTCAGGGTATGGCTCAAAATATGTTTGTCTTAATAAATACTTTTCATCAAATCGAATGACCCATGATTTTAAAATTGTAAGCAAACTACTAAGTGGTATTTTCTTTTCTGCATACTTTTGTATCAGTTCTAGAAAATAATCTTTTTCTTGTTTTTTTAGCTTTGTTTTAAAATATCCGAAAATGTGCTCACATACATTTACATTCGATGTATAGCGGGGCGCGTGCATGAATAATTCATATAAAGTCTTCTCATAGTTATCAAATACAACTTCAATCGTTTCATTTTTTTGATTTGCAATAATACGCCCTAATTCTTTTTGTTTCACCTTATTATATGCCATAAATAAATACTTATAATCTGATTGAAACGCTACGAGTTTTTTCATATTTTTAGTATGTTTAATCATTTTGTAATGCGCGATTGTAAACAATCTTGTAAAGAAATGCTCTCTAATAATAAAATTCGACAATCCACCTTCTTCTTCAATTGGAAGATGCGAAAATTTTTTATTACTGCTCCGCCAAATAATCCAGTTCCTTTTTCAAAACTAGAATAGATTTTCACATCACGAGTTCCACAACTTGGCGAACGATTCTTCAAAATAAAACCGTCAACTTCAGGTAATGTTTGTAAAAACTCATTTGAAAATTGCTCCATTTTTCCAGTTACGTCTTCTCGTGTTGACGGTTGCACAAGCCTATTCGTGCCATTTTTTTCTATGACTCGTATCGTATTTCTACTTCAGGACATACTGGTATAAATGTAACATATGGCTTTAAATTTCGAATTATTATATCTGGAACTCTCTCTCCATTATACCTACAGGCATCAAATTCTAAGCATTTACTTACCACAATTTTAGGTTTAGCAAATTGTCGCATCACATTACCTCCGTGGCGTCAGTCCATACAATATAAATTGAATCGTATTTTCAATTTCCACTTCATCGTCCCATTTCTCTTCAGGCAATAATAAAAACCGCGTTAAAAGAAATCCTAATACAGCTGATAAAGTAAGACGTAATACGGAAGATGGTGGCATTTCAATAATTTCCCCTTCTTCTTGAAACTTTACAATCAATTTTTTAAAATGTGAAAGTAGTTCTGTTTCTACTAATTGCTGTATTTCACTTTTTAGTTCTGGTTGAAATGGTACTTCTTGAATTAATATTTTTATCATTGGAAAATGCTTTTTTGCAAATTCAAATCTATTATGTATTACTACTCTTAAAAGTTCTTCATACGATTCATAATTAGTTTTAAATATTTCTTTTGCAAAAGCTTGTACGAAAAATGGTGCGGCGAACTTCGTTAAAGTTGGCATTACGACCGCTAACAATAAATCTTTTTTTGTTTTATAGTAGCGGAAGATTGTTCCTTCCGCTACACCAGCTCGCTTTGCAATTTCACTTGTTGAGGTTGAAGCGTATCCTTTTTCTCCAAACATATCAACAGCTGCCTCTAATATACGCATTTGACGTTCATTTTTTTTATCAGTATTTGTTGCAGCAATCAATTCCTCAAGCCAATCCTTCTTCATTTATAAAGCTCCTTTTTGTCGTCATTATATTTTACGATGTTTCTTTAAAGCAAATACATTTCCTACTGCAAATAGTAGCGAAAAAAGAAGTAATACAGTTAGATCTACCGCAATCTCTTTAAACCCTTGATTTCGAATCATCACTTGTCTCATTGCATCAGCACCATACGTGAGGGGAAATAATTTCCCTAACATTTGTAACCACTTATTCATAGATTCAATTGGAAACAACCCAGAAAAGAAGACTTGTGGTACGATAACAAGCGGTATAAATTGAATCATTTGAAATTCATTATTTGCGTATGCCGATAAAAATGTGCCTAATGTTAGTGCAGTTAAAGATAGCATACACGTAATAAGTAGCGTTAGCCATATTGAGCCAGCTACATATAAATCTAAAATATAAACTGAAAAACTTACGATAATGATAGATTGTATAAATGCAAAGATTCCAAAACCAATAATATATCCTACAACTATTTCCCACCTTCTCACAGGTGTGGACAATAATCTCTCCAATGTACCACTTAAACGTTCTCTTACAAAAGATACTCCTGACAATATGAATACAAAGAAAAATGTAAAGAAACCGATTAATACGGGACCCAGCCCATCAAACATCGTAAAGTCTTTAGATCCATGTAAATAATTAATTTCAGGCTTCATAATTGATACATCGTTTTTCTCTGTACTTTTTTGCAATACTTGAAGTACAGCACGATTTTTTGATGAATCACTACCTTCTAACAGAAGATTCATTTTTCCATTCTCTAAATGAATTACTGCATCTACCTTTTGCTTTTCTAATTCCGAAATTGCTTTCTCTTTACTATATTCGTAAATTGATGCTTCTTGATTCTTCATAGCCTTTACTATAGGAGCAGGCACATCTACTACAGCAATATGCGGTATATAGTCTTTTTGTGTGAAGACTAGAGACAATAACCAAAGCAATAGCATTGGTGCCCCAAACATCATTGCTAAAGAACGTTTATCTCGAAAAAATTGACGAATGATACGGATAATTACACCATTAACTCTCATGATTCAATCACTCCTTCTAACAAAAAGACATCTTCAATTCGTCCAGATGATGTTTGTTTTTTCAATTCCTCGGGTGTGCCAATTGCGACTAAATTCCCTTCTCTTATTAACCCTAGACGTTCGCAAAACTCAGCTTCATCCATAATGTGCGTCGTTACAATAATAGTTGTGCCTTTCTTTTTAAGGTCATAAAACTTCTCCCAAATTGATTTTCGAAGAAGCGGATCTATCCCAACTGTTGGCTCATCTAAAATTAATATTTCTGGTTCATGAAGGAGTGCTATCGCCAATGATAAACGTTTTTTCATTCCACCTGAAAAATGCTGTACTTGCATTTTCATATGCTCTGATAATTGCACAAGTTCAAAAACTGCTACGATTCTCTCTTTCTTACGCTTACCTTTTAACCCATACATCGTTGCAATAAAATCTGCATTTTCATATGCCGATAGTTCTTCGTATAATGCATCAGCCTGAGCCATATAACCAATTCTTTTCATTTCATTTAGATTAGGCATGTTTGTATTAAAAACAATTACATCCCCTGTAGTTGACTCATTAATACCTGCAATCATTTTAATGAGTGTTGTTTTCCCTGATCCGGAAGGTCCAACCAAGCCAAAAATTTCTGCTTTTTCTACTTGTAGCGAAAGGTTATGCAAAACTTCTTTTTTCCCAAAACTTTTTGATACATCTCGTAAAATAATTGAAGGTTGCTGCACTAAAAATCCCCCTTTTCTTTAAAATGAGTGAGTACTCACTTTTATTTTACTCTCGAGTTATTATATGTCAAACTTTTCAAATAAATTTTTCTGTTATTTACTAAAACAATGAAACAGAGTCGACATTAGAATATCTTTCTTAAAGTCGACTCTGTTTCATTGTAAATTATTCGATTTTTGTTATGTTTTTAAATTTAAATACCTTCTAATTCTAGCAACATCTAAAGAATATTCGATAACTATTTGCTGTATTGGCAATATAACCGTTTCCGGATATAAATGTGCATATTGTAACGTTTCTGCATACTTTTCCAACCGTTTTTCTAAATACTTTACAATTTGCTCAGGATGACTTACTAATAAAGACGTACTATAATAATGAATTTGCTCCTCGATCGCCATATATTCTTCAATTTCAAATTCTTTATGCATTTGTACACCCCTTTATATTTTTAATATCGTTTAATAATAACTATTTTAACTCGACTAATTTTTAAGTTTTTTGATTATTTACACTATAACAAACTCAATAGGTCAAATTTTGTTACTTTATGTAACGTTGAAAAATTTTAACAAAATTGTAATGGAAACTTGTACTGAAGAAAAACTCCCTTTACATTATTCCCCTGAACAAAAAAGCCGTACAGATTAATTTAACTGCACGACTACAATCTCAGGTCTATTAAAAATTCTTTGCGGAATGATACTATTGCCTAATCCTCTACTAACTATCATAGACGTATTTTGTTTTTCATATAAACCCGCTGTATATTTAGGCAGTATTCCTTGATTAGGAGCAACTAATCCCCCGATAAAAGGTAACCGAACTTGTCCCCCATGTGCATGACCCGATAAAACTAAATCTACTTTCTCGTCAGCATACACCTCTAAAAATTCAGGCCTATGAGATAGTAATACCTTAAAACCGTCTGAATTCATTCCATCTTTAGCTTGCCTAATCCCACTTTTAACAATATGTTCTTCATCACAATTTCCACTAGTAAATTCTGGATCATCAATACCTAGCAAATTTATTTCTTGCCCATCTTTTTGAATGCTTACATGCTCATTTCTTAAAACGGTAACATGGTGTTTCTTTAATTCTTTTTCTAAACTGTTATATTTTCCTGACCATTTTTCATGATTTCCTGTCACAAAATATACCGTATATTCCTTTGCAAGTTCTCGTATTACTTGCATGCTAATTTCTGCATCGTACGATTTACTGTCTATTAAATCACCCGTAATAGCAATAATATCTGGATTTATGCTTTTTACTTTTTGAATTAAAACGTCTTGATTATCACCAAATTTTTTATTATGTAAATCTGAAATTTGTAGAATTTTATACCCTTTAAAAGAGGAGGGAATTTTACTAGAGGTTATTTTAACCTCAGTTATACTAATTAAATTATTCTGTAAATATAAAAAGATACTAATGCCTACTAATGTACCAATAAATAATATGATTCTTTTAGTCTTCTTGCTCATATTTCCTCCTAAAATCTTGATAAGTACTAAAATTCACAATAAATATTCCGTGTCCTTCGCATTCAGAATAACTGAAATTTTTTAATTGATTTGTAGTATTTTTTATAGTTTTATACGCCACTAATAAATTTTTTCAATCTCATTCGTATTAGCTCATTCGCTATAAAGTGGAGCTCTGATATCCTAAGTGTCGTGCATGAGTGTATGGTATCCTGCTCATTTTTTAGTGAATTTATAGCAAATCACTGGAAGCTCTTCATCATATTATCATTTATCTTACTTAGTTTGATAACGATATAATGATAATTCCTATAGTTATTTATAAAAAAATTGTGTACTTTTCTCGAAGTATATACGACATTTGCTTACAAATATATTATTACCACTACGATTTTAATTTGTTTAAAACATACATAGAGAGAATTGAAACACTAAATTACCTTATGAAAAGTTATTACTGTATCTTTTATTAGAAAATTAAAAAAACGTGTGTAGATAGATATCATTGTAAATGCATATATAATTGATTTTAATTTTCTGACATGTTTTCACATAATTTTTAAACCAATTTTTTGTGTACATTATGAAATAAAATAATGCACCGTGTCAGTCTTTAAAAGATTATATATCATAACTTAAAAGGAGGAAGAAAACTATGAAGAAGAAAAGAAAAGTCATTATGACGACTGCACTTGCAGCTACATTAGCTACAGGTGCACTACCTACTACATCGGTGTTTGCTGCTGAAAAAGAGGCTCAAATGAATATTCAACCATTTGCACAAAATAATTTGGAAACAGCGGTTAACGCTGCCTTAAATGGTCCAGAAGTCAAAAAAATAAAAGTATTTGAGCATGAGTTTAATGTAAAAGAAATAGAAGTAGTAAATCTAGGTGCAGGGAAAAAATATGTTAAAGGACAAATTTCTCATCATTTAAGTTTTCGTCCAGATGATCAATTTTATTATGAGTTTACAGTGCAAGATGGAAAGGTAATAGATAAGCCTGTATTTAATATTGATAGAGGTGGTTGGACACCATTTGCTGCTCCACTTTTATCAATTCTTGCTGCGTATAATGGGATTCCAGTTAATCCAAATGATTTAAATGCACTTGGTCAACAGATTGGAAAAGTGATAGATGGAAGCTGGGAACATGCAGCCCAATCTATCGCAACTGTAGTTAGTTTAAGTTTTAATGAGTAGAATTTCTTAATTTTTGTTAGCCTAACAGAGGCTCATTTTTCGTAAGTAACCTTGTTATAAAAATTCTGAAGTAGCTATAAATAGATTTTTACCACTCAGTCACATTATCTTGATTTGTTAACCACCTTATCATTCATTATATGTCACAAAATAGAAGTCTTTTTTAAGACTTCTGTTTTGTTTGTATACAGTACAGCGGAAAGTTTGTTTTTTACCTATCTATGCTTCAATTCTTTAAGGATCCGTTTGACTATTAAATACAATTTATTACAACAAACTATTAAAATCTCAAGTAACTTCCTACCCTATTTTGATTTTTTTCAAACACAAAAATTCATTACTTTAAGAATGAAAACAATAGATATAGTAAAAAATCATCTTGTTTTATTATATCTATTGTTTAAAAGTCAGGAAAGATAAAATGAACAAAATAAAAATGAGGAATTTTTTAAAAATCAGTATCCTTACTTGTTTTACACTAGCAAGTTTAAGTACACCATCTACTATTTTTGCTGATAGTCATCCAGGTTATTCCTATGAATCCAATATAGGCTATCAAAACCCAGCATGGATGTCGAAAGTAGCAGATTCAACAAAATTGAGTGAAATATCTATTCCAGGGACTCACGGTACAATGGCTTTACATGGAGCAAGTTTTCTTGATGAAAATTTGACAAGAAATCAAACTATGAGTCTACCACAACAATTAAATTCCGGAATTCGATATGTAGATATGCGTGTTAAACGTGTAAAAGATTCTTTTGCAATGTACCATGGGATTGTAAATCAAAAAGCAATGTTTGAAGATGTATTAAAAGAGGCAATTCAATTTTTAAAAGATCATCCCACAGAAACAATTTTAATGCGCTTAAAAGAAGAAACTACTCTGAAAGTGGCTCACTATCATTTGAGGAAATACTTAATAAATACAAAGACCTTAATTCTTCCTATTTTTGGGATCCGAGTTCTGTACCAACTTCAAAAAGAAATAATCCTACTCTAGGAGACATCCGAGGGAAAATTGTAATCTTACAAAAATTTACAGCCTCTCAGCAATATGGTATTAATTACGATAGCTTAAATATACAAGATACATTTGAAATTGAAAATGGACCAGACGGAATATATGAAAAATGGAATGCGGTGAAAACCCACCTTCAAAATGCAAATAATAATTTTAACAATGATAAAATCTATCTTAACCATTTTAGTGGCACAGGTGGTGCTGCTGCATTATTAAATAATGTTTATCCTTGGTTTGTTGCAAGTGGTAAAGAGAGCAGAAATACTGATAGTAACCCCAAAATGATTCAAAAAGCTACAACTAATGCATGGGAAGATTTCCCTCGTGATATAAATGGTCAAGTATTTTATGGTAGAATGAATACACTTGAAACTGAGTTCTTACAACAAGGTGGAATTAAACATACTGGTATCATTGCAGCTGATTTTCCTGGACCAGGTTTAATTGATAGTATCATTAAATTAAATGGTATATATTCGAATGAAAAAGAAATATTAATTTCGCAAATTTCTTCCGAATCTAGTCCTTTATCTGGTCAAAAAAATCGATCCAGTCAAAACTTTAAAATTGATAGTTTACCTGTAGGTACCAAGGAATTAAAATGGATTATTGAGCCTTCAGAAAAAGATCATCCTTCTACTATTTCTTTCAATGTAATGATTGATGTTTCCCTAGGTACAGATTCTATTCGTTGGAAAAATATTTCACATGGATCTAGGACTGAAGCTTACACGAATACTAAATATTATATTGCAAGTCCCATTGGTGCCACTAACAAATTTACAGTGAAAATATACGCTATTACAAATTAGAAAATAAAAAATCCCAATGGTATTCCTTTTTGATGGAATACCATTGGGATTCTTTAATGATTTCATTTCGTATGTATTGGGATGGAGATTAAAAATTGCACCCCTGTTCCGGTATTGCACATAGAATAAGTGATAGCTAACCTTTTCCACTTATCATTTATTTAAAACTGGCTTCCAAAGCGATAGTGCAAAAATCCAATTTGGATCGCCGTTCCCTTGATAACTTTGAACCGCTTCATACACTTTTCCCTCATGCACTACTCTATCACCTTTATTGTATGCTTTTCTTGCATCCCATTTTTCATAAGTAGAGTCCTCTAGCTTTGTTGTTACAGCTAAAACATTACTTCTACTAGATTCATTTCCAGCTAAATCAACCGCCGTAATTACATATTTATACGATGTATTTGCCTTTAAATTTTTATCCATAAAGGATGTATTATCCGTTGTCCCAATTTTATTCATAACCCCAGCGTTTTCTCTATATACAACATAATGGTCAACACCTACATTATCTTCAGACGGACTCCACATCAAATCAACAGTTGTTGCCGTTGTACCCATACTATGTAATCCTTTAGGTTGAGTCGGAGCCTCTACATCTGGAATTTCATTTGATGTCTTAATCTTTAGTTTTTCACTTTCTTTTGATATGTTTCCAGCAGCGTCTAATGCCTTTATTGTATACGTGTATTCCGTATCTGCTGTTAGTTTTTTATCAGTAAAAGATGTACCTGGTACTGTATCAACTACTTTTCCATTACGCAACACCTGATATTCCTTTACTCCTACATTATCAGTAGAGGCCTTCCATGTTAGTTCGATACTATGAGAAGAAATTTTAGATGCGTTTAATCCAGTTGGTTGACTTGGTTCAACTGTATCGGGAATTTCATTATTTACCAAATTCACGTCAATTACGTTATAAAACGCATTTGATGTATCTGCTACATCCCATACAGCTAAAATAACATGATAACCATTACGATCTGTTGGTACATTTATTGTATGTGTTAAATTATTTGATGCTGCTGAACCATCATGATTTACAGTTCCAATAGGCTCTAATTCTGAGCGTGTTAATGGTTTATTGGGATCCCAACCCTTTTTAGTAATGTAATAATGCCATTTACTTGTAAGATGTGCCGCTGTATATTTCCATGTAAATGTATTTTCTCCACCATTAATTATGTTTTTGAACCAACGATTTGATGTCTGTTGGTCCAAACTGCCCCCAAACAGTCCTCCAGCTGATGCAATCTTCCCATCAATTGGTCCACCTTCAGGAAATCCTTTCGGAGCCTCTAAGCTTTGGGGTTCGTACATTATATTTCCGCAATTTAAATTTAACGCTCCATAATTCTGACTACATAAAGCAGCACGGCTACCTGGTTTTTCAACAAACCCATGTGCATATGCATTCTGAGGAATCATTGTAATTGCCGTCACTCCTGCAGCTAAAACACAAGCACCAATTCCTTTTTTACTTTTTCTTAATCTTTCTAATTTAGATGTTAATTTCAAGTTCATTCTTGTCCCCCCAATATATTGTTTATGCTAATATAATAGCAATATAGGGATAAACGAACAAATCACCTACTAATATATTAATAGTTCAATAACATAAACACATTTAGTTTATTTATTAACCTGATATGGGGCTAAATTAAGCAAATTAATTCTATTTTGTAACATTATGTAGTAAAGAGTTTATAAAAAACCAATAAAGATTCACAAAAAATCCAAATATCGATTACTTAATTTTTTACAACCACACCCCATACGATAACTACATTATTAAGCAGGTTTCATGATTTATTACATTCTCTCGCCACCTGACAAAATCAGATCAAAAACAAATCTCTGCATATTATCGATTAGTTTAACCACATCTGGATTTTTATCGTTGCTCAGCGACCAATTAATTGACACCATTGCGTTTGCTGTATACAACTGAGCTATAAAGTCAATCGGCACACTTACTTCCACTTGCTGCTCTTTCAAATAGGAATAACAGGCATTATATAAAATAGATTCTAACTCTAAACGTAAATCCGCTGAGGGAACATGTACATGGAGTAAAGTAGCAACCTCTTTTTTTCGCGCTGAGACCTTATCGGTTATCATATTGATAACTTGAGCCACATTTCCATTCTCTATCGATGCGAAACGTAATTCAATTTCTTCCTTGAACCAGCAGACATTATTTTGCACTAATTTTTCCAAAAGATCATATTTATCTGCAAAATGGCTGTAAAATGTGGACTTACTCACCAAAGCATGTATGCAAATATCTTTCGTTGTAATTCGCCCAAACTCTTTTTCGTTCAAGAGGGTAATAAGTGTATTAGAAATATTTTTCTTCGTTTTATAAACGCGAACATCCTCTCCCATTAATAATCAATCTCCTTCCCAAAGTTGCTTATCAAACCATTTATATCCTTATGGTTCGATTTCGTACTTCTTACCCTTTCCTGCTTGTTGTTTCTTTAATATACTTCTCTTATCCTTACCTTGTAGTCAAATATAAGGAGGGATTTTATGTTTAAACAGTATGTAAACAACGAACAGTTCAATTTGCAAATTAACCGTTTTTTCAATGATTTCTATCAAGATGATGAGCGGGTAAATCAGGATTTGCAAGCCATCATCCCAAGACTTACGGACACGGACGGCTGGCATAACACTTGGATAGAATATGCAGCGATGCGGGAGCGCCATAAAGACTTCGATCTGGCTTCGGTTTATTATCAAGCTGCCGAGTTTTATATGGAATCATCCGATCCAAAAAAAGAAAAAGTGTACCAAAAATACCGTGAAACTTTTTATAAGGGCTTTCATGACTTTGAGTATGAAACCTATCAAATTCCGTATGAAGATTCCTATCTTCCTGCGATCAAAATCATGAAACCAGGCGCATATAACACACTACTTTTCTTTGGAGGCTACGATTCCTACATGGAGGAAATGATGAAAATGATGAACTACCTCCAAGGAATCAATTATAATATTATAGTGTTTGATGGGCCTGGACAAGGAACAGCACTGAAAACTGGCTTGAAATTCATCCACAACTGGGAGAAGCCCGTTTCCACAGTCATTGACTATTTCAAACTTGACCGTGTTAGTATTCTCGGAGCTTCTTGGGGCGGCTACTTGGCAATGCGTGCCGCCGCTTTTGAAAAACGAATCAACAAAGTCATCGCCTTTAATATTTTTTATAGTGGCCTTGATGCACTTAAAATGCGTATGCCGGATAATATTTGGAATAAATTGACCACACTTCTGGCTACTAATGAAGCTGACAAAATTAATACCATGTTTAAACAAATGATGGCCACCAGCATCGACCTGAACTGGAAAATTAAAAAGGGTATGGAAAATACAGGTGAAAAGACGCCATTCAACTTACTTAAAAACTTTGAAAAGCATACGATGGCAGGAATCGGTCAGTTCATAAATCAAGAAGTATTGCTCCTGGCTGGTGAAGATGATCAGTACGTTCCAATTAGCCGATTATCGCAAATCGAAATGGAGCTATGTAATGCAGCCTCCATCACTTCTGTAGTTTTCACTAAGGAAACTGGCGGTGAGCAACATTGTCAGGCCGGTCATCGTCACTTAGCTTTTGATGAAATTAAAAGATTTTTGCGACATAAATTATATTGAGAAATATGAAGCGTTTTAGCACTTTCAAAATTTTTCTTTTACTAGAACATTAGAACATGGTGACACTCTTCTCCTTCTTATAGTGTTCATGGTGACCATCGTGTCACTCCTCAAAAAGACTGATATTATTTTCATAAAAGAAATCCCCCACGTATTTGTGGGGGATTATTCTGCGTTTTACTTATAATGAAATGTGTGAAGTTTTGTTTATTTACAAACCTAAAATTCCAACAATCTGACTCGCCTTTAGATTAGTAATATAATAGTACATCTCCAAGCCTTTTCTTTCAGCCTTTAGCACCTTACCTCTCATTTTCGATAAATGTTGAGAAACAGTGGATTGTGGGATTTTTAAAAGCTCCGTCAATTGTGTAACATTACATTTTTTATACTGAATTAACTCGTTTATAATTTGCAATCGGACTGGATGTGCCATAATTTTTAACATGTCTACATCCTCTTCAGTTATTACACTCTTTTTCATTTCACTTTTACACATTGTCATAAGAAATTCTCCTTTATTATCCGTGCATTTCCACACGTCTTTTAGTTAGAAGTATATTCTAACTTTATTACAGTTTAATATATTTATATTTAGATATATTGAATTTTATATTTTTAATACTACAATTCCAAAAACATCTTACAAACATATTGTACAATCTCAATATGTGATTCGTATGAACTTAATATATATTTTACATGAATTTTATATAGTAAATCTCACTTCACTATGGAGACACTGTTGGAACTTTACTTCAATAACTCTGTAGTAAACTTATAAACAACTAAAAGAGGACACACCTATGGCATATGTATGCATAGATGTGTCCTTTTGCAAGATGAATTTTAGAGTATTAACTTTCTTTCATCCTATCGTATAAGATAACTATTTAAATTTTAATATATATATTATAGAATAGGAACACTCGCTACATTTATGTATGAAAGGATTTTTAGAAATGGACTTATTGCAAATAAAGAAAATGGAAAATTTAATTTGGACGATTAAACATAGTAGTGACCTCTCAAAAAGATTTTACATGATAAAATTCTTTGATAGAGAAAATACAATTAAGCCCATTGAAACGTTAGAATTTGGAAATAGAAATATAGATAAATTTGAATGGATATTTATTAATATATTTCCAAGGGCAGTAACAACTTATGTCCCTTCAACTGGAAGGAAACCTGATGAATCACTAATAGATACAACTAGAGAAAACAGTAAAGAATTACTTATCTTACAAGGAATACGAACCTACACCAAGTTTTGGTCATGTTAACCCCCACCCTTCTATAGCAGCAAATATAATTTTGCATAAAATGCGGGTTTTTGAGTTAAGGTGAATTCTATATGTAAATTCTTCTGAGAGTTTCATTCACATTGTATTGTTCATTATTTCAAGAACAAGGAGTTTTTTATAATATACGATATATCAATTTTTAAAATGTATGCTTATATTTATTTCTTTAGGCATTTTATTTTCTTAAGAGCATCCACGCAAATACATGCTCTTAAGAAAATAAAAGTAGTACGCAAAAGATTGAATGAATATTAAATAAAACAATTTGGATCTGGAACTTACCTTACACTTTGTTTTATGTACATAAAAGAAGAGTAGAATATCCTTTTTTATTTTTATATTTGCCTACTAACACTTCAAACAATCTAGGGCGTTAAGTAGTGAATAGTTCAATCTAAGGGAATTATTTTAGTCTCTACTAATTTAGCAGAAAATTCAGTGCCACCTTTAACCTTTCTAAATTCTAGATGATTAAATCCTTGATTAGCGCCTCATCGGTTGAATCAAAAAGGGTATGCACTTTAATACACTTAGTCCAACAAACGTAAATATTGCTCCTACCAAATCAAACAAATAAATTTGAGTAGTAGCCCCCTATTTATTGCACTAATTATAACTAGAGCTAGCCCTTTCCTTTTCTTTAAATTCCTACTTTAACTAAATCATACGGATGTTAAGTGATCTGAGTTCGTTTTATAATGGGGAAAATTTCCACCTTTTCTAAACAACTTATTATATTATTTTTATCTAATAAGACACAGAAACAAATTAAAAAACCTTAGTTCTCCTGAGAAAAACTCTTGAGGAAAAACGTTTTTCAGGGTACTTTTATACTAACTCTTTTCCTTAAAATGTTTCTGTACCTAATATTTAAATTAACTTATGTCAAAACATTTCGCAATACAAGTGCTAAATGCTACATGGATACATAGAAAATGACACTTTTTATGAGCATACTCCATCAAATACTTATATTAAATATAGAAAAGTCACCTTAATATTATTAAATTTGTTAAATTAAATAATGAAAATGGAGAATACTAACTTTATAATTGTCACAATTTAATTTGTATATCTACTCTTTTATTACTCGTAAAAATCAATTGATAATTCCTTCAATATTAATTTATGAAATGCAGAGATCATCTAAAGCAACAATTTTCTTAAATTAGATTGTTTTTCTATCTAATTTATTTTGTCGAAAAAAGTCGATATTTTCATATTTTTTTCATTTAATTATTGTACATTTGCACATTTAATGTTAGGATTATGCCTATTCAAATTAGATCCTATTGATTCCTCTTTAAGATTTCTTTATTTTATTTGTGAAAATTAGTTACTTTCTAGTAAATTCCCAGCGATAATATAGCAAACTACACTAATAATAATTCTAAAATTATATTTTTATCTCGTAAATTCATAAAAAGGAATTAAAGTCAAACTATATTTTCTATCTGTGTATATTCATTCTTTATTCAAACATGATTAATTATAAGTTCTAACTCGTTAATCAAATTTAAATAACAATTTTGATTCTAAAATAAGTTCAAAATCAAAATAAATATATTGTTATTTCAAAATAATGTTGTAAACTATCTTTAGAATGGAAAGATTTATGTAACAGCATGTTAAGGGGTTACAGGGGGAATAAAAATGAGAAATTTTTTCGATGACAAGTATAAAAATATTGAATTTAAAAGGAGACTATTAAATATAATCAGTGAAATTAGTGAATTAAAAGGAAAATTAGCTGCTTATCAGGAACAAAATCCTGATATATTTACTAGCTTAGAAAAAACCATACCACTTCATTACATAAAAAACTTTACTACTACCTATGAAGATATAAAAGTCCCAAATAAAAGATTAAAAGAACTTATTTTAGATGATATAGTACCTCAAAATATCTCGGAAGATGCTATCTTTTGTTTTTATCAAACACTTACTTTTGTACATAAGAATTCCTGTGATTTATTAATCAATCCAGAGACTATACAGGAATTACATTTTCAATTAATACATTACATTACCTCTGACAGTGCCAAATGGCGCGAAAAACCGTTTACTATTCCAGGTATTCCTGAAAACGGAATGCACTTAAATAGTTACCGCATTCTTCCACATGAGCTTATTCCACAAGTAATGGAACAATTATGTGATCAATATAACTCATTAAATTCTAGTAAGGGCCATCATTCACTTTTATTAATAGCTCGTTTTATATTTAATTTTTATTGCATAGTCCCTTTTAATCAGGGTAACGGCAGATTGGCACTTATGTTAATGCAATTGCTATTAATTAAGAGTGGAAATACATTTGTAAAATATGTATGTTTGGATAAATACATTAAGAAAAATGAATCTGAATATTACAATTCGATTTATAAATCTTCGGTAAATTGGTACTGCGAGGAACATAATAGTAGCTTTTGGTTAAAAACGTTTTTAACTATTATATTAGAGGCGTACAAAGATCTTCATAATACAGTTCTAGATTCTATATGTAAGCATACTAAAGTGGAGAGAATTCAGGATTTTATACTTAAACAAAAACAACCCTTTACTAAGGAGTGTATTCGTAACACATATCCAGACATAGCAGAGAGTACAATCAGTAAGGCTTTAAATTCCTTGCAATTGTTTGGCCATATTAAACTAATGACAAAAGGAAGAAATGCTAGTTGGATTAAAGTTTAACTATACTTGTAAAACACTTACAGTTCAAAAAAGAAAATTATAACTTTATCATTTAAATTCATGCCTTTGGACTCTTACTCATTGAATTTCACTTTAATATATTAAGCTATTATTACTAATTTAGTTATTTCTAATTCCTACAAAACATTTTATAGGAATATTTGTCGAAAAAAGTCGCATTTTAAATTTTTTTCTTTATTTTCTGGTTGTAAACGTTTCATTTTCATGTTACCATCTTAATCAAACAATAGATGGTAATAAAAATGAAAATATTTCTTTCCCTTAGAAACATATAAACGTGCGGTCATATCAAGAAAATAAGGCCAAAGAAATATTTGATACCTATCCAAATAACCAATAGGAATTTTGCCGCATTAACTTTCTGTTATTTCAGAATAAAACTTCACATTTTGTCCCTAAACAAAATTTGTTAGCGTGCAAAATTCAAATACACTAAAACACCCAAATAAATGAAATGCCCTTTTTTATTGAGCATTGAGGTATGAAAAAATAATTCTTCCTACAAAATTCAGCTGAGTAACATAAAGACATCTAAATTACTACCTTTATCGCCATCTATTGTTGACAACATATTTACCAACTATTAAAAAGAACCTATCAAGGGTTCTTTTTTATTATACTCATTCAAATTCCACTTCTATCTTGATACTTAGATTTCTACACAAAATACATCTATTTTTTTGCTCTCAATTATTGAATTTATAATATAGTACTTCAATTTTAGTTATTCTTGATCTCAATCCGTTTAAATTAGTGAATAAAATTCCAACATATAAAAATAATAACTACAACTAATCGTTATATATTAAAGAGGTGTCAATTTTGTCCTTAAATGAAAAGACCCTAGAAATAAAGACAGATAAAATCATTGAAAAAATCCAAACAAGTAACTTAAAAGAACTTAAAAATACATTAGATAACATCTTTAATATTAGTGCAGATTTGATTGAACATCCTTTGCAATTAAAAACAAACACGAATATTTTACTATATTATTTTGAAGGCCTTACAGATGGTGTTGCATTAAAAGGAAATGTTGTTACACCATTATTACAAGAAGTAAATGAAGACAATCAAATATTTAATTCTAATATTATTGCTACTCATACAAAAATAGTATATACATGGAATGAAATTAAAGTAGGATTACTTGAGGGTCAATGTGTACTGTTTATGGAAGGAGAAAAACGGTCCCTTCTAATAAATACAAAAGGTTGGGCAGAGAGAGCAATTCAAGAGCCAATTTCAGAAGTTACTATTAAAGGATCCCATGATGGATTTATTGAGAATGCCACAAAAAATATAGGCCTAATTCGTCGATATATTCCTTCTACAGAGTTGAAAATCAAAAAGCTGACGATTGGAGAACGAGCCACTTCTTTAGTCTATTTGATCTACTTAGGTGATGTAGCAAACGCAGATGTGGTCCAAGAAATAGAAACTAGAATCTGTAAAATTAAAACGGATGCGGTATTGAGCATTGGAGAACTATCTAATTTTACAAAGGATCAAAATTGGACTCCTTTTCCACAAGCTTATTTAAGCGAACGCCCAGATGCCATTTCTAATCATATACTTGATGGAAAAGTAGCAGTGCTGATGGATAGGTCCCCAGGCGCAATGATTGTTCCAATGAATTTAATTGGATTTTTTCAGACCCCAGATGATTATAATATTCATTGGCTCATTGCATCATTTTTTCGCTTATTACGATTTACAGGATTTATTATAGCTATTTTTTTACCCGCAATTTATATTGCTATCGTCTCTTTTCATTTTGAAGTCATTCCTTTAGATTTATACACTTCTATTGCAACGTCAAGAGTCAAAGTCCCTTTCTCCCCCTTACTGGAAGCTTTTATAATGGAAATCACACTGGAAATGCTACGTGAAGCTGGTATTCGCTTACCACAACCAATTGGACAAACAATTGGAATTGTTGGAGGGATTGTAATTGGGCAAGCGGCTGTTCAAGCTGGTCTTGTGAGTAACGTTATGGTTATTATCGTATCTATTACCGCCATTGCATCATTTATTGTTTCTAATTATGACTTATCAAGCTCTATACGCCTTATTCGTTTTCCAATGATGTTATTGGCATACTTTTATGGGATTGTAGGTATTGTTAGTGGATTAATGCTTTTATTTGCTCATTTTGTTTCACTAACTTCGTATGGTTCACCATACGGATTGCCAATAGCACCATTTCGTCTCCAAGAGTTAAAAGATTCTTTTGTAAGATTTCCTATTTCTATGATCACCACCCGCTCGAGTACAGGACAGCCGAAACAAAAAAAGAAAAAAGAAGGTGGTCCGCATGGGGAATCTTAGATTTCAAAACATAACTTTATTTGAATTTATTGTTTTCATCCATTCACTGCAACTTGCATCAGGTATGTTAATTATGCCGAGCCCACTTGCTACTACCGCTGGCACAGATGGCTGGATTTCTATCATTCTGGGATGGATGATTACTTCTATAATTGGCGTATTTATTGTATTAATGTTACAAAAAAATCCTAGCAAAAATTTCTCACAGATTTTAAAAGCATACTTTGGTAAATGGCTAGGAACATTTTTTCTTCTTTTATATGCCTTTTATCTATTTTTTGCTGGTTTTAATACTTTATTAAAGGCAACTGATATTGTAAAAGTGTGGATATTCCCTTCCACTCCTGCTTATCAAATCGCCATATTATTACTATTGCCTTTTATTATTTTAGCTCTGAGTGGGTTAAGGGCTCTTACTAGTTATTCTATGCTTGTTTTCTTCTTCACTACTTGGATGCCACTATTTCTTCTTTTTTCATTAAAGAGTAACTACAATCCTTTACACCTACTACCTATTTTTAAAGATGGCTTATCCCCTATTGTAAAGGCAACAAAAGAAACCATTACTCCTTATGCAGGCTTAGAAATTGCATATTTTATTTATCCGTTCTTACAAAAAAAACAAAAAGCCATAAAAGGAATACTAATAGCGAATACTGGAACCATGTTTTTCTATCTATATGTGACTATTCTTTCTTATATATACTTTAGCCCGGAGGGGATAAAAGACGTAATTTGGCCAGTATTTCATTTGTTAAAAGGGGTTCGTTTTTCATTCATAGAACGATTAGAAGTTATATATATCGCTTACTATTTGATTGTATTTTCCACTACAATATATCCGTATTTATTTTTCAGTTTTGAATCTGTGACCATTTTATTTCAAAAAAATGCTCGCAATTGGGCGCTCGTTAGTTTTATGTTTTTAATAGTCAGCTTATTTATTTTTCTAAACCCCGACGTGGATCAATATTTGTTTATATATTCTCTTATGGATATCTTAAATATCATTTTCTTTATTCTATTACCAATCTTTTTTTTCGCTTACAGCATTCTTTTCACTTGGTTAACTAGGAGGAAACAACTTTGATTCGAAAATGGATATGGATTGTAACTTGTTGTGTATGTTTAATCGGTTGTAGTCAAAGAATCCCTCTTGAACAGGTTTCATTAATCCTGTTAATCGCTTTGGATAGAACTTCTAATGGAGACATAAAAGTGGGCACAAGCATACCACTCTTTCATCATAAACAGCAAAGAAGTACTATAGAGCAATGGGCGCGGGCATCCACTGTATATAATGGATTCAGTAAAATAGATACGAAGTTAACGGGCTATATGACAGCCTCAAAAGCTGAAATCATTTTAATTGGGAAAAAATTGGCCCAAGAAGCAAATTGGATGCAGGAGCTTGATTCTTCTTACCGTGATCCTTACGCTACCATTAATGCTAAAGTAGTACTTGTTGATGGACCTGTAGAAGAAATTTTCACAATTAATAAGCCCGATAAACCATCACTACCATCTTACATAAGTAGTGTAATCGAATCCTCCATTCAAAATAATCAATCCGTTTCTTCCACGATTCAACAATTAATGAGAGAAAAAAATGAAGAAGGAATGACACAAGCTGTTCCAGTTATTAAAAAAACAAAGAATGAAATCGACACGGTAGGAATTGCACTTTTAGATCGACAAGGAAAATTTTTAACTCGTATCCCTAAAAAAGATGTTAAATTCTTCAATCTTATAAATAAGCCCAAAAATAAAGGCCGGATGATACTACACCTTGTGCTTCCTCCTAAAAAATCCAACAAAAAACCAAACACTTCTATCTTGGTACAGAATGCGACAAGGAAGGTAGATGTTAATTTTCAAAACGGAAAGTTTGTATTTAATCTCGATATAAATGCAAATGTAGCTTTAATAGAAAAAACCAATGCGAATTTAATTAAGGGGCATTATGATAATAAAAAAAACATAAATAATTTAAAGAGTGCTATTCAAAAAGAAATTAATAAGAAGTTACAAGATATTTTGGATGAAATACAGCAGAATAAAATTGATCCAATCGGATTATCCCTATATGCTAGAGCTTTTCAATATAAAGAGTGGAAAAAACTAAAAGGAAATTGGTTGCAAGCGTTAGCAGAGGCTAAAATAAATGTAAAGACACACGTCAAAATAAAAGATACTGGGACCATTAGAAATTAGACTAGCCTATTCTTGTATTTGATAGCATTTCTCAGTAAAATTTTCCCTCCTCAATAATTATTATGTAAAAGATGCTAACTCAAAGAAAAATTTTTAAGTTAAATACAAAGCAATAGATTTTTCTTTTTTATCTAACAGTTCTTTTAAAATGACAACAATTTAACTGCAGTAATCCAGTATAAGTTTCTAATTTAAGGAACCGGAGAACTTATAATTCTGGTGCAGTAGACGTGCCAAATTTCATTCCAATAGCAACTCCAAGATAAAACATCAAAGCCGAAATTCCCAATTTAAGGAATTTCGGTTTTTTGAGTTCGTACGAATGTCTTAGTCTTAGTTCTATGTACTTTGATATATAGGCCCAAATCAACAAAATTCCGCATCATTTTATCGTATAATGAGAGACCTTAATAAATCTTTTTTTATTTATATATCCCATACGGGCATCAATTGTCTTTTATTACTTATACTCTTTAGATTATTTCAAATGATTCTATTTCCTTCTTGTTTAACTCTTTTGATATATTTCAAATTTCTTGTTTTTCCTGTATTGATAATTAATTATTATCAGATATAATGTTGTACCCATACTAAGTTACAAAAAATAATACTCTATTATTAAAGAATCAGAAAAAACTACCCTTATACCTTCCAGTTATACCTCTTATTGCGTACCAGACTCCCATCTATATGTGATGGATTCTTTTATCTTTTTCAATAATCAAATTTTCATTAAATATTTAACTTATTTATTACTCTTAATGAATATTATTTCTTTTTATTAATTTCAGCTTTATATTGTACGATTATTTAACGTTATTCGATAAAATACGTAAGTTTTACAAATACCCTAGTTCTCATTGTTTTCATCGTGTGAAAACTATTTATCCCCCCTTAGTCAAAAGTGCTCCTCCCTATGTATACTTGATTTTTCACTCTTGCATTTTTTATTCATTCATGTATTATATGATGAAAGCAACTTTGCAAGAAGAAAACTATTATCAATGAGGTGTATCATATGGAAACAGAAAATAATGTTACAATTGGTTCTTTCGTACAATTTCCCTATCGTAATAACTCCTCCTTACAATTAACAGGTTATGTAGTGAATATCCTACAAAACACGATTGTAGTTGATATTGCAGAGATTGCCGAAACACATGCTATAGACGAAACTAGACAAGTCGTAAAACATGGTTGTTATCATAAAATGAAGTAAACTTATAATATATAAAAAGATCCTAGTACCCACTAGGATCTTTTTATATAACGTTGGTCAGATTACCACGCTTAAGGGTACCGCATGGTGGAAAATATCCTGTGAAACAATTACTTGTATAGACTTTTTCATTACAATTATATGCATAAATAAAAAAGTGGATAAATAAAAGACAAGCTGTTGGTAGCCTTCCGTCTGATATGTAACTACTGCTGTTAAGTGGTAGTTTACAAAAAGTTATTTTCTTTTTGAACCACCTTTATTACGATTGGCTGACGCGAGGTACCCTCTTACGTTTATTATAACTATTAAAACATAACTTTTACTTGATTCATTTTCAGCCAAACCAAATTCACGTTGTATTAGCCATTAATTCCTTATCCATAAAGGATGTGTAGTATTTAGTAAAACTTGTTTTTTGACCAAATTTTTTAGTTTTAAAGCCATCGATTAAACTTCCTGATGTATATTCTCTTTATAATCTGAGTAACTAGAGCATAGATTGTCAAAATTCCCAATAACCACAGAAAATAATAAAATGGAAGTGGAGTTAAGCCAATTTGAGTACTTAAACTGGTAAATGGAAGGAAAATCCCTATAATCATAACTAAGCCTGTAAGCATCAAAACTGGCCTAGCAGCCGTACTTTGTAGGAAAGGAATATGTTGAGTACGAATCATATGCACAATTAATAATTGTGTTAATAACCCTACTACGAACCAACCTGTTTGAAATAAGGATTGCATTTCAGGAATATTTGCACCAAATACATTCCACATTACGATAAAAATGATTATATCAAAAACACTACTTACCGGCCCAATAAAAATAATAAAACGAAATAAATCTTTTGTATCCCAACCTCTTGGTTTTACTAAAAATTCATTGTCTACTTTATCCCACGGAATTGAAAGTTGGGATAGATTATATAGTAAGTTTTGACATAATATTTGAATTGGTAGCATTGGAAGAAAAGGAAGAAATGCACTAGCAATTAATAAACTTAATACATTTCCAAAATTTGAACTTGCTGTCATCTTAATATACTTCAGTATATTTCCAAACGTTGTCCGACCTTCCACTATAGCATCTTCTAAAACATGTAAGTCCTTTTCTATAAGTATAATATCTGAACTCTCTTTAACAATATCATCTGCTGTATGGATAGATACACCAACGTCAGACTGTTTTAAAGCAAACACATCGTTAATTCCATCTCCCATAAACCCAACTGTATGACCATTCATTTGAAGTGCCTTAATAATACGGAATTTTTGACTAGGATTTAATTTTGTGAACACACTTGTTTTACTTGCAAGTTTTCCTAATGCCTTATCAGGAAGACTATCAATTTCATAACCCAGTACTGGTTCTCCTATATACAAGCCCATTTTCCTACATACATTTCTTGTCACGGACTCATTATCACCAGTTAAAATTTTCACTTGTACTCCTTTCTTTTGTAGAGTATGAAGTGCAACGATAGCCGATTGTTTGGGTGGATTTAAAAAACCTACATATCCAACAAGTATCATATCTGATTCATCATCAATAGAGTAACTATCCACTTTATCACTCTTTAGCTGCTTATATGCAACTGCGACAACTCGCATCCCTTGTTCCTGCCAGAGTTCAATTAAGTGTTTATTTTTACGTTGAATTTCATCTGTAATAGAAATTATCTTATTATTTTCTTTTATATAACTACAAATTGATGCAACTTCTTTAACAGCACCTTTACATAGCATTATTCGTTCGTTAGCATTGTTTTCTAAAACAACTGAAACTCGTCTTCGATCAAAATCAAATGGGCATTCATCTATTTTTGAGTATTGAGATATATCATATTTACTACTATCTCTTACATAACGTATAACTGATAAATCAATTTCATTTTTATATGCTGTATGAAAGTAACCATTTATATACGCTAATTTCAAAACTTCATCCGACTTTTCTCCATTTGTATCTGTATGGCGTACCAGATCCATTTTATCTTCTGTCAACGTGCCTGTTTTATCGGTACAGAGAATATCCATAGCCCCAAGATTATGAATAGAAGATAGCTGTTTTACAAGTACCTTCTTTTTACTCATATTAATAGAACCTTTAGCTAAATTAGCGGTTACAATCATTGGAAGCATCTCTGGAGTAAGTCCAATCGCTACAGCTATAGCGAATAAAAATGCCTCATACCAGTTCCCATTTATAACTCCATGTATCATCATGACAATAGGTGTCATGATGATCATAAATTTAATTAATAGCCAGCTAACTTTGCTTACCCCTTTATCGAATCTGGAATCAGATTTCTTGTTCAGTTTGAACTGATTCTTTGCTATTGAACCAAAATAAGTATCTGTTCCAGTACCTACAACTATTGCTTTTGCGGTACCACTTATGATATGAGTTCCCATAAAACAGAGATTTTCTAATTCAATTAAATTTTGGGTTTTTCTAATTTTACGTTTTTTGTACATATAGAAATACTGATTTGATTTTTCAATGGGTAATGCTTCCCCTGTTAGTGATGATTGATTTACAAGTAAATTTTCCGATGAGATAATTCGTACATCTGCAGGTATAATATTCCCGGCAGATAATTCTATAATATCCCCTGGTACAAGATTCTCAAGAGCAACTTGTACCTTTCCACTTTCTTCTAATACTGCCCTCTTATTTTCCTTATATGAACCATTTCCTCCCCTGAAAACGGTTACCTTTTCATATACAAGATTTTTTAATTTTTCTATAGACTTCTGAGAACGAAGTTCTTGTATGAACCGAATTAACGCACTTATAGCCACCATAATCCCTACAATAATAGTACCCTTTATATCATTAGTAAGAAAAGATAACATCCCTAATATTATTAGCAGAGAAATAAACGGACTTCTAAAAGAATTAAATAATGTTATATACCATTTTACTCTTTTTTGATAAACTACTTTATTTTTCCCATATACTTCAAGTCGCTTAGTAGCTTCTTCCTGAGAAAGTCCATGAGATGTTGTTTTAAAAAAAGATAACGTCGACTCAACATCACTTTTTGCAATTTCACTTAGCATTTTATAATTTTTGCTTAGTACTTCCTGATTATAAAAAGATTTTTTTTTATTAGATCGCAACAACTTTACCTCCTATCCATTAAATAAAATCCCTCTGTTTTTTAAAATATAATTTTAAAACCACATTTTTATAATCACCCTGAATTTTCAATCAGATTTAGAAGTGCAATAGCACTTAAATAGTATTATTCTCACCATAAAAAGTAATTTTTATTTATAAGTTTCCTCATTATTAGCAGCAAAATTTTTGAATATAATTTGGTCTATCGCTAGTATAGTATTGTAGATGCTTTATTTATTATTTTTGAAGTTAGTTTTAACTATATAATGGATTATGAAGGCCCACAAAAGTCCTAAAACAGCTCCTATTAATACATCTAGCGGATAATGTACTCCTACCCAGACCCTTGAAAAAGCAATTAAAAAAGCTAACAATAAAAATACTTTCCCTAAACGTTTTTCATATAAGCATAAAGTTATAGCTATTGCGAAGGCACTTGTAGCATGATCACTAGGAAAAGAGGCATTAGCGGTATGCTCGACAAGTTGGTTTATATTCAAATGAGAAACAAATGGTCGTTCTCTATAAAAAAACAATCCAATAATTCTATTAAATACAAAAGCAAAACAGCATGCTATAATAGCTTGAATTACACAGGTTCTATTTTTATATTTTTTGTTTAACCAAAGAATCATAAATAATAGTATGAACATATACTGAGCATATTCAGCAAAAAAAATCATTAAATAATCGATGTATATATTTTCTTTCACATGCTCATTTATATACCGAAATCCATTATAATCAAGATTGTTTATTAAATTTAACATTTCTCCTCCATAAGCAAATATATTATCTGTTTATTTTATTGAAAATTGAAATATTTATCAGTATTCCCATTGCCATTAAATTAGCCATTAAAGAACTTCCACCAAAGCTAATAAATGGAAGAGGGGTGCCTGTAAGGGGGAAAATTCCCGTGACACCTCCTAAATTAACAATAGATTGAAGACCTATCATACTCCCGATTCCTATTGATATAAGACTTCCAAATTGACTTTTACACTCTTGAGCAACCTTAAAAGAGCGAATTACTATAGTTAATAAACCAGTTAAAATGATTAGTACCCCTATAATTCCAAGCTCCTCAGATACAATTGACATAATAAAATCAGTATGAGGCTCAGGTAAAAAACCTTCCTTTTGAACACTATTTCCAAACCCACGTCCACTAACTCCACCAGATCCTATGGCAATAAATGAATTTACAAGTTGGTAACCATCCCCTTTTGCATCAAGAAATGGATTGAACACCGTTGTAATACGCGCCATTTGAACATCAGATAAACCATATTTAACTATAAAGTATAAAGTCGGTACCCAAACAATAGAAGTAACCGTTATCCATTTCATTAAAATAGTAATGTTTATTCCAGAACATATAAACATACTAGCCCCTATTCCTAAAATTAATAATGCAGAACCTAAATTGGGTTGTTTGTATATCAAAAAGAACGTAAACATTAAAAACAAAATAACTTTACCACTGCCTTGCCAATATGATTTTTGCACCTCTTGACGTTTTGAAAAAAAACCTGCTAGTACAATAATCACACCCAGTTTAATAAATTCTGCAGGCTGTATTCCAAATATCCAAGATTGTGCATTATTAACAACTTTTCCTTTCCATAAAACTAAAAATAGTAATACAATACTTACCATTACAATACACACGGAAACGATGCGTTTTTTCCATATATGAAAAGGTAGTCCAATACAAATTATTAATCCTATTACTCCTAAAAAAAGTTTATTTAATTGAGAGCGAAAAAAGAAATCACTACTATAGCCATAATTTTTAACTGCAACAATTGAGCTGGCACTATACATCATCAAAGTTCCAAATACAATTGTAATGATAAGCGAAAACACCAACGGATAATCCAGTAACTTGAATACTTTTTTCATTTCTATTCTCTCTTTCTCTATACTTCCAACAAGTTTGTCTACAAACTTTGCAGGAACGAACTTAGGTATAAAAAATTTAATATAAATTTCTTATAAGCCTAGTAACATTTTTGCAATGGTAAAGTACAGAATTAACCCCGTTCCATCGACTAATGTCGTAATGAACGGACCTGAGATAACAGCTGGATCCAGCTTTAACTTATTTAAAATCAAGGGTAATACAGATGAAACAATAGACGACCAAATAACAATGAACAATCCAGTAATAGCTACAACTTGTGCGACTTCTGTACCTACGCCTAAAGTGTACGCACGAATTAATGCCGCCACGGCTAATGTAAGCCCTAGTAAAATGCCTACTAATGCTTCTTTTTTCATAACACGAAATATATCTTTAAATTTCACCTCATTTAGAGCTACAGCTCGAACCAATGTAGTTACGACCTGTGTACCTGTATTTCCACCAGTTCCAATTAACAATGGAATAAAGAACGCCAATGCAACTACATGAGTCAAAGTTTCTTCATAATGTCGAAGTACAGAACCAGTATATGCTTCTGCTACAAACAGAAGTAATAACCACCCTATACGTTTACGGTATATTTGCCAAATAGAGGTTTCGAAATATGGCTTATCTAATGGGGTGCTCCCTCCTAATTTTTGAATATCTTCAGTTGCTTCTTCTTCGAAAACATCCATTGCATCATCGAAGGTTATGATACCTATCATCCGATTATCCATCGTTGTTACAGGTATAGCGGATAAATCATAATCCATTAGCTTTTGTACAGCTTCCTGTTGGTCTAGGTCCACTGAAACTGAAATAACATCCAATGCCATTATTGATGATAAAGTCTTATCATCTGAAGCTAGCAATAATTCACGAATAGAAACAATTCCATTAAGCTGACCACGCGAATCAAGAACATAAATATACGAAATTGATTCTACCCCTGCTCCAATTTTTCTAATATGTGAAAGCGTATCTTTCACTTTCCAATTTTCCCTGGCAGCAATATAGTCAATTGTCATCAAACTGCCCGCTGTTCCAGATTGAAAAACCAGCAGACTTCTAATTCTTTGTTGAGATTCTTCAGACAAAAGTTGTATCAGTTTTTCAGCCTGAAGTGGATGAATTGAAAGAATTACATCAACAAGGTCATCAATAGATTGCCTAGCTAATAGCCCTTCTCCTTTATCCACAGGCAAGTTGGTGCAAATATTATATTGCTCCTCTGGAGTAAGGTAACTAAGAATTTTCGCACCTTTTTCAGCAGGAAAACATTTCATTAAAGATATCTGATCTTTATGATGAAAATCTTTCATTTCCATTGCAATATCATAGGATTGAGTTTTTATAAGTTCTCCTACTAAGTGGATGTCTTTTGTCGTTAATAATCGTTGTAAACATTTTTTCATCGTAATTCCTCCTTAAGGACAGTGGTACTTGTTATCATTTTCCCACTTTTGGGAAAACAAATTTCTTAATAAATATGGGATCAATATCATCAATCATTAGTTTTCCCCCCTTTTATAAGAGATTTATTACAAATAAAATTTCGCATATAAAAAACCTCCCCTAGTGATTCAACTAGAGGAGGCTGATTTTAAAAAAGACATAGCTAAATAAAGCTCATTCCCCCTAGTTGAGTTTTGGCACTATACAACGTAAAGGATGAATCATTCATCACTTAGCTATCTTAAGAAGAGCCTTAATCCGACAATTCCTGTTCTACCCATTGGCATCTTTCGATATTTTTGGGCAATAGCCTGTGTTTGTATAGGAGCCTCACCTAACAGGTTATAAATATTTAAAATTTTTTGCTTGTTTCGTGTTAAAGCATATCCACTATTTTTGAACTTGTCAAGTAATAATAAAACTTATTTCTCCACCTTTTGATATCAAAACATTCCCAAATCATAGATATAAACATCTGTATAATAGTTTATATTTATACAACGAATTTTACAATTTATACACTAAATTTTTAAAATTATAAACTATAAAATTAATTTATTTTTATTATTACACGTGTCTTGACGCTTTATTATTGAAGATTGATGTAAAAATAAAAAATTTAAAACCAAAGACGTCTGATAGATAACAAAAATTTCAACTTGATTCTCTCTCATTTTCACTATAACCTGTATCTTGTACAAAGGGATAAATTTTAAACACATTATTTTCACAGTAGATAAACACACAACATGTAATTTGCTTATTTCTGCAAATAATATATGTCTCTGTTAGGTGAGGCTCCTGTATAGAGAAACGCTGCTACCCAAAAATGTCGAGAGACGCCAATGGGTCAACAGGAACGGTCGAATTAAGGCCCTTCTTAATGTAGCTGGTTTTAAACCTATGCTGTACAGTGCTAAAACTCAATGAGGGGGACTTTTATGATAAAACGACTTGTTTAGCTTTTTCTTAGCAAGGTTTGTTTGTCTCGAAAAAGGCCTTTACTCATATGAGCAAAGGCCTTTTTAATGTGAATATAGTACAAAAAGAAAGGGTGAATCTTCATGAAAAAAAATTGGATCTATCACAATAAAATAAAAGTTATTTTGGGTACGTTATTTTTTATTTCCCTATTGGGAGGAACATATATATACTCTCAATTTTATAACTTTAGTGATAAAACATATCGTGAACTCGAAAGAGGACGCAAATCTATGAAAAGAGAACATAAAATATCCCCTTTAAAAGATAATATTTCCATCTTAATCATGGGAGAGGATAATAGTGAAACAAGAGAAGGAGAATATGGAAAAAACGCAAGGTCAGATGCATTAATGGTTGCTACGATTAATAAAGAAACGGCAGCAATAAATTTGTTAAGTATTCCACGTGATACTCGAGTCTATATACCAATAAAAGCAAAAGAAGATAAAATTGCACATGCGCATGCATTTGGTGGTATAGATAGTACAATAGATACCGTTGAAAAGTTTTTGGATATTCCCGTTGATTATTATATTAAATTTAATTTTGATTCATTCTTAAGTCTTATTGATACGATTGGAGGAATTGATGTAGATGTTCCCGTCACATTTACAGAACAGGACAGCCAAGACCAAGCTGATGCTATTCATTTGGAAAAAGGATATCAGCACCTAAATGGCGAACAGGCCTTAGCCTTGACTAGGACACGCCATATTGATAATGATTTTATGCGTGGACAACGGCAGTTATTAGTTATAGAGGCGATTGGAAATAAAATATTAACCATGAACTCATTAAGCAAGTTTAATAGTATATTAGATACAGTTAGTCCACATATGTCTACCAATTTATCCACAACAGATATGTTCTCTATTGCTAAAACTATGATGGACCACTCACCTAACATTAACAAAAGGCAGATTAAATGTAATGATAAATATATAGATGGTATATACTATGCACAACCTGATAAAGAAAGTGTTCAACAGATTTCGAAAGATTTAAAACAAGAATTACAAAAAAAATAAGAATTTTTTAATATATTTTATTTCAGACAAGATTTATAAATATAAAAATGATATATAGATTTTCTTATATAAATCTCTCGCAATATTTGAAATTTAATTATAAAAAAGTAGAAAGCATTCTTGCTAACAAGAATGCTTTCTGTTTTACACGAGTCTTTTAGTAACTATTTATTTTTAGTAAAAAGGATATAACTAGGGGCATAATATACCCATTGTTCATCACCAATACTTAACCATCCATTTTGTTCCTTGTATACAGAATATGATTCATTTTTACTTAGTTTACGAATTACTTCATAAGTCGTCCCAGGCCCCTTGCGCGGATTTACTCCAGAACCAGTTATGGTAACAACACCTATTGTATTATTGTTATTATTATTTAATACATGTAGCATTCTATTCAGAAAGGCAGCGACTTCTCCGCGAGCGGCTGTACCTTTGGGCATAAATTATAAATTCATTTTTTTCATTTTCTTTTACAATCCCTAGTCCATAAACGCGTTGTACAGCTTGTTTATCATACACTAAGTTCTGATCACTAAAAGGCAAGTCTACTAGCTTTCCAATAATATTTTTATATTGTAACGATCGATCAATCATAATGACCACTTCGTCACGCTTAATTGTGTCATTTGGAGCAAAAATATTATCTCCTCTACCACTAATGATTTCAGCTGCTGCTGCACGATTAATCCCATCTATAAATAAAATTTTTGATCTCTTTTAATTACTATCTAATTTCAATTTACCACTATCTTTATTAAGAAATGAGAAAAAATAAATGAATAAAGAAGTTTTTCATAATATACAATATGTTTATCTTCAAAATGTATACTTGTACTTATTTCTTTAGATATTTTACATTTGAATCTTAATTATAATCCACGCATGTGAATTCTCTAAAGAAAAAAACCTAAAAAGAGAATTAATCTTCCAAATTTCACATAGGGAATCATTTGTTTTCTAAAAAACATCCAAGAATCTTTATCAACTCATTTTAGAATATTTAAACAATAATTTTATATACAAACTCTGCATAAATTATTCATTTTCTTTTATATAAGACATACCTTTTTACTTCTGATAAATTCTTAAACATTGGATTATTATACACAATCCAAAAAACATGTGGTATTTTGCAGAATTTTGTCTATCAATATGTATGTACACCCTTTTGTAGTGGATATAGACTGTGAGGTGTAAGGAGATACCTTACAAAATAATGCAAAGGGGATTATAGAATGAGCAGATTAACAAAATTCTCAAAGTTAGCATTTGCAACATTAATTGCAGGAAGTAGTTTAAGCGTCTTTGTTTCTTCACACAGTGTACAAGCTGACACCTTAGATCATAATTACCAAGACACTGTAAAATTCATACCATCTTCTAATGCTAGAGAAACATTGGAACAAAAAAACACTATTGTTCCTGAATCAAAAGTTATTAAAACCCATTATGTAAAGTACTCTAAAGCACATTTCCAATCTAAAGAAAGTATACCAAAAGAAATTTATTACTCTTCAGAAGGCTTTAAGGGCTATATACAATCAACTACCGTTTGGGATATGGGAGATCATTTCGCAACGATATATTCCGGAACCGTTATTCGATGTTAGATTTTTAATGCAACATCTCCAAATGGTTATAAAAATCAATAGATCACGGCAAATACTGTAACATCTATTACACAAAAAAATAAACCACAAAATCATTCAATTTCATGGTTTATCTATTACAAAGATAATGCTAAACGAATACTCTAACATTACCTTCCCCAAAGTTAATTATAGAGTATTTTCAAAAAAAAGACACTCTTGTAGTGTCTTTTTTATAGTATTAAAATTTACTCCCATCTTACTTCGTTTCTGAATTTAGTAAATATGTAGCGCCCTTCCATTCAGACTTCAAAATTGAATATTGATATTCATCAATCCACTGTCCTTTTAACATATAATTTTGCAATAAATGACCTTCTCGCCTCATACCCACACGTTCTAGCACAGAAATAGACTTGTTATTTCGGACATCCGAGAAAGCAATCACTTTATGCTTTCCTAACGAATGAAATATATAATGCAATAAAGCATAAATAGCCTCAGTTGCATAGCCATTTCCCTGATATTCTGGGGAAAGAGTATATCCAATTTCAACGATACGAGGTTCACTCAAAAGCGTGTGAAGTGCACAATCTCCAATCATTTTATTATTTTCAGCCAAAGCAATTGCGAACTGGAACCAAGTACCTGGTTGATTAGGATTATTATTAATTTGTTCATTTACAAAAGTTTCTGCTTCATGATATTGATAATTATCCCATGACTGAAATTTAGCTACTTCCGGATTAGAGCGATAAAAATGAAAGTATTTAGTGTCATCAATACTCAACTTTCTCAAAATAAGACGATCTGTTTTCCCAAAAACTTGATCATATTTCTCCATAACCTTCTCCTCTCTTCTCTACATTAACTGTGAGCTGGATTTCGTTACTTCATAGAGTTTTTAATTTTATCTTTATAATACATAGGCGTATATTGTTTGCATACATAAAAGAAAGTCTTTATCCCTCTTTATTTTATATTTTGAAAAGAATTCAGCTTCCCCACACCTTATTTTTTTCGGCTATTCATTTGTTTCAATGTAATAATTTTGCATTTCGTATATGCAATAGACAATTATCGCTAAACTCCAACTGACACCATAGTAGTCATGTGTGTAGAACTCATATCCTGCCTTAATTCCTTTTTCTATTACAACCAACGTAAATCCTAAAGCCATCCAAGTATTAATTTTCATTTTAATAAAAGTTATAGCTATCACGATTAAAAACAAAATATTTGTAAGGCAGTTTATCATTAGCTCATATTTTTGAATGTATATTGCCATTATACAAGCAACGATATTAGTCGCAATGCCAAAAGCAACTACCGCTCCCCAAATCCTGTCCAAAAGTCCCACTCCTGGGTCAGTCTCTTCCTTAATAAACATCCTTTTCTTTATTTCGTTCCTACACTCTCTATTCAAGATATGCTTTATTAACCTTGTTTGATGAATATCTATTTATCTTTTCATATAGAGCAAACAGAATTTTTACTCATAATTTTTTATTTATTAGGCAAACTATGTCTAAGCCGTTTGAACTAGCGGCTTCACTCTTCTGGTAATGGGAAAGCAATTTATTGTAATTGACTAACTCATTCAATTCATTGGCACCGGCAGGCAACCAAAATTGTTGTCTGCCATTTTCATGTATACTTTTTCTGATTTCATTTCAAACTATATAGAAATAGCGTGCTGTACTGATTTTAAACAGAATAGAAATTGATTTTTGAAAAGGCAAAAAGGGTAGGATTCTGTCTACTTTTTGTATAAGACTTTTTCTTTTCACATATACTATTTTTGAACCTGTTTACCAATACGTGTCCTATTGGTGTCTTGAATTCCTCCTCAATTTCTTTATTTTTTGGATTTTACAAATCTGAAGACAAGAATTTCAAGCATATTTTCTGGTTATTCGTAGTTTTTATCCAGAATAAGTTCCTCGTGTGAGCTGTATACAAAAAAAGAAAAGACACCAAAAAGGTGTCTTTTCTTTTTAAATCTAATCGGATTTCAGTAGTATATTTGTTCTCTTAAAAACCTTCTATCTTGTTCTTAAAGTTGTCAAATTTCATATGTAATTCCCAAAAAAACTTATGCTATTATGTAGCTAATAAACTATGTGTTCCCTTCCCCCTGTTTCCGGCCCTGTAAATTTTACAGGGTCTGTGATTATTTGACAGTTTATCAGCGTTAATAAATTCGAATTTTCATTTTAAATTGTTTAAATGTTAATTAGGTTTTGAACCAATATATTAATATTTAGCTCCTGATTCTTTACTCCTTTTAGATGAAGTGGACTCTCATTTACATGCTAAAAAAAGCGTTTTAACTAATAACAACCCTAAGACAGTCTTATATTGAGCCTTGGGGTTATTATTTAAATTGTTATGAACACCACAGGAGAAAATTCCCTTCATGCACTTTAGGGGATAAATTGTCCATGAAATAATAATTTTTGCTTATATACTTACTATTCATTATAGGAATACAAAAAAGCGATTCTTTTCACATTAAAAAGAATCGCTATCCAAGTTCTTATTTTCAATTACATTAAGTAAAGAATTGAGAAATTATCACCTAAGAGCCTTAACTATCACTTCAGTTGCCTCTGCAATTAGTTGATTATCATAGGTAGCCTCTTTCTCATCTTTACTGGATAAAATTGCGATGATAATGGGTGCTCTATTTGGCGGCCAAACGACAGCAATATCATTTCGTGTCCCGTAACTTCCAGCTCCTGATTTATCTCCAACTACCCAGTCAGTTGGTACGCCTGCACGAATAAGTTTGTCTCCTGTAGCATTTCCTTTCATCCACTCTGTAAGAATGTTACGTTTATGAGCTGGAAGCGCATTTCCGACCGTAAAATCCTTAAGATTGGTAGCAATTGCTTTTGCTGTACTAGTGTCACGAATGTCTCCTGGAGTAGCTTCGTTTAACTCTGGCTCAAAGCGATCAGCCATAGTAACCCGATCACCCATCTGTCTAAGTGCTTTTTCATATCCTTTAGGTCCGCCTATTTTATTAAATAAAATGTTCCCGGCTGTATTATCACTGGAACGAACAGCCGCCTCTGCAATTTCCCCAAGTTTCATGCCTGTATCTACATGTTTCTCTGTAATGGGTGAATATTCAACTAATTCGTCTTTCGTATAAGTGATAACTTCATTTAATTTATCAATTGAGTTTTGCTGCAGCAATACCCCTGCCGCTAAGGCCTTATAGGTTGATGCAAAGGCAAACCTCTCATTAGGTCGATATGCAATTGTTCGATTTGTACCAGTATCAATAGCATACACACCTAATCGAGCATCAAATTTTTTCTCAAGTTGAGAGAATTCTTGATACGTCGCATGATTTTTATGTTTAACTGGTCCGGTCTTTTCTTTCGCTTCAACTTGCAATGCCCCTCCTGTAAAAGCTTCTAGGCTTGTAACACTTAAACCTAATATGCCAACGCATATACCTATTTTTAGCATCCTTTTGTTTTTCAAAATCATCATTCCTTTCAAATTTTCAATACTAAAAACAAGTTGTAAATTCAATACACTGTATCTGAACACCTGTTTTTATACGTACAAATAATAGACCATCTAAGAAACAAGTTTGTTCCATAAATTTAAAACCTTTTTAACTAGTAGCCAAGATATTAACAAAGGTAAGAGATAGCAACTATGATAGCTGCTATCTCTTATTTCAAATCTTCCTTTTTCTTTAACTTATAAAGGCTTTTATATAAACAGGGTCTCTTCCCCTGAGAAAAGTGCACAAATTTTACTAATTTTGATTCGAACTATCTGTACTAGCAGCTTCACCATGCATACGTTGCTGTTTTAAATCAAAGTATGCATCTAAAACTTCCTTTCCAATTATAGAATTAATTCCATTTTTATCATCATGAAGCCATGGGACTACTACAGAAAATGCTACTTCTGGATTATCATATGGAGCATATCCAACTAATGTTAAGTTGTAACATTCCATACGTTCTCCTTTTGCATTTCTACCAATTGGATCATCTCCACCATATACAGTTTGAGCTGTCCCTGTCTTTCCTGCTGGTTTGTATGGAGCATTCTTGAAATACTTCACGCCAGTTCCATCACCTTCTTGGAATACCCATCTAAAGCCTTCTTTTATCCGATCAATATGTTCTTTCTTCATATCAACTCGATTTAATACGACAGGCTCTATAGAGCGTATAACTTTGCCAACTTCCTCTTCTTTTATTGATTGTTCTCCTATTTCCTGTACAATTTGGGGTTGCATTCTATATCCACCGTTAGCAATCGTTGAAATATATTGTGCCAATTGCAATGGCGTATACGTATCATACTGACCGATAGAAAAATCTAATAAAAAACCAGGTTGACTATCTACTTTTCTCGTTTGTCCAATTATTTCATTCGGCAAATCAATACCTGTTGGGACGCCTAAACCAAATTGCTTAAAATAATAGCGCATTGTATCAAATGCTTCTTGTTTAATATCCAACGAACCATTTGGTACGTAATTAACTCCCGCAATTTTTAAAGCTGTCTGGAACATGTATACATTCGAAGATACTTGTAAAGCTCGTAAATCATTAATATTACCAAATCCGGATACATTCCACGATTTCTTGGCTTGTGTACCTTTAAATTTCATCGGTGCATCATAAAATTGATCTCCTGGATGTATTGCCCCTGTCTCATATCCAGTTAATAAAGTAGCACCTTTTACAGCTGACCCTAGCTCATACGAAGTTGTCATGTTACCTAATGCCAAATCCTCAATCTCTATTTTCCCTTCTTTTTCTACAATCTTTTTGCCTGCCATAGATAAAATCTGCCCATTATTTGGGTTCGTCATGACGACAAAAGCTCGGTCCAACAGTGGCTCTGAACTCTTAAAAGCTCTCAAATTTTTCTCAATACTTTCTTCCACTTTCTTTTGTAATTCCATATCAATCGTTAATGTTAAACTATTACCACTTTTTCCTTTAGAGATTATTTCTGCGCTAACAATGTTTCCTGATTTATCAGTAATGTTTTTCACTTCTTCTTTTGTGCCGTGTAATACATCTTCATATCGTTGTTCAATATAACTTTTTCCTACACGATCATTACGGTTATATCCACGTACCAAATAAGAATCTAAGTTTTCTTTCGGTAATCCTTCTTCACTGCTTGTAATATTACCTAACACGGAACGAAATAAATTACCATTTACATAATTACGTTCCCAATCAACTGTTGCATCTATTCCTGGAAACTCCGCAAGGTTTTCACTTATGCGCGCATATTCTTGATCTGTCACATCTTTTTTAATAATTTGTGGTGTCAGTTGATAACCTGAACTCATTTTACTTTTAATAGCTAAAACCTTTAAATCTTGTGCTGTTAATTCTGCCAATTCTACTTCTGTAACGCGACTTCGTCTTAAGTCTTGAATTTTTTTGTCTAGTTCTTTTCCCTCTATTCCCTTTTCTTTAAACTTTCCTATATCTTTTTTAGTAATCTTTGATTCCGCACGTTTCGTATTCAATTGCATCCAGAAATCTTTTTTATCGATATCGGTTAACTTATTTATATCTTGTTCGGGCATTTCAAGTACTTTCGCCAATTCTTTTGCTGTTTTTAGAATATCTTCACTCTTAATCCCCTTCACCCTTGTATACGTAATTGTGCGAAGAGATTTATTATTAACGACTGTTTTCCCTTCTCGATCTAGAATTTGTCCACGTGGAACCGGTATACTAGTTGTTTCATTTTGACTGTTTTCCACTTGGTTCTTATAAGCCTCTCCCTCAACGATTTGTACTTTTCCTAGCTGCATAATAATAGCTGAGAATAGTAGAAATATGCAAAGGAACATTATATTTAATCGAATAGATATATATGTCTGCTGCTTCTTTTCTTTTTGTTTTTTCATAAATCCTCCATATAATTCTTCCGGAACTCCTCACTAATACTTAGTAAATAAATATAATAAATACGTTCCCTATATATTAGAAACCACCATTCAGTTATAAATAGTGTCTTATCCTTTTTTCTAAATCCTTGTAAGCGTCAATTCCTTTTCGTTTAGCCGCGTAATTGATAAATCTCCTTTCCTGTTTTTCTCTCTAATTCTTTTATCACTTGCATTAGAAATGCTAAACTGTATAATGACTCATGTTAAACTTACAAATAGACTTGCTAGTAACTTTTCATACTGATTATTCCTTTCTTCATGCTGTAATACTTAATAGACAATCTAAGTAATAAAGTTGTTCCACATTTACAAAAAAAATAATTAACTATAAGATGAAATAGGCTACATAAGGGAGGGTTATATGTTACATACAAAAAGATGGAGATTTTTTGCGGTTCTTTCTACTGTAGGTTTGATTTTACTAATTTTATTAAAAATCAACTTCATTTCAATTACTATCGCAACTTCTTCAGCTGAAAGAGGAAAAATTTTTGATCAAAATGGTGTAATACTAGCTACAAATAAGAAAGTTAAGTCTCTATATTGCACTTCTAATGATGAAAAACTATCGAATCAAGATACATCAAACACATTAGCTTTTTTCAATCAATTTTCAAACAAGTTTCAACATGATATTTCTGCAGAGGACATAAAATCACAATTACAACAATCTTGTAAAAAGCAGACTATGAATGATATACCGTTATACTCTGACATAAATGAGAGTGAACTTACATTCATAAACAAGAACAAACCCAATAATGTAATAATCAAAGATGAATGGATTCGATATTATCCTAAACACGAAATTGGTTCACAGCTAATTGGGTATGTAGAAAATGACCTTAATTCTAAGTATGGACCTGTTGGAAAAAGTGGGATTGAGCTTCAATATGAAAATGATTTAAAAGGAAAACCCGGAAAAACTCTGATTTTTAAAATGAATAATAAAAAGTTCTTATGGAACATTCAAAAAGTACAAAAAGGAAAAGATGTCCGGCTAGCTTTAGACTCTAAATTGCAGCAAAAAACAGAGGAAGCATTAAGATCTCAAATTAAGAAAATACCTGATGCTAATGCTGGTTATGTTGTAGTCACCGATGTAAAAACTGGCGCAATTTTAACTATGGCCAACTCGGCAGTTTTTAATCCAAATATATTACATACACATGTATCATCTAAAAATGAAAACATTAAATCACTTTCGCAAAATAAAGCAATTCAAAAATTAAAGTATGGTGAATCTTATGTAAATATGGCCTCTACTATAAAGCCACTTACTATTTTAATTGGATTAAACGAAAAGCTTTTTCAACCTGAAGATACTTATTTAGATAAGGGTAGTTTTCAGTATGATAATCAAAATAACATTACGAATGCACCTGGAACGCCTACAGGTGAGATTACACCGAGGCAGGCTATCATTAATTCATCTAACACATTTATGACAGCAAAAGTAGCTCTGCCCTTATTCAACCAAAATAATGGGAATATAGAAAAAGTGGCACATATATGGACAGATTATTTAATGCAATTCGGCCTACGTTCTAAAACCGGGATTGATTTACCCTTTGAAGAAGACGGACAATATGAATTCCATCCATCTAATAAGTTTGAAAATGGAATCTCCGCTTTATTAAATGCCTCTTGGGGAGGAAATGAAGTGCATACCCCTCTTCAACTTGCTCAATATGCAGCAACTTTGGCAAGTAAAGGTGATAAATATAAACCTCAAATCGTAAGTGCTATTATTGGTCAGGACGGTAAGGAAACAAAAAAGTTTAAGCCAATTTTAGAAAGTTCAAATCGTTATCCTATGAAATTTTGGAGCGTCGTGCAAGGTGGGATGAGTCAAAATATAGAGGAGATTAAAAACTTGCCCTTTCATGTGGCAGGTAAAACGGGTATTACAGGTTTTCCGAATGAGCAAGAAAGAATGATAAATCATTCTCTTTTCATTGCATATGCTCCTACCGAAGATCCACAAATTGCTATTTCTGTCGTTATTCCTGGTAGTAATTCAGAAAAAAACATCGCTGCTCTCGTTACATCAGAAATTTTAGAGTCTTGGCATACACTTCAAAAAGAAAATAATAACAAAGAGGAAGGTTCATTAAAGTGAACCTTCCTCTTTTACCATATAGAGTCTATATTTATTATTTTCCATTCACCATTATCATTCTTTTCGAACATAAATGAATACTTAATATCAGTTAAAACATACTTTTTTTGTACATATCCAGTAGTATCACCGTTAATTGTCGATATTTTTATATATCCATCATTTTGCACTTTTTCTGGAATCCAAGCTTTTACCATTTCATTCGATACTTCATATAAAACTTGTGATTCTTGTTTTGGTTCAGCTAAAATTTTCGTTTTATTTCCAGTAACCGTTGCATATATAAAATGTGCTTGCTTTGGTTGGTTACTTTCTGTCAATCCACTTGGTACTTTGTATACTTTTTTTGTATCATTTGCAAATTCTCCTCCCATTGGAAGAGCGACTTGCAACTCATGAAAAATGTCTTCATCAAACTTCCATTCATCCTTCTTATACATACTCCCTTTAAATAGAACTTCATCATTTAACGCTCTATACAAGTCATTTTCATTTTTTGAAATTGTACTTCGAGATAAATCATTTATAAATTGCTTTAATGATGGATCTTGAGCAGACTCATCTTTTATTTTCGACTTAATTTGAGTACTACTTTGTACCGGTGATTTATTATCATCAAGCCCAGGTTGTTGAACAATAAAAAATAACATTGTACAAACCAAAACAACTACAACAGGCAATGCTTTTTTACGAGGTGGTCTCTTATATGTTACAGAATCTACTTCACTATTTTGATATACCGATTGCTTTATTTTATTAATAAATTCTTCTTCATCTTTACGACGCTCCATTGGTCCGTTTTTTAATTTGCTATACCAGTCAGGATTTTTTTTACTGTTCATCACTTCTACCCTCCCCTATTAGTTTTGAAACCTTACTTCTCGCTCGGCTTAATCTGGATTTGACTGTTCCAATTGATACATCTAATGTTTCAGCCATTTCTTCATAAGACAATTCATATTTCGCGTCCAATATTAGTATTTCGCGGTGTTTTTTAGGTAGTTTTAATACAACATCCCATACATCGTTCATTTCCTCTTGCTTAAAAAATTCTTGTTCTGCCGATGGAGATTGCTTATCGTCACTAAAAAATCCCACTAAAGATATCCTTTTAAAATAAGAGGATTTCAAATAGTTTATTGCCGTATTTCTTGTAATTTTTAATATCCACGTTTTAATAGATGACTCCTTTCGAAACGAATGCCAATGTTTAAAAACCTTTATAAAGACATCTTGTGTGATGTCATCTGATAAGTGTGGATCTTTCGTAATAATAAATGAATAATTCCATACATCTTCCCAATAGTCTTTTATAACATAGTCAAGCTCATCATGATTACATTTTTCAATAAACTTCTGTTCCATTTCCACACCTCAAACTTATTTGAATAAACATAAAACTGCCCTCACTTTTAATATGGTTTCAATATATAGACATGATACAAGTTTCATTTGTTCCATTGTTTATCTTTTTTTTGATAGAAGAATTCTCCTGAAAAATGTAAAGGTGTTCAATACATTTCATTAAATCATCACCTTTACATTCTTTTCGATGACAGACTCCATATTCAGCCCGTACTTGCAAATACTATTTCAAAAATCACTTTTGAAACCATAGAATTTGATTTACATAATGAAAATGATGCGATATCAACTTTCTAGAGCCACAATAACATAGAAAAAGCATTCTCAATTAGGGAGAATGCTTTTTTGAAACTTAATTATTCTTTGTTTTGCCCAATTTATACCTTTGGGTTAAGCATTCATATAATAAATTTAGTAAAAGATTTCACTTTATAATTTAGTGTTATTTCTGAAAAACATGTTTTACTTTTTCGCCGGGAACATTACTCCCCCCTCTTCCTTTTACATCTTCAATCATCATGGTAACAATCATGTCTGGCGCATTTGCATCAAAAGCTGCAAACCATCCAAGTTCTTTTCCGTCTGCTTCTTTCGACTCTTTCAGTTCTGCTGTACCGGTTTTACCAGCAAGAGTTACACCATCAACCTTAGCAATTCTCCCAGCGCCATCAGGGTCATTAATGACTTTTATTAATGCACTCTTTAATATCTCTTGATTCTTTTTAGAAACCACGTTTTCTTTCCAATTCCCCGCTACTTTTGCCTCTTTTAACAGATGAGGCGACGGAATATTCCCTTCATTCACAATCGGTGCATATGTTAATGCTAAATGAAGTGGTGTCATTAATACTTGTCCTTGTCCATATCCGGTATCTGCTAGTTGAATATCGTTTTTTATCCCATCTTTTGCAATTGTTGAAATAGGAAATTCGTATTCGATTGGTAATTTTTCATGAAATCCGTACTTCTTAAATTCACTTAAATACTGATCTTTTCCCATTTTCAAAGCTTGTTGAGCAAAATAAATATTATCAGAGTACTTCATTGCCTTATCAAAATCAATTGGACTAGCATCTTTCACACGTGTTACATAATAATTTCCCCACGATGAATCTTTTGTCCACTTCAATCCTTGGATTTTATATTCTTCCTTAGGATTTATTGTTTTCATTTCCAAACCAATTGCACCTGTAATCGTTTTAAATACGGAACCTGGTACAAATGCTTGTGTGAAGCGATTCATCATTGGCAGTTTCGAGTCGTTATTCCATGCTTCTCGTTGAGCTTTTGATGCTCCTCTAACTATTGTATTTGGATTATAAGCAGGGCTACTTACAAGTGCGATTGTTGCACCCGTTTTAGGATTGACCGCTGCACTTGATCCTGCTTCATTTTTCATCTCATTAAAGATTTTTTCTTGAATTGCAGCATCAATTGTTAACGTAACATTTTCCCCTTCTTTTGCTTCTTTTTTTGCTACGTTTTTAATCTCTTTCCCGTTCTCATCTTCCATAAATACGCGTCCACCCTTTTCACCACGCAATTTATTCTCTAATACTTTTTCTAAACCTGCCTTACCCACTAAATCATCTGCTTGATAACCTTTTTTTTGAAGCGATTTTAACTCCTCTGCATTCACCTTTCCTATATATCCAGTTAAGTGTGCCGCTGCTTCTCCTAATGGATACGTACGAATATTTACTGGGCGAGATGAAACTCCTTCTAATTCAATATAATCATTCTGTCTACTTCCCTCTTTTAAAATACCGATTGGTACAAAGGAATCTGGTTTTATCCATTTTGCTGTGAGCTTCTGATCGATCTCTTCTGTAGACATATCAAGTAATTGTGCTACTGTTTCTTTCGTTTGCGCTGCCGTTTCACCTAGTTTCTCTGGAATAATTCCAACCTCAGACGCTTTACCATTCGTTGCAAGCCCTTTTCCGTTTCGATCATATATTTCTCCGCGTTTTCCTTGTTCTATTTGCATACGTACTTTGTAATCTTTTTTCATGCCTGGGAAAATGAAGTCTGGTGTCCAATCTATTTTCCAAGATTCCTTATCTTTCACAAGTTTTGCTTCATGGATGAATGAAACTGTTCCTCCATCCGTATCCATTTTAACTTCAAAAAGAAAACGTTCTTTCTCTTTAGTATTCTCTCCTTTCGTTTTAATTTTTAAATTCTTAACTCCAATACCTTCATAGATTTTTTGATATTTCTCGGTAAAATCTTTTTTTGAAATCGTCTTTTTTGCATGCTCTGATAAATGATCATACATATTTGCAAATTTTTTATCATTCCATAAATTAATATATTCTTCAAATGCTTGTTTTGGCGGTTCGTTTTTATTACATCCTACCAACATAACTCCAAAACAACAGAAAAGCAGCATCCATATTTTTTTCAATTCAATCTACTCCTTTAGTTATAAATGATTATTCCTTTCTTAAAATATTAAATAAAAAATGTTTTAACGCTTAATAGACAGTGCAAGTAATGAAATAGTTCCACATTTACAAAAAAATTAAATTTATGGTTAAGCTGCATTGGAAGAGGGAAGATTTTAAGCTTCTCACAAACATAAGGAGCGAATATATTTAGCGAACCATTATTAGTGTTGTTTTGAAAAATTCATTTAAAATACCTTTTAGTTCGTTTTCGCCGATCTTATCTTTTTTCTTTATAGATTTTTGATACAAAAAATAGAATCCTTATAGTAAGGATTCTACATCAGAAAATAACAAAAATATAAACGCTACAAAAAAATCACTTAAAGTAAAAGTGTCATCTTCATCACTTCGAGGCGTTAATATATACATATTGTTCATCATAATCTGTCACAACAACACTATGTTGATGATATATTTGTTTTTCTTAACTTGATGGTGACGGGGTTCTACCCGTATAAACGAAATTGTTTACTTTTCTGTAATATTTACAAATTCAACGGCTCCCTTACCCTCAGTACCTAAAGCCGTATTCACTTTATCTATTTCCTTACTTAATTCTGGTGCTTTCCCTTGATTGAGTAAATTATGATTTCCAAAAGATTTATTAAAAGATAGAATCTGTCTAGTTTTTTCTTTCCCATTTATTTCTTTAAATAATGTATCATCTACAATTAATAGGATTACGTTGGATCCACCACGATATGGAGATAGCCATACATCCCCTTTATATTGAACATTCATTTTTTTCTCATCAAATGTTAGTTCTTTCAAGTCTTTATATTCTTTATTTGCAAATATGATAGTTTCATCTTTTTCTATTTTTGGTAACGAATCAAGAGGGACTGAAGATAGGAGCCCCTCGTTATTATCCCTTTCACGAATAAGTCCCTTTTTATTCATTTTTTCAGCAGTTGTTCTACTAATAAATAGTAAATTACTAGTAGCAGTATCCATAGAATCCCCAAATTTAGTCGGTAGCTTTATGTCAAGCTTATTATTATCTATAGTCCCTTCTTTTAATTGATATAGGTCTTGTGAGGTTGTTATATCTTTGTATGAGTCAATTATAGAATTTCTTGTTTGTTCATTTAACTGCTCTACCTCTATTGAAAGCCCATTTGCTGGAGAGTCTTTTGTACCAAATAATGAACATGCTCCTAACATGGTAATCGAAATACTAGCTACTATTAATAATCCAATTCTTTTTTTCAATCTATATTCTCCTTCTTTTAATTATATTTAAATTAAAAAATCGTTTTATACATTTTTTTCAAGTATTGAGATCGAACAAAGTAAAAGTATATAATTTGCAAAACTAAGAAACAAATTAATACCATAACGGAACTACCCAAGACTGAAAAATTAGCTAACTTTTGTAAGGCCATAAAAGCAACTGTACTATGTGTAATCGCTATTGCAATTGGTAAAAAGAATAACAATGCAAGTTGACGTGACACAATTTTCTTTAATTCAGGTTTACTTAAACCAACTTTTGCTATCATTTTATATTGCTGCTGATTTCGTTCTAAGTCTGTATATAATCGGAAATATAAAAAGCTTGCAGCAAACGTAAAGAAAACAATGCCTATTAATACACTCATGATGGATGCAAGTCCAAAACCTTGTTTCATCACTATCCATGTAGATATTAAAGAAGAAAATTTATATTGTTCGTTGTATAATACAGGCTCATGTATACCTTCATTATCTTTCTGAAGAGTAGTCACGATTTTTTCAGCAACTTTTTTCGTGTTCTCCCAATCCTTCACAATAAAACCATTAATGGTGGATTCACCACGGTAATTCTCTGGATCCACTATCATTTGATTATATACTGCGTCTGGTATAATAATTGTCGTTATGTTTGTATCTTGTAGTTCTTTTGGCGTTAGTGTTTTATTTACATGCATATCTATTTTTATATTTCTATGCGACAATCGAAAGTTATTTTGATTCGATTTTGTATTAGCGAATTTTCTTGCAGGTATGACAATACTATCATTTTCATTTTTTAAGCTTTCTTTTTCAAAACCAAATGCCTCAGCTAACTTATTATAATCACTTATTTTTATAACGCTTAATAATACATTACTGTTATAAAGGGTATCTGGAATTTGTTTTATTGAATAAGCTACTTGTTTGAATTTAAACCCACCATTATTGAGTTGGCTTTCTATTTTTTTTAGATGCTCTTTTTCTAAAGGATTATTATTATAGGACTGATAAGAAAATGCAAAGGGACTATTCGATTCAGCCATAGATGAGTTACCTAATCCCATACAAGTTCCAACTGCAGTGAAGGCAACGGCAGATATAATAGTGACCATAAAAAACATTTTTGCATTATCTTTTAATTGATACACTAAATCTGAGATGGTGAGTATGTTTGTTTTCTTAAAGAAAATATTTTCCCTTTTCTTTAATGCACGTAACACATATACACTGAGCTGTGTAAATAAGAAGTACGTTCCAAGTACAACAAAGCTCACCCCTGTCGCCATCATGAATAATACATATTTCATATCCTTATATTGAATTGCATTTACACTATGGAATACACCCGTATATCCTAATCCAATACAAATAAGTGCGAATAAAGACAGCCAAAAGGATGCTTTGGGTTCAGGCTTTGGCTTTTCTTCTGCTTTTATTAATTCTACTAATTGCTCTACATTTACTAGTCGAGAAGTGAAAAGTGAAATAAATAAAAATAATAAGAAGAAAGCTCCAAATGTTATTCCAATAGCTTTAAAGGGCATGTAAAATGGGAGTCCTTTATCAATCATTAGCAGATTGTTGCTCATAATTAAGATAAACTTAGAGAACGCCATTCCAATTGTAATTCCTGTTAAAATAGAAGCGATTCCAATTATTGTATTTTCAATAAATATTAATTTATTCAACTGTGAAGGTGACATCCCATGTAGCATTAGAATTCCAAAATCTTTTTTTCTTGTTTTTAAAAATGCACTTACAGAATATAGGATAAAGAAGAATGAGAAGAAAAATATTAACCCCTGCGATATCTGTAATCCTGACTTTGCAAATGTATTGATTGTTACACTGGCAGCAAGATCGCCTTGTAAATTAGGATGAAATGCAAGTAATGCATAAGTAAAGAAAATCATAATAGCAAACGTACTACTTAAAAAATGAGCCAAATATGTTCGTTTACTTCGAATGACGTTATTAAATGCGAACTGTCGAAAAGTCATTTGCATTTCCTCCTAATAATGCTAAAACCTCTAGAATCTTTTGATAGAATACTTTGCGATTATCTCCACAATAAATCTCATTGTATAACTGTCCATCTTTGATAAACACAATGCGATCACAATAACTTGCAGCCATTGCATCATGTGTCACTAACATCATCGTTGTGCTATTTTCTTTATTAAGCTTTGTCAATAATCCCATCACATCACTAGCAGATTTTGAATCCAGATTTCCTGTAGGCTCATCCGCAAGTAATAATTTCGGATTATGAATAGTAGCTCGTGCGATTGCTGTTCTTTGTGCTTGCCCGCCAGAAATTTCATACGTACGTTTATCTAATATTTCAGTTATCCCTAGTTTTTCAGCAATAGCTTCCACTTTCCCTTCCATTTCTCTAGGGCTTACACCATCAAGCGTAAGTGGAAGAACAATATTTTCTTTCACTGTCAGTGTATTAAGGAGATTAAATGATTGAAAAACAAACCCTAATTCACGTCTTCGAAATAAAGACAACTGATCTGGAGATAACAGATATGGATTTTCTCCATGAATTAATACTTCTCCTGATGTTGGAGCATCTATAGTAGACACCATATTTAATAGCGTTGTTTTACCACTCCCAGATGGTCCCATAATTCCTACAAATTCACCTTTGTTTATTTTTAAATCAATATGGGATAATGCTGTATAAGAAATTTCCCCAGAATAAACTTTCCCTAAATCTGAAACATGTAGTATCTCCACAAGTATTTCACCTTCCATTTCTCTTTTCGATACATGAAGTGTAACCTATATATAGTATGTCTCATATCGATTTCCCTAACATTTATCTAACAAGTTTGTAAGATTCAAAAGAAAAAACCGATGAAAAGTCTACCTTTCATCGGTTAACGAGAGGCATATGGGAATACGATTCTAACTTTTGTTCCCTTACCTACCTCAGATTCTATCTCAATCTTATGATTTAATTTTTTACATACTTCTTTAACAAGATATAATCCCATTCCCGTAGACTCTTTGAATTTCCTACCATTTTCTCCAGTATAAAATGGATTAAAAACACGTGGTACATCAGCAGTAGGAATGCCCACTCCATAATCTCTTACTTCCAAAATAATTGCTCGTCCTTTTGAATACGCCGATACTATTACTTTCTCTTTCTTACTTGATGAATATTTAATTGCATTTGACAATACTTGATTGAGTATAAATCGAAACCATTTCTTATCTGTTTCTACAATAAGACTCGGATCTACTTTTACTTTTGGATACACATAACTACGTATAAACAGACGTTTATTTTCATGAATAACAGAATCAATCATTCCCAATAATTTCAATCTTTCTACATGAAAATCCTGTTCAAATGTTTCTAAACGAGCAACATATAAGACCATTTCTAATCCTTTTTTGATTCTTTCCGCTTCTTCATTAATACTGTCAAATCTTGAGTCATCTGCATCTTGTGTAATTAACTCAATAACAGAAAGAGGTGTTTTCATTTGATGAACCCATTGATTCATAAATGTTGTTTGTTCTTGTTGTTTTCGTTCCCATTTTTTTAATTGGTTTTGATAATATTGATATTGAGTTTGTAGTAATTTATCTAAGGCCATTGATAATGGAGTCAAATCACTATCTTTTATTGACTCATTTAAAGTTTCCATTGGTGTTGATAGACGCTTGTAGAATGAGCGATGACTATAATAACGATATATTAGATAACCTATTAATAAAAAAATACCCAAAAATACAGAATATAATGCTGTCAAAATATGTGGATACCCATCAAACCAATATATAAAAAGGATGATAAGCAATTGGGCAAATGTATAACAAATGAGTGGAATATGTTCTTGTAAAAATAATTTCATTATTCCTTTCCTTCCTTCTCCCAAGTGGCATGCAAACGATATCCAGCACCACGAACTGTCTCTAGTGCGTTTTCAATACCTAAATCTTGCAACTTCCTTCTAATTCTCCCTATATTTACACTCAATGTATTCTCGTCTATATATGAACTATCCCATAGTTGCTCTAAAATCACTTCACGTTTTACAAGGAGCGGAGACTTTGTTATCAATATTTCCAATAAAGTTGTTTCTTTTCTAGTAAGTAAAATTGTCTTATCATCTAGTTGAAGTTCCATTCTTTCTGGGAACAGGAATAATCCTGATTGCTCAACTATTCGTTCTTTTACTTTAGGAGCATATTCACCGTATGCTCTTCTGAGTTGACTACGGATTTTAGACATTACAACTTCATAATAAAAAGGTTTTGTAATGTAGTCATCACCACCATTTTCTAAAGCCATAACTTGATCCATCTCTCCACTCCTTGCAGATAGAAATACAATTGGACAAGTAGAAATAGCTCGAATTTGACGACACCAATAATAACCGTCAAAATTAGGTAAATTTACATCTAATAGCACTAAATCTGGTTTTATCTCTTGAAATATTTCTAAGATATTTTCAAAATCCTCTATAATAACACTTTGGTATCCATATTTTTTATATGAGTTCCCAGTAATTCAGCGATTTTCATATCATCTTCTACAATCATGATTGTATTCATTTCGTACTCTCCTTTAATTTAGGTGTAATTTTTAAAGTTCGTTTAGTGTTTTATATTTTACTTATTTAAAAAAGATGATATCTTACATCCCCCCTCAAATGCAACAAGTATCCAATAAAGCGTATATTTATTGTTTCTTAATTAATAAACTTAATAGAGATGGTTTCCATCTTTTTTCTTTACTTAAAATAGCATGTTGACTCTCCAATTAGATGAGTAGGATATAATTGAAAAAGCGCCCTGTTTACAGGGCGCTTCATTAAATATATTATCCATTTTACAGATTAACTAAAAAAATTTATAAATTTTATACCTATTAAGGCTATCTAAAAGGGATACGACCATGATTCCTTTTTTTGAGCCACTGACAAATGATTAAGCCAAAAATATCAAAATAAATCGGAACAAATACATATTAACCTTAGTATATTTTTAACATTCTAAAGGTGCATAGCCAACCATAATTAGTGATTGAGTATGCACCTTGAATTTTTTGTTTACTTTTTTATAAATATATTTTTGTACATATGCGTTTTAAATAGTGATTTCTAATAATAAGGAAGTAAATAATTTGCATACAAATAAAGCTTATTAATACAACAATTGAACTTTGAATTACGGATATTTCCCTACTTACTGTTTGTCCTAATTGATGAAAAGTTAGAAATGCAAAACTGCTGTGGGCCATAGCCACTACAATCGGTAAGAAAAATAGTAACATCATTTGTCTTGTCACTATTTTCTTTAACTCACTATGGCTTAAACCTAATTTTGAAATCATTTGATACTGCTCTTTATCACGTTCTAAATCAGTAAATAGACGGAAATATAAAAAACTTAGCGTAAATACGAAAAATACAATCCCCACCAATACACTTGAAATAGAAAGTAATCCATTTTGTTGTTTCAGTTCAAGCCATTTTAAATACAAAGATGAAAAGATATAAAAATCATCTTGACTCGTACCAATGGACTTCATAAGTTTTGTAGAAATTGCACTTGTTTCAGGCCATTTTTTTATGATAAAACCGTATATGGTGTAATCTCGGAGTACGCCTTCGTGTTGTATATTTAGAACTTTACTGTAAACGGCATCAGAGACAATAAAAGGTTTTTCAATCTCGGCGAATTCTGGGATATAAATTGTTTTTTGAACAGAAAGTGGTACTTCTAGTTCACCATGTTTTAATTCCAATGTTTTTCGATCCTCTGCACTTGTGTAATTTTTCTTTGGTAGTATAGCGATACTTTCAGTTTCATTTGTTAATTTTTCTATTTCATACCCTAATTTTTTAGCGTATTCATTATACGTAGAAAGATTAATTAACATCGCCCCGTTTTGTGCCCTTTTAAATTTTGTTGCTACAAGTTTATAAGAAAATCCAGATTCTTTTAATTGTTTCTTTATCTCTTCAATATGGGATTTTTCTTGTGTATTTCCCTTATCCGATTGATAGGTAAATGCATATGGGGTCGCACTTTTTGCCAATTCAGGATTTGCGATTGCCGTACAAACTCCAATTGCTGTAAAAGATACAGCCGATATAATTGTAACGATAAAGAACGTTCTCGCATTATCTTTCATTCTGAACGCTAATTCTGAAATAACAAGGAGATTGGTTCTTTTAAAGAATGTAGTTTCTCTATTTTTTAAAGTGTATATCACATATACACACAATTGAGTAAAGAAAAAATAGGTTCCACATACAATTAATAAGACACCTACTCCTACGAGTAGAAGTAATTGTTTTAAACTCATGAAATCGACCGCGACGATACAGTAGTGGACGGCGGAGTAACCTGCTCCAATTAAGATTATTGCCAACAAGGATATCCAAACGGACGCTTTCGGCTCAGGTTTTGGTTTTTCCTCTGATTTTATGAGTTCTACAAGTTCATTCATTTTCACCATTTTTGATGTAAATAATGAAATGAGTAGGAATAAAACAAAAAAGGAAATAGCTGTTACTCCCATAGACTTTAATGGAAAGTAAAATGCTAACGTATTCTCTATTCCCAATAAAGACCCACTAATTAGTAAAAATAATTTAGAAAAAATCATCCCAATCCCAATGCCTGCTAGTATAGAAGGGATTCCAATCAACATGTTTTCGAAAAAAATTAATCGATGAAGCTGTTGATGAGACATTCCATGTAACATTAATAATCCAAACTCTTTTTTTCTATGTTTTAAAAATGCGCTAACAGAATAGAAAATAAATAAGAAAGAGAAAACAAAGATTAAGTAATACGATAATTGAAATCCTATTTTCCCAAATGTATTCATTATGGTACTTGCATGAGTCAGTTCACCTTGTAGATTCGGATGAAAGACAAGTAGCCCATAAGTAAAGAAAATCATTACCGCAAATGTACTACTAAAAAAATGACCAAGATATATTCGTTTATTCCGTAAAACATTATTGAATGCGAGCTGTCGAAAAGTCATGTTTATTCCCCTCCTAACATAGAAAGACTATCCATAATATGTTTATAAAATAATGGGCGATCATCATTGTAGCAAACTTCATTGTATAACTGTCCATCTTTAATAAAAATAATGCGGTCACAGTAACTTGCAGCAACTGGATCGTGCGTTACTAACATCATTGTCGCCTTTTCTTCTTTATTTAATAGTGTTAATATCTCCATTACGTCTTGAGAGGCTTTAGAATCTAAGTTTCCTGTCGGCTCATCCGCAAGAACCAATTTAGGAGAGTGAATGAGTGCACGGGCAATCGCTGTTCGCTGAGCTTGCCCTCCTGATATTTCATATGTTCGTTTATTTAAGATTTCGTTGATTCCTAATTTATTCGAAATAGATTCTACTCGTTTATTTATTCTTTTCACATTCATGCCATCTAATACGAGCGGAAGAACCATATTCTCTTTTACTGTTAATGTATGCAGCAGATTAAAGGATTGAAAGACGAATCCTAATTCCTGTCTGCGAAATAAGGCCAAATCATTGGGTGAAAGTTGATACGGATTTTTATTATGAATGGATACACTTCCTGAAGTTGGCGAGTCAATAGTAGAAATCATATTCAATAAGGTTGTTTTCCCACTACCCGAAGGGCCCATAATCCCAACAAATTCCCCCTCTGTAATTGTTAAATTAATATTTGAAAGTGCTGTATGTGAAACCTTCCCTTTGTATTCTTTACTAAGATCTTTTACTTTTACTATTTTCATATGAAAAATTCCCTCCAAATTTACACACTAAGAATGAGATTTGATAGAAGATGCCTGCCTACATTTTGACTTTTTTAAAATACGAGTAATGTACCACTCATTAATGGTCTGTTTCGAATTTCCTTATTTAAACTGGACTACATGGCCAAATGTTATAAGCACGAAAATAACTTGATATCGTATCTCATAATTTTTATGATTGTTTCTGTTTTTCATTGTAGTAGTAAGGTTGTTTTTCTCATATTGAATTACCTTTCATTTTTCTTACACGCTTGAAATATTTCTGAAAATACAGTTTATACAGTTTACAGCCATGATTCTTTTGTGGGAGATAGTAAAGAGGGATTTTTCATATGCACTATACTATAGGGAACTAGCTTTCTGTATAGTTGTTATTTGCATTTCATGGTGTTTTCTTAACAAAACACCATGTTCTTAAAAGAACTTGCTGATGCTTCTGTTCGATATAGTGACAGTACGTCACATAATTTGATTCTTAAACAATTAGGTGGTCCTTCCGAGCTTGAAAAAATATTGAGAGAAATTGGTGATACAGTTACTAATTCAGCACGATTTGAACCTGAATTAAATGAAGTGAATCCAGGAGAAACACATGATACCAGTACTCCAGAAGCGATTGCTAAGACGCTTCAATCTTTTACATTAGGAACTGTACTTCCACCTGAGAAACGTGAACTATTTGTAGATTGGATGAAGAGAAATACAACTGGAGATAACTTGATTCGTGCGGGCGTACCAAAAGGATGGGCAGTAGCTGATAAAACAGGTGCAGGATCATACGGAACAAGGAATGATATTGCAATTATTTGGCCACCAAATAAAAAGCCAATTATTCTTGCAACACTTTCTAATCATGATAAAGAGGATGCTACATATGATGATAAACTTATTGCAGAAGCAACCAAAATAGTGTTAAATACTTTAAAAGTTACGAATAAATAATAATAGTAATAGATTAAAAATTCCCCATTTTTCCGTCAGAGTACTGTGACGTTTTTTTTAGGTGTTTTACAAAAAATTGACCATTTAATGTTACGGAAGCAATTCAAAAAAATGTTTAAAGACCACCTATTTTCGTAGGTGATCTTTATTTGTGATTCTGCATTTGTACACTACTGTAGAAATATATCATAGATACGGTTTGTTTGCTAAGTTTTTAGTTCTCTCCGCTTACTAAAAAACATCGCTTAATACAATTAATATCATATTTTTTAAATTGCGAACTATTATTCTGTCTTCTGTACAGGCAAACTACTAAAAATTAATTCAGCAACTTTTACATATCCTTTTGAGTTTGGATGAATTAAATCTGTAGACCAAAGCGTATTGTCATTAACTAAATGATGATTCCAAAAGTCAACATGATGAAGCTTATACTCTCTACTCAGTGAAAGTATAACTTCATTTGCCTCTAATAATTGCTCTTTTAATACTTGTTTTTTTTCAGAAGAAAAAGGAAGCCGAACTGTAAAATCTGGAAGGTTTGCTATCATAATATCAGCATCTGTTTTACTTAATGTATCTATCATAAATTCCATATCGTTCTTATATGCTTCATGATTCCAACGTCCTTTTAAAACATCGTTTGCACCTGCAATTAGACTAACCAAATCTGGATTAAAAGTTACTGCCTTTTCCAATTGCTGTGAGCGAATTTCTTTAGTTACTAACCCACGCTTTGCAAAATTAGCATATTCTATATCGCTTATACACAGTTGAACAAAATGATCTACCCAGCTTTTTAATGCTATTCCCTCAACTTCATCCCCTATCCCCTCTGTAAAACTATCACCAATCGCTACAAATCGCTTCCACATATATAAGTCCCCCTTTTTTGTTATTCATATCTACACTATACAATAGCCCACAATGTAATTGTTCTCCTAAAATGTTTTTCAATTCCAATAAAATTCCATAGGAGATTTTTTAAATGAGCACGACAACTGGAGTGAACTATTTCACATGAACAAAAACATGAAAATCTATGTTATTTTCTCGCAGAAATAGGTTGAGACCAACTATCTTTGTCATTATCATTTAAGCGTACTTGAAAAACATATATAGGTTGAGAAAAACCTTTCGAATCAGCGTGGTAATCTATATTATAATCTGTAATGACTAATGTATCACCTGCTTTGAAAGATATTATAGGATCAAAGTCTCCTTGTTTTAGTTTTTGAAATGCTTCTTTAGGAGACAGAATTTCAACATCTCGAATATGTAATTTTTTTGTAACTGGCTCATTGTCATCAGACATGTTTGGAATTTCCTCTTTGTAAACAGGCATTTTTTTACCTTCGTCTTTTAACTCTATTGATGTTTTTATAGTGACATCAGTCATGTCTATTTTTGTAATGGGATCTAAAGGCGTATTCCCAAATTCCTTCATTTGATACGAAATCATTATTCCAAGTGCAACAAAACTTACTGTAATCGGAAGAAATAAATATTTGATCATTTGTATATCCGTTTCTTTTTTCTTCAACAATATAAGAACTATATTTACCATAGAATATCCTAGCATCATTCCTAAAGTATTATGAAGTAAATCGGCTAGTTCCATACTTCCACGTTGCATTGTAAATTCAAGGGTTTCAATCAATAAACTTGCTATAATTGAGCTGATTAACATCCATTTTGTTTTTTGAAAAACATTACTAACTAAAGGTAATAAAATTCCTAACGGAAAAAGCATACCTATATTCACAATGATATGGAAAAAAGAAGAAAATGAAAAGGTATTCCATGCTTTTTTATAAACACTAAGTACATCAAAGTCAATTGTTCTTGCAAAAGTTATATCATCTGGACGACCAAATGAAGTAGCTGATAATGCAAGGGAATAATATCCTATTATTAATATAAACAATATAATTTGTTGTACGGTAAATTCCCCCCCACCTTTACACACCTTTTTGTATACTACAAAGTAGCTGAAAACAAATATGAGTAGTAACAAAAATGTGAGTTGTATTGTAGGAATTGCAACGTTAACAAGTAGTTCGGAAATAAAGTTCATTTTACACCTCAGTTTTTACGAATAAAATATTCAATAGTTTTATATAACATTCTAGATATAGATATCGATGTATTGTTACCCCTAATAATTATTAATATAGAATTAAACCTGTACTCTTGAAACTAGCTTTATATGACCAAGCGGCTACTAGGAAACTAGCGTTTTACTAATTGTATTTTCAGCTATGTTTGGATAAACGTTACGAAGATTCTCTTTAGTAAGAGGATTTTTGAAGTTATATATAAAATTAAAAATTCATTCAATTTTAGTATGTTTATATAGAATCTATAATTGACCGATTCCTAATACACTTAGGAACCGGTAATATACGTATATTTACTAAAGAAAGAAGATTCCCTCAAGCATTACACTTTTTTTCGAAAATTAGTTGTTCTTTGTTTTGCCCAGTTGATACATTTCTTTTCAATTAAATGATACGATATTATAGAAAAAAGTAGTGTCATTGTAATACATAAAGTAAGAAGTAAGAAGATAGGTATCTTTGTATACAAAAGTTTAAATAGTACCATCATGATTGGAAAGTGGCACAAATAGATACTGTATGAAATTTCTCCTAAGTATACAAACACACTCTTATTTAAAAATACTTTTACTTTAAGGTTACTCATCGCCATTATAATAAATATACTAACACCCATTACGACACCCCAATCTTTTAATAAGAAAGTAGTATCATTACGGGAAATACCATAAATTAAAATGGAATATAAATATAAAATAATCCCTAGTGCAATAAGAAATCCTTTATTAAATTTTTTCATATTCCTATATGAGTAGATAAGTTTTTCCTGATGCTTAAAAAGTAACATTCCAACCATAAACATGGATGTAAAATGCAGTGTATCAGCATAACCATTATAAAATCCCTCAGCTTTCCCAATATGCAACATATTAAGAAAAACACTAATTAAAGAAAAGCTCAAAGCAATTAGTATCGTTTTCTTCCAACTCAGTTTATAAAAAAGAAGGAATAACAAAGGAAACACAATAGATATACGCATTTCTTGAGCCAATGACCAAATAACTGGATTATAATTTTCCGTAAAAAAGTTATTAAGAAGCACAAAGTGGTTTATAATATCTAATTTTGTTATAGACCCTTGCCACCTATCATAGAACCAATCCCGTAGTCCTGCCACTTCATACGGTGAAAACAAAATAAATAAAGCAAAGGTAATGATTATCCAAAAATAATAAGGGATATAGATTCTTACAAATCGCTTAATTAAATATCCCCAATAATTTGTTTTTGAATGATAAAGTGCCATAGATAAAACAAAACCACTTAGTACATAAAAAACGATTACAGCTTCTCCACCCGCCCATAAAAACCTAAGCGGGGAAAATTTAATAGAGTTAGGCAACGATGGTAGCATTAAACAAAAATGTCCAAATACCACTGTAAGTGCCGCTAACCCTCGTATGGAATCTAATTCTTTTATTCTCTTACTCATAAAATATTCTCCTTGTAAATTGTAAATTTTGCTGTTAATAAAGGCCACTATACTAGTGTAGTGGGAGAATTGTACATATTCTTTCTTTAAATCCCTAATATAAGCAGTACAAGATCAATCTATGTATCTGTTTAAAGGAACTTTCGAATTTAGGCATAAGTTATATAGTAATAGAAAGAAAAAAGAAATTTCATTCTATAAAATCGTATTGTCGTTTAGAAAACATTTTAAAACTTTTTTCTAAACCCTCGTTATAGTCTGTCTGTTTATCCGTCCATTGAACGCCCTTATTTCCAGGCCACCCTGAGGTATTCGCAACATGTTTTAATAGCTCTGCTCCTTTTAAATTTTGCTGTAAACCACGGTTATACGCATTTATCATATTAGATATTGCAATTCGAGTATTGGTTTCTGCATTTTTCAAATCTTCATTCGTTAAATCTTTAGGTGCTAGTCCACCCCGGTGGAGCTGAAACAGTCCAAATGATGTGCCCTGATCCCCGACTGCATTTTGATCAAACTTACTTTCATGGAATGCAATAGATAAAGGAATCCATGGTGGCATACCGTGCTCTATTGATATTTGTTGAATTGTGTCTCTTACTTTAGCTCGGTTCGTATGATGGTCATATGCGTATTTTGTAAGATATAGCCCTACTGTGAAAACCAAAATAAATACTACGATTTTTATTAATATCCCTCTCATCGACGTCACCTCACTTGTCAGTATCAAAGATTATCTCTAGTAATCATATCTTTTGGGTATATTAACTCGTAATCGTGTATCAGATGATTATTCTTGGTTTCATTAATTACCGATTTTTAAGTGAAATTATTAGGGGGCCCTCTATATGGTATATCCCATTAAAATCGTACTTTTTTCTCGAATACTTTGTTTTCTATTCGATTGAAATTAAAGAATAACTATATACAAGGGATAAACGCTATAAAAAGATACTTAAACTTCTTTAAAAAATTCATTTTTTGGCCTCCATTTCTTTATATAATTAATTTAAAACAAAATATTTAATAGAAAGAAAAGATTTTATTAAATTTTTATAAAATTTAATAACAGAAATAAGTACCAGGTATCAATTTTTATTTTCACTTGGTGGAATAATGAATGTTCTTTCATCATGTAACTTTATTAAACTAACCTTGCATCAGAACCCTTTGAATCGAAATATCCATAAAAAACGCCATCCTTTCTGTATATTTATACAAAAAGAATAGCGTTTTTTGTTTATATAGATACAAATTTAGTTTAGCTTGGTAGCAATACGAAAAGTTCCGAAGAACCAAATTTGAGAATTAATACAATCTTCCATTCCAAGCTATCCACATAAGAATCTATAATACTTTGAAACTTTTTGTTTCAGATTACTATTTAGTTTTATCCTATAAAGTTAGCTTTTTACTATATCAATCGCACTATCCCACATACCGCTAAAGAAAGATCCGATTTCGCGCATAAAACGTGTAAACCAATTTGCTTGTTCTACATCAGAGTTTGTTACAAGGTCTACTTGTAATGATTTACCTGATAAAAATCCAGGATCTGTACTATCTTTAGGCGAAATAATCATTTTACTAATTGTTACATCCTTTTTAATAGGCGCTTCTTGTTCTTTATTCGGTACTTTAAATTCTTTTTTATAAACGTCATTGTTGCCCTTTGGCATTGGAAGTGAAACAGCTTGCTTCGTTTGAACAACTACATCTTTGTCTTTTGCATTTGCTACTCGCACTGTTTCATGCCCTTTTACCACTGCATCTTTCCCATAAACTTTCTTCACTTCAAAATTCGCAAATCCATAATCATATAATTTCTTCGTCTCATCAAAACGTGCTGTATGAGAGTTTGCTTTTATCACTACAGAAATTAGGCGCATACCGTTTCTTTCTACTGTACCAGTGAAGCAATCACCAGCTTCTGGAGTAGTTCCTGTTTTCAACCCATCTACACCTTCGTATTGCTTAATTAAACCTTGTAACATCATGTTAAAATTCACCATATCAATTGGATACTTGCCACCCTTTTGGAATGTTTTTTTTGGGATTTTTGCTGTATCTAACATTTTGGGGAAATCTTGAACGAGACGTTGTGCTAAAATCGCACAATCTCTTGCGGACATTTTATTTTTCTCGTCTGGGGTTGTCCCTTCTGGATGATGTCCCTTTAAATCATAGTTTGTTAAGCCTGTAGAGTTTACAAATTTATAATTTTTCATTCCAAACTCTTTTGACTTATCATTCATCATTTTCACGAAATCGGCTTCTTTTCCAGCAATTTCTTCAACTAAAGCAATTGTTGCACCGTTTGCAGAGTAAATTGCCATTGCCTCATATAACTCTTTAACTGTATAAGAGCCACCATTTTCTAATGGAACGTTTGATAATGAGCGATCTTGCGAAATCTTATATGCATATTCAGAAATTTTAATTTTTTGATCCCATTTAAGTTTTCCTTTATCCACCGCTTCATGAACTAAGTATTCACTCATCATTTTTGTCATACTAGCAATTGCTAATGATTCATCCGCATTTTTTTGATATAAAATTTTTCCGGAATTTGCTTCTACTAAAATTGCTGATCCTGCTTCTACGTCTATAGCAGGAACTGTTTCCGCTGATGCTCTTCCAGATGTAACAATTATGCTACAAAATAGTGTAAGCACTGTTACTATTACAATGAATTTTTTGTAAAACATACCTTTCAATTCTCTTACCTCCAATATCTTTGTACTCAAAAAAACGATATTCTAGCATAATCCCTATAAAAATAGACAGTTTTATCAAAGGCTATTTACAAATAAGACTTTAGGATCGCTTTCATATAGACCATCTCATCACACCCTTTTAGGCGCACTGACACTTAGTATTCCCACACACATCCCTATTTCTAATACCCTTGTATTTTTCAAAATGATCCGTACTTTCATATTTTTTAGGATTACATTTAATAGACAATCTAAGTAATACATTTGTTCCACAATTACAAAAAACTACATCCTATATTTAATGTAGTTTTTCTAGCTGATTTATTTATTTTTCACTTCATTTTTATAAAAAGCAAATAATGGTTCAATGGCTGGACTAGATAAAAGAGGAATTGCCTTCTCAATCAATTCTCTATCCCAATCAAACCAACGCATTTCCATTAGCATATTAATTTCTATATTAGTGAACCGTTTCTTTATTTCTTTAGCAGGATTACCACCTACTATTGTATACGACGGAACATCTTTACATACGACAGATCCAGCTGCAATAATTGCACCTTCGCCAATAGTAACGCCAGGCATTATAATAGCATTCATACCAATCCAGGCATCGCTTTTAATGACTGTATCACCCTTCGGTTCATATGATTGTTCTATTTGCTCAACGAATGGATAAACGGTAATCCATTCAGGGTGATGATTATGATTCCCACCCATTAAAATGACAACTCCACTTGCAATACAAACATAATTTCCAATAATGAGTTTATCAAGTTGCCAACCCATCTGTTCAATTGGATTGAAAAGTGCTTTGGATTTAGCATCTCCCCACAAATATCTTACACAACCATCTTCAAAATTTTGATCGCCATAATATCCTGAATAATAGGAGTACTCCCCTACTTTAATAAGTGGATTTGTTACTATGTCTTTTAAATACTTCGTTTCAGACCAATGATTATATAATGGATGCTTCATAATTACATTCCTCGCTTCTAAGTATGGTAGATTTTATAATTTACTTAGAAGCTTAATACGACAGCTACATTTTTAAACTTTTTCAAACGACGAATCATTATCTTCAAGCCTTTCTTTTATTATAAAGGAATCATAGCTCGATAAATTACATAAGTCAAATTGTAAATTATGCACGAAAATTTATGGTGTGAACTGAAATTTCAGCTTTAAAATAAACGTGTTTTCAATTAATAAGTCGCAATTACATATAATAAAGATTTCTTAACTATACATCTAACTTCTTTCTTATATTAGCCTTAACTCCCTCGATATAATTTTATTATTCATTAATTTGTCTGATAAATCAATAAATGTTAATATGATTATAGAAGATATTATCATCCTTTAGATTTCACAGCTAGTTTTTCACAAAAGAGAGTTCTGAATCCTTTATTAATTAGGAGGTCTAGAAGATGAAACTTTTAAGGCAATCAACAATTATTGGTGCATTGACTGTTGGAGGATTTTTATTTTCGAATACAATTAGTACACTCCCACCTGTGTCTGCTGAATCGCAACTTACACAAAAAGAATCGCGATTTTTAGATACTTGGCGGTGGCAAAGCTATTTTTTATTACATCATAATGCAGATTTTATAGAAGAGTTAGCAGTTGGTGACTTAAAGCATGGAGATACATTCGATGTTACTATATATACTGGTGGTAAGGATACTGGTATTGTAAAAATATATCAATTGAGTGGAAATGGAAATGAAAATGATGAAATAAACTTGCATAGATATAAAACCATTGATGACTCTGGTTTAAAACATAATTATGGTAGATTTGTAACGCCTATTACTAAGGCTTATAATCCAGGAACATATGTAGCTGTTATGAAACTTGGAGAAAATTATTATTATGGGGGCAGCTTTAAAATCTCAAAATAATTTACGTTTATCTCACCAGTAAATAAATATTGGATACTATTTTTTTAAACAAAAACCATTTTAAAAGCTCCTCTACCTTATATAAGATAGAGGAGTTTTTTGATTGTTTGCCCTTTTTAAGGTTAGAAAAAATCCTTACTTTCTTTATAAATTATCATTTTTATTCAATAACTGTTTCCACTTCTTTAAGTTCTACAATTAAATATGCAATATTGCATATTCCACGTGTTTGATTTAAAAACATGTGATAATTAGTTTATATAAATACCTCAAATAAATATTGAAGGGAGAATGCTACATGTCTTTCTTTTCTTGGTCTCCTCTTATCTTCTTAGCAGTTGTTGCAATTATCATTTCTATTCAAAAGGCTAAGAAACAATAATTTATTATTTGGAGGTGTAATAATGTCATTTGCAGCATGGAGTGCAATTTTTATGACTTTAATCGGAGCAATATCAGGAGCAATCTTTGGTACAATCTCCTCTAGAAATAAGAACAAAACTATCAATAAAAAAACTCATAATAAAGATCAATACAAAAAAGTAGCCTATAAAGTTTTATAGGCTACTTTTCATTTCATCAATATTATTTAGCTAATTCTTTCGTACCCTTCATTACATCAACGAAGAATCCCCAGTTATTCACTACAGAAGAGATACTAATATGTTCATCTGGAGTGTGGACGTTAAAGATGTCTGGTCCGAATGAAATTGCATCTAATTCAGGCATCTTTTGAACGAATGCGCTACACTCAATCCCCGCATGTACAGCGAAGATTTCAATTTCTTTATTGTATTTTTCTTGATGTACTTTTTCAAATAAATTACGAATTTGTGAGTTTGGATTGTATGGCCATTCTGGATACTCTGACTCTATTTCAAAAGTAGCACCAACTAATTCAGCAATATATTTGATTTCTTCTGCAACATGTTGTTTTAAACTACTTACAGAACTTCGCACTTCGTTGCGTAATTTAATTTCATCTTGCAACGTTTCAATAACGCCTAAATTTGTTGAGCTTTCTACAAGACCTTTAATATCCATGCTCATACTTTGAATGCCATTCGGAATTAAGAATAATGATGAAATAAGCTGCTTTTGTGTCTCTTTAGCAAATACTTTTTCAACTGTTTCATCCAATTTTGTCAGTGTAACATGAACATCTGGATCAACAGCACGCATTTCTTCTTGTAATACACGTGTCCATGATTCTATTTTTTCTTCTACTTGCTCTACATCTTCTGTACGAATTAAAATTGTAGCTACACTTTCACGCGGAATTGCATTCGTTTTTAATCCACCGTGAACTTCACTGATGTTAAACTCCATATATGCTGATAAATCACGTAATACTCGTCCTAATACTTTGTTCGCATTACCGCGTTGTTTATCAATTTCCATACCAGAATGTCCGCCTTTTAGACCACCAACATATAGACGGTATGCATCCATATTCGCTGGCGTTTCATCCCAAATTACAGGAATTGTTTCAACAGCTTTCGCACCACCTGCACTACTTACAAATAATTTATGATCTTCTTCAGAATCAATATTTATAAATATCTTTCCTTCAAAATGATTTGGATCAATAGCAAAAGCCCCGCCCATTGTCGTTTCTTCTTCAGTAGTGATAACGACTTCAAGTGCTGGATGCGGAATATCTTTTGAATCTAATAAAGCTAATGCATACGCAACTGCAATACCATTATCAGCACCTAAAGTTGTTTGATTTGCATATAACATATCTCCAATGATTCGTAATTCAATTGGGTCTTTTTCAAAATCATGTACTGTTGCTTGATTTTTTTCACAAACCATATCCATGTGACCTTGAATGATAATAGCTGGCACACTCTCATAGCCAGCAGTTGCGTCTTTTTTAATAATGACATTTAATGCTTCATCTTGAATCACTTCAAAGTTACGCTCTTTTGCAAAGCCCACTAAATAATCACTAATTTCCTTTTCATTACCTGATCCTCTAGGAATCTTTGAAATTTCTGCAAAATGATAAAATACAGGGTGCTTTGTTAATTGTTCTAAAGTAGAATACATTTTTCAAGCTCCTCTCAAAATGACGAAATAATATGTAAGTCCTTTATCATTATACCACGATTCATTATTTTACCTTTCTTTTAACTTTTATTGTTCATTTTATGTACAACACTCTTACAACATTGTAAGAGTGTTGTACTCTATATCGATTTTTCTCATTTAATAATAGTCGTATACTTTTTAAAGAAACACATTAAAGGAGATAAAGAAAATGAAAAAGTTTTTAGCAATTATTACACTATGTTTATTATTTTCTAGTTTTACTATTGGCTGTGAGAGAGCGTCACTAAATAGAATTGGTAAAGATGTATATTACATGCAGATAAAAGGCGAAGGAACTACCGAAAAAGTAGATGGTAGAAACTTACGAAACTATACGCTGCCCGCATATGATGAAGATGGCGTCAAAAAACAAATTACATTTAGAAGTACAAAAAAAGAAAACAATCATAAATTAAACGAAGACACGTTTTTACGCCTTTATGTAGATCAAGATGATAATAGAAAAAATGAAATATCATCAATTGAAGTAAAGTCCTATGAAGAGATTCAGAAAGCAGATTTACCTGAAAAAGTAAAAGATAAGTTTACTATTAAATAAAAAAACAAAAGAAAATGCTCTATGCATTTTCTTTTGTTCTTTTCACCTGTATATATTTTGAACTGCTATTATTCATCAGTTTCTCTAACCGATTTATATTCTCCGTTAATGCACCTTTCACAAGAGAGAAATCTGTATTTGATTCTTCTTTTTTTTCTTTAAAAAATGAAGACTTTTGTACATTGACTTCAGCCATCTCTTCTCCCCCTTTTCAAAAAGATACAACCTTTTATTTATATTATATAGCAAATGTAGACAGAGTGTACACGTATCATTTTCTTTTTAATTCTTCTTCTAACTCTTCTACTTGCTGCAAAGTATCTCCTTTTATTAAAGAGAAATCTGTTGTATCTTCATTATCTTCTTTAAAAAAATCATTGTCATAATCTTTTATCACTACAATCACCTCTACGTGCTAGTGTAGGAATGATTGTCCGATTTTATACAAGTTTGTCTGAATTTGTTCTCCCTTTATGTATAGGTGAAAAGGACAGAAAAAGATTCTGTCCTTATTTACTAAAATAACTATGATGAATTGTTAAATTATATACATTTTCAAAATCTCGATCTTGAAGGTTATTTTTCTTCCCATCAATAACAATGAAGACATCACTCACAGTTTTTGCTGGTATAATTCCGACATTTTCTACTTGCACCGCTTTCTGTTCATTCAATTGCTCGATGTGTTCTAATGGAACAATACTACTAAATTGAGAGCGGATACCACGAAAGTTTGTATTTAATTCCTTCACCGCTTCAAACACAACAATTTTCGCACCAATCTTTTCCCCATATGAATCTAAAAATGCGTTTAAGCTTTTTGTATATTCCTCTTCCGTATGCCATTCCATTGTCCCAAAGGCTGCTGGATTCACATTTTGAATAATTGTCGTATATATTTCTCCTCTTGCTTTTGAAGCAATTAATGACCTTTTAATTGATTGGACCGTCTTTCCAATATCGCTAAATTTCGCTCCCCATATTTCTGAAATATTAGGTGTTAAAATAAATGCAATATCAACGAAAATTACCATCGCAGTGAACATTAAAAGATTTTTCCAGAGGGTTAAATCTATTCCTTTTATCATGAAATAAACTGTGACTGATATTATAAACAAACCATACCAAGTTTTTCGAATTCGTTGTTTCTTCTCCTCGTACAACTCTTCATTTTTCCAATAAAAGAAAACAAGAACTACAAAGGCGATTACTAGAATAAATAAACCGATTCGAATGTTAGAGATCGTCAATCACATCACCCTCCATTCAAAAACTCTTCACGATATCATTACATGCACAAGCAGCTCTCTTTATGACAAAAGACGTGGACAAGCTTCTAAATTTAGCAATATCGCATATGTATTAGAAGGTACCACGTCTTTTATCCCGCTATTTGCCGGGCAGTAAGACCTCCACCTCAAAATTCAGCAAAAGCAAAGAAGTTAGGTGGGCAGTGGGGACGAACAAAATCCCCACTGATTAAAGTTTCACTTTATCATGAATCTACATTGTATATGTAGACAAGTGTGCGTTTCAAATTTTCATGTTAAAAAGAAATATGTTTCGGAATTTCCCCTTCAGGTACTTCTCCGTCCATACTTAAGTAATAATGACGAATCGGATGTAAATCATCGTCTAATTCATAAACAAGTGGTATGCTCGTTGGAATATTTAATGAAACCACACCATCATTTGAAAGGTTGTCTAAGTATTTCACTAGCGATCGAATTGTATTACCATGCGATGAAATAATTACTTTCTCACCACTTTTTAATGATGGTGCAATTTCTGAATGCCAATATTCCAGCACTCTCTTCTCCGTATCCTCTAAACATTCCGTCAATGGGAATTCACCTTTTTGAAGTGTTTTATATCTTGGATCGTTCGCCTCATATCTAGGGTCATCTTCAGTAAGAGCAGGTGGTCTTACATTGACACTTCTTCTCCAAATATGAACTTGCTCTTCACCGTATTTTTTTGCAGTTTCTTCTTTATTCAATCCTTGTAGCGCTCCATAATGCCTTTCATTTAGTTTCCATGATTTATGTACAGGCACCCAAGTAAGATCCATTTCATGCAGAACAATCCATACAGTCCGGATTGCTCGTTTTAATACAGATGTGTAAGCAGCATCGAAAGTATAACCGTTTTCCTTTAATATTGCTCCTGCTTCTCTTGCTTCACTTAATCCATTCTCTGATAGATCTACATCCGTCCATCCAGTAAAGCGATTTTCAAGGTTCCATAAACTTTGTCCGTGACGAATAAGTACAAGTTTTATCATTATAATTCCCCTCTCGGAAATGTGAATTTTATTGTTCCATCGCGTACACGTATAAAGTATCTAGTAATGCATCTTTTTATCCATTCACTCTATGATTTATCCATAGTTGCCAAATGCATGGATAAAATTCTTTCTTTTTCAAACTATAAAGAAAGGCATATTTCTCATTATTTTTGATCAACTGGTATTTCTCTTTTCGTTATCCATGCATCATGGCCTGAACGGCTATTCGCCATTTCGTTCATAACTTGATGCCAATTCTCTTCACATGATTCACCAAATTTTGAAAAAATAGCACCCATTTGTTTTCTTTGAACATCACTTAGTTTTTTCTCTAAATCTGTACCTTCTTCTGTTAAGGATAATTGTTTTACTCGACGATCATGAGTAGCTTCATTACTTTCAATTAGTCCCTTTTCCACAAGTTGACGCAGTGGTCCGTGAAGAGCTTGTTTACTTATTTCTAATAACGATAGTAACTCATTTACACTTATCCCTGGAAAACGTGCGATAAAAAATAAAATTCGGTGATGTACTCGTTGTATACCATATTCTTTTATAATTTCATCTGGTTTTTCTGTAAAAGTTTTATATGCAAAGTAAAATAATGCTAATGCCTCATTCATCTGTTCTTCTTTATGTTGTGTCATCTACTTTCCCCCTGTATGTAAATTATACCACAATCCAGTAATCAATATTTTAATCAACGCACTGGAACTTCTTTAGTTAATTGAAATATTCATTGTACAGTTAGGAGATGATTCAATTGCAAACGCAATATACTGTAAGTACATATTTACTAGACCGACTAAGCGAATTAGGAATTGAATATATTTTTGGTTCCCTGGTGATTATAATTTAGCTTTTTTAGATGATGAACTAGCACATGAAAAGCTAAAGTGGATTGGCAATTGTAATGAATTAAATGCGGCATATGCAGCCGATGGATACGCTCGCATAAAAGGAATCGCAGCGAGGAAGTTCTTGAAATTAAGCCTTTTATCTCTGAATCATCTTTATTTACCGAAGGGTTCATTCCAAAAAAACAAATCGTTACACAAAAACGATTTTGGCAACAAATGAATCATTTTTTAAAAGAAAACGATGTCTTAATTGCAGAGCAAGGAACACCTTTCTTTGGTAGTTCCGCTATCCCTTTACCAAACAACACTACATACGTCGGGCAACCATTATGGGGATCAATCGGTTATACATTACCTGCTCTACTTGGTACACAGCTCGCTGATTTATCGCGACGTAACATTTTAATTATTGGTGATGGTTCTTTCCAATTAACTGTTCAAGAGTTATCGACTGTACTTCGTCAAAATTTAAAACCGATAATATTTTTAGTCAATAACAATGGATATAATGTTGAACGTGCGATTCACGGCCAAAATCAACCGTATAATGACATACAAATGTGGGACTACACTAAACTAGCAAATATATTCGGATCAGAAGAAAAAAGCCTAACATTTAAAGTGGAAAATGAAATAGAGTTAGCAGAAGTCTTAACTAAAATAAATTTTAATATGAATCGACTTATCTTTATTGAAGTTGTAATGAGCCAAGGGGATCAGCCTGAATTGTTAGCTAAACTTTGGAAAAGATTCGGCAAGCAAAATTCTTAAAAAGAAAAAGTGCTACTATAAATAATAACAAGCTAAGAGCTATAAAACTTGTTATTATACTCAAAATGCACAAGGAAAAGGATGGCATGTGCCATCCTTTTTGACATATATTGAACTTTCCCTATTTTTAAGACCATTCTTCTACTAACGCCCAGTATAACAAGTAAAAATTTTTAATCCATCTTTAACTTTATAGCTTTTGTAGCAATAAAAGTTTTAATATGCTTATCTAATATCCTAGTTCCACCAAAATCATCCTCATAAAAACCGGTTATAACTAAACCAGCTTCAATTTGACCTTGAATTTGGTCTTCAAGAGTATGTGCATATTCTATTGTTTGATTAGAATTCACATACTCTTGAACTTCATCCTCTGGTAAATAATCTAGTGTTGATGATGGTATTGAATGTTTAACATCTAGAATACCTTTTTGTTCTAAGTTGTCATCAAAAATCCATAGTAATGGATTTGTAAATCCAGAAATAAGAATACCTCTATTCTTTAAAACTCTTGACGCCTCATTCCATACAAGATGAACATCTTTTACAAACAAATTAGAAACAGGATTTACGACAATATCAAAATATTCATCTTCAAAATCACTAAGGTCTGACATATCTCCTTGTACTGTTTTTAAAGTTAACCCCTCCCGTTCCGCTACCTTTTTATCTTGTTCCAACTGCTTTCTTGATATATCAGTAACTGTTACATCTGCTCCAGCAGCAGCTAGAACCGGCGCTTGTTGCCCTCCACCTGATGCTAAGCACAGTATCTTTAATCCCTCTAATGACTTTGGAAACCAATCTCTAGGAACTGATTTTTCTGTGGTGACTGTGATTTCCCATTCACCTGATTTACTTTTTTCGATAACCTCGCTACTTACAGGCTGCGTGTATCTAGAACCTTCTTCAACCTTCTTATCCCATGCATTACTGTTTTGTTGAGTTGTATCCATTATAACTATTCCCCCTAGCTATCTTGTTACATTTTAAGTGTAAGATCATTAACTATTTATGCTTTCCTTTTTCTATTAGCCTGCCTAATAGCGAATATACACTTTTCTATATTTATATTAACAGATAAAAAGCGGTAAGAAATATAAAATATTCCAAATAGAAATAAAATTTAGTGTTTAATTAATATAACAGTAGAATTAGTGAGTTTTAAACAACTCACTTACATATAAAAAGGCGTTCCAAACCTATTGACGGTTGGAACACCTTTTTATATATTATTTAAATTTTTAACCTCTTCACTGAACTCATTAAACAAATAAATTACAATTTATTTATTCAGCAAGTGTTAACTGCCAAGACACACCATACTTATCATTTAACCAACCAAACTTTTTACTAAATGGATAAGCACCTAAAGGCATAAGAATTGCTCCATCTTGTGCTAACTTATTAAAAACAGTTTCAATTTCTTCTTCCGTTTCACAAGTTACATAAAGTGACATAGCCGGAGTGAATGTAAAATCATGCTTTACATAACTATCGATACACATGAATTCTTGACCATTTAACGTGAATGTTGCATGAATTACAGTTCCCTCTTTACCAGGTCCCTTTTCATCGTAACGAGAGATGTTTACAATTTCTGATTGATCAAATAACGATGTATAAAAATCCATCGCTTCTTCAGCTTTTCCCTCAAACATTAAAAACGTAGTGATTTTTTGATTTGTATTACTCATTTAGAGACATCCCCTTGTTATGTATTTATACAAAACATACATCGGATAATAAAACCGAACGTATATTCTTGTAAATGTATTGTCTATAAAAATGATGAGTTTGTCAATTATCTATGTTTTATTTCTTCTTAAATAATGCTGTCCAAAGAAATGATTCTCCGAACATTTCATTCGGTTGTTCAATTTGCTTCATCTTTCTAATTTCAATTACTTCAAATTCTTTAAATACTTCTCTTAACTTTTCTTCCGAATATGCCAGTCCACCTTGTAAACTCCAACCCCTATATACATCCCAATCTGTTATTTCTGATCCATTTCGTTCATCCAGATCACCTGCTGCAAAACATGTTAATCCGAAATAACCACCAGATTTCAATGAGTTATTAATTAAATCGACATAATTCATTCTTCTATGCGGTGGAATGTGATGCAAACAGCCCGAATCGTATACGAAATCAAATTCATTTTGAGCACCTAAATTAAAAATTGAATCACAAATAAAGTGAATTTCTATTCCTTTTTCTAATGCCCTCTCTTTCGCCCAATTAATACCTTCTATAGATAAATCTACTGCTGTTACATCAAATCCCTCATTCGCTAAATAAATTGCATTTCTTCCTGGACCACATCCAAGTTCTAATACTTTCCCTTTTGAAACACTCTCTTTTTGTATATACGAAACTAGATTCTCATCTGGGACATTTTCAAAAAACGGAACATCTTTTTCTCTATTCACATAAAATTCATTCCAAAATGGTTCTGCAGGTCTTAATAATGAATCAAGCATTTTTAATATATCTTCTTGTGTACGTAGCGTTTCATTTTTCATTTATACCCCTCCATAATCAATAGTCAGAAAATTATTATATCTCTTTTTGAACTTTCAAACAAAGAAAAAACTCCTATATTCAATAGGAGTCAAAAATATTATCTCTTTAAAATCCAAGTACAGTTAACCATTTTAACAATTTCTCTTCTCGCACCTTCAAATCATCTTTTCTATACTTACCCATCTGTATTTCGCTAACAATTTCTCCGTCCACCATAAAAAGAACTCTTTCTGTTTTAGCTGCTACCTTTACGTCATGAGTAACTAGCATAATTGTAGTTCCCATACGGTTTATATTTGCTAAAATATCCATTACCTCTTCTGTCGCTTTTAAATTCAAAGCACCCGTTGGTTCGTCAGCAAAAATAATATTAGGTTTATTTATGAGCGCTCTACAAATAGATACCCTTTGTAATTCTCCTCCTGATGCTTCAGTTATATTATTAGTTGCAATTTGACTAATTCCCGTTTTCTTCATCAATTCAAGTGCACGTTTATTTATTATTTTCCTGCTCTCAACTTTTGCTAAATACGCAGGCAAAACTATATTATCAAAAAGATTCAAATTTCTAAGAAGATTGCTCTGTTGAAAAATAAATCCCATTTCGCTGAGTCGTAATTTTGCTAACGCCTCTTCTTTCATACATGTTATTTCTTTACTATCAACTTTCACACTTCCTGATGACATTCGATCCATTCCGCTAATATTATATAGTAACGTCGATTTCCCTGAACCAGAAGGTCCCATGACCGATATAAACTCTCCCTCATAAATCTCTAAGTTTATATTTTTTAACATATGGTAAGTTTTATTTCCATCCATTGCGTATTTTTTATTTAATTGTTTTACTTCTAAAATTTTTTTCAAAATACACACCTCCTACTCCCCATTTAGCTTTAAATCACTTGTTTGTTTCACTGTAAAACTACTGAAAAGTGTTGCTGCGGTCACAGATATAAATAAAATAGCTGGACATACTACATAAGAAATGATCGGATTAACAACAAACTTTATGTGAGCTGCTCCCATAAATGAACCTAACCAGCTTATTAGTGTTTCTCCAAACGTAGCAGCTATAAATGTCCCTGTTAAAATACCTACTAATACTATAGCAATAGAACGAGTAACATATTGTATACGAATATCTTTGTAGGAAAACCCGATACTTTTCATAATTAATATTTGCGAAGAATCTTTTACCAATAACATTTTAAAAAACATCGCAGTTATTAAAACCGATATCAATATAGCAATCAAAATTGCCACTTGTGTCACGAGTCTTAACTGTTTAATCGTCTCTCCTAAAGTTTGAGATAAATAATTATCCGTATCTGTTATTTTTGCAGAATTAAAATTTTGTTTATACTCCTTCACTTTTTCTTGCAGATTCACTTTGGGTTTCATATCTACATTTACTACGTACCATAATATATTTTCTTTATTGTAAGAAAAACTCGCTTTAGCTGTTTTCCCTCCATTCGTTACATCTTGATATATACCACTAATAGTTAGCATTTTCTCTTTTCCTTCTACAAATAAAACGATTTCATCCCCTATAGTCTTTTTTAATTCATCTGCGTTCATATAAGAGAGAGCGATCTCATTTTCATTTTTTGGTGCCATACCTTTAACATATTCTATTGGAAATTGGGTGAAGTCTCCCACTTCTACATTTAAATTTCCATTTGTACTATCAGCTTTCACCATTTTAAATGTACTCGTTACAAATGCTGCATATTTTTCTACTTCTTCATCATTTCGTATATATGAAATTACGTCCTTAAATCGTTTCTCTATATTTTCAGATTGCTGTAAATCTATTCGAATATCACTTTTTCCTGTTCCCATGTAATTTACAAACTTCGGTGACTGAATCGTATACAAAAAGTTAACAGGTACAACAATCATGAACACGGCTATGATTAAAACGATACTTAATACGCGATATAACTTAAAGTGTTTTACTACATCTTGTATACCAATAAATATATTTACATTTGTAATTTTAGTTTGAGAGAGAGAAAAAAACCTTCTAATCTTTCTTTTTCCTAGTTTATCTCTTGATCGTAAAGCGTCTATTGCTGTAATTCTCCTGAAATTCCGCAAAATGATGCGGCAAAAAAGGATAACGGCTAGAAATAACAATGTTGTGACTATCAATGGCACAACATAATATAAAATACTTTTATTAGCTGTCCCCATATAAAGTGCGATGTTAGAGGTAAATATTTTTGTAACAAATAACGAAAGGATATATCCACATATACATCCGATAGCGGAAATAACAACATATTTTGTTACATATAGTTTTTGAATATCTTTACTTTGAATGCCGATAGCTTTCATAACACCAATTTCCCGATAATCTTCTTCCATTGAAGTCATAATCGTAAATCTAATACATAAAATCGCGATTAGCATTAATAATGCACTTATTATGATAAGTACTGCAGCTATTATTCCATCTGTTAATGAATTGAGTGTTTTAAAGAGTGAATACGTAATAGAGGGACCTTTTTGAGGTAAGTTTGATGACTGGTATAAAGTTTCAAATTCATTTATTTTATTTAAATCTGTTAGCTGGAATTCAATAAGATATTCACTTTCTCTAAAATTCCCCTTTATTCTTTCGAAGTCTTCATCGCTTATTACAAATCGTTTTGAACTAACAAGTGATGGGTTCATTTGAACATCACGAACAAATGCCGAAATAGTAAATTCTAGCTCATTATTATTTTTAACAACCCAAATTTTATCTCCAATACGCAAATTATATTTTTGCATATAATAAATTGGTACACCTATTTCCCCTTTCCTAACATCGATCAATTCATTATTTAAATCTAATAAAAAGTCAAAAATAGTATTTTGCTTAACGAAGCTAATGTCCATTACATTATTATGTTCCGCTTGATTTTTCTTCTTTATAAAAATGTTAGATTCGCCTATTTGAACCATCTCAGCTGTTTGCTGTTTTTTTACAAAAGGAGTTTTCGCTACAAATGAATCGATTGACTTTTGATTTATTTCTCCGGCATGCATTTGTACGAAGTGCGGTGCGTTTGATACTTTAAACAATTGATCCATCGAGTTCAATAGATTTATAACATTACTTGAAGCACTAGCCATTAAAAGACTTGATAACATGATAAACATAAATAAAATGGTAATTATCATTTTATTTTGAGAGAAATCTCTTTTTAACATTCTCCTAATCATATTAAGCTAGTTCCCCTCATTCCATAATATTTTCTTCGTCACTATCGCTATTATTATCATTATGAAACTAATAGCTACTATAGGTAAATAAATTTTCATACTGTATTCTTCAAACATAAAACCATAAATGACTTGCCCAATTGGTGCCATACATTGAGATACCGCTGTTATAATTGCCATTACTTTTCCTAGGTTTTCATTTGGTGTTTTCTTTTGGACTACAGTAATTACATAGATGGATACAATTGTCATGATCATTGCAATTAAAATAGAAGAAAGTATAAAGAGGATAAATGGTGGATAGTATCCTAAATTAAGAATAAAAGGCGTAACTGATAGTGCCATTGGTATTACTAATAATGCTATTAAAAGCATCCAGTAAAACAATGTTTTCATCTTCAGCTTTTTCGCAAAAAAACCTATTGATAATGCACCTACAATAGTAGCAAAATCGATTAATCCCATTCCAATTCCGTATAACGTGTCGCTACTTTCCATTGTTACTCGTATAATAATTGGAGTACCAACAACAAATAGTGGTGTCAATATTAAATTTAGTAATGCAGCTAAAAGCATAGATTTCAAAATAAATGGTTGTTTTAAAACATATATAAATCCTTCTTTCATATCCTTTACAATTGTCGGTATTATATGGCTTTCTCGTGCTCTTTTTATAAAAGGTATTGTAATAAACATTTCTAAAATCGCAGATAAAAAGAAAGCAAGACAACTTATTATTACGAGCATTTTCAAACCAATTATGCCGTACAATATTCCTCCTAATACAGGAGCTACTATATTAGATAATGCTTGCACACCATTTACGATACCGTTCGCTTGCTCTAACTTATTCTCTGGAACTAATTGCGGAATACTCGCCATTACAACCGGTGAGTACATTGCACTAATGACTGCTAGCAAAAACATAATTGTTCCAATTAATAGAATAGATACAGATCCAGTAAATAACAAAACTATAAAGCTTAATACAATCGCAGCGTTTATAAAATCAAAAATAACCATTAAATTACGGCGATTGAAACGATCTGCTATTGCTCCGCCGAGAGGGGCTAGCAAAAAAGGAATACTCGTTACCGCATATAATCCTGCGAATATATCAGCACGCCCTGTTATATCTAACACATATAAAGACAGGGCAAAACGCAAAAGTGTTGAACCTAAAATAGTAATAATTTGCCCACTCACCATTAAGTGAAAATCTTTCATAGAAGATTTTATACTTGCTGGCATCCTCATCACACCCTTCATTCGATTCAGACCGACTGTCGGTCGATAATATCCAAACAGAAAATTACTATTTCTGTTTGATTAAAACCTCCACCATGTAATCAAAGGCTCCCTCTTTCGCTCCAACAGATGCTTCCATCATTTTAATATAAGCTTTAGCTCTCCTCATCATTTCTTCCGGCTTCCACTGGAATAACCCCTCATCAAATATGACTTGTGCTGAAGAGAGTAATAATTCAATCGTTTCTTGTGGGTATGGAGTAGAAAATATGCCTTCAGCGATTCCTTGTTCTAAAATCTCTGCTAAAACAGGAGATAAATGAATAATTGATTGTACTATACTTTTTTGATGCATTTCCGCATTATTTGGCTGATGAAATTGTTCAATCATTTTATCTTTTACATCTCCTGATTTTGGTGATTGTTCCATTAAAACTCGAAATAACTTATCTAAAACTGGGATATTAGGATTAGAGACAATTGCTTTTGCTTTAGCAACATCTGCTTTAATAATCCTTATAATAATTTCATCCATTACTTCTTCTTTCGACTTAAAATAATGATAAAACGTCCCCTTTGCTATACCAATCTCTTTTAAAATGTCATTTACTGTAGTTTTCGTATACCCTTTTGTAACAAACAAACGTTCAGCAGTTTCTAAAATTTCATTTCTACGCTCCCCATATTCTTTTACGATCCTCATCGATGTACTCCTTCCTACGGACCGACTGTCGGTTTATTTAAAGTATATGTTTAGTATGTAAAAAGTTTCCTGTTATTGTACATATACAACATCCTACTTTCTATTTCCTTTATGAATTTTAATTTTTTAATACGGTGAATGAAATTTTAAAGGTTGTTTCTATACAATCACCCTTGTACTTATATCGACTTCGTTGTATAAAAACAAAAAAGAGCCGCAACACTTTGCGACTCTTTTTGTATAATAACTATTTAACGGCCACGTCTTTGCTGACCTTGTTTTGTACTACTTTTCTTATTACTTGGCTTATTAAATGATCGATTGTTATCATTTCTCGAACTATTTCTTGAATCGTTTCTTGGACCACCTTTTGAACCACTTCTTGAACCTTCACGGCTATCTCTTTGACGATATTGACCTGATTTCTTTGGAGCCGGCTTTTGTACCGGTTTTCCATTTTCATCTACATTTTTTATCATCGGTTGTTCGATTATTTGTCTTTGTATTGGTGCACCAAGCGTTTTTTCAATTTCTTCTAAATGTTTTTCATCTTTCGCTGCAACGAACGTAATTGCAAGACCTGATCCACCTGCACGTCCTGTTCGGCCAATGCGGTGAATATAACTTTCTACATCTTCAGGGATATCAAAGTTAAATACGTGCGTTACACCATCTACATCAAGTCCACGAGCTGCTACATCAGTCGCAATTAAGTACTGAATTTTAGCTTCGCGGAAACTCTTCATGACTCTTTCACGTTTCGCTTGAGGTATATCACCATGAAGTTCAGCACAATTATAACCTAGTCCTTTTAAATTATCATACAGCTTACTTACTCTAACCTTTGTACGACAGAAAATAACTGCTAAAAATGGCTGATCACGATCCATAACAAAACGAAGTGCATCTGGCTTTGCACGATCTGTCGTCTCAATGACACGCTGCTCAATTGTATCTACCGTTACTTCTTCACTTTGTACTTGAATCATTTGCGGCTCTTCCATATAACGTTTCGCCAATTTTTTAATATCTTTTGGCATCGTTGCTGAGAATAACATCGTTTGTTTACTATCAGGTGTCTCATCTAAAATATCTTCAATATCATATAAGAAACCGAAATAAAGCATTTGATCCGCTTCATCTAGTACAATTGTTGAAAGATTACTTAAATCAATTGTTTCACGACGTATATGATCTAATAATCGTCCTGGTGTCGCAACAACTATATGTGTATTACCTTTTAATTTTCTTAATTGTTGTGCTACATCTTGTCCGCCATATATCGCTAGTACATTAATATCTTCTCTTTGAACAAGCATTTTTTTAATTTCAGTTGTAATTTGCAGTGCTAGTTCCCTTGTTGGTGCAACAATTAAAGCCTGAACATCACTAGACTCTGGATCGATTTTTTCTAAAATCGGTAACACGAATGCTAACGTTTTACCCGTTCCTGTTTTCGCCTGCCCAATAATATCTTTACCTGACATAATAACAGGAATTGCCTTCTCCTGAATCGGTGTTGCTTCTGTAATTCCATTTTCACGTAATGTATGATTAAAAGTTTCACTAATTCCTAATTCTAAAAAGTTTTTCAAATAGACCACTTCTTTTCCTTATTTTTCACATTAGCTTTCATTGTACCATTTGTTTCGCCAAATATGAAAAATAAAAAAATTCTTATCTTCTTTTTTTATATTCATCCTGTACTAGATGAACAAATTCTTTTTGTTTTTTCTCGGAATTTATTATTGCTTCCATATTTGTAGAATTCAAAATATACTTCTTGATTTTCCTATTACTCCAAATTAAACTTGTATACTTTGTATCTTCGTGTAACTTTCGAAACCACTCAAATTCGCTTAATTTTGCAATATGATGTTTTAATTTCATATCATTTCGAGGATAAAACAAAATAATATCTGCAATTACATCAAATAAAGAGCTCATAATCTTCCCTCCTATGACTTCTATTACATATATACGTTCCTTTACATATATATTTGAGATTTATGGAAATATAGTTAGAGGGTGATAAAAGTGAACACTAAATTAATAAAGATTTTTTGCATATTTTTCTTACTATTTTTTCAATCCATCTCAATTATTATGGCCAAATCTCAAACCGATGTAATAAGTAAATTTAAACATGCTTTACTCAAAAATAACGAGAAATTAATGCAGTCATATGTAACAGAAGGGATTAAACTACCTACATTTCCAAAAGATAAACATTTTCATGAAATTGTAGAGATTCAATCTCCTAAAGAAGATACTATAATTCTTATCGCTTATTTCAAAGACATTAGTGATGTGTGTACTATTGGTTCCATTTTAGAAATCGTAACAAAAGACAATAAAATATCTCAAATTAATCAAATTTATAATGGAACGAATCCGTTTATGAAAGAAGCTACGATTGTAAAAGAATATGAAATGAAGTGTAAGCAGCATATACTAACACCTACAAAATTCCCGTTCGAAATTCAGGGATTTCACGGTTACATCTATAACGATTACTTGGAACTACATTACTATAATGATGATATTAGTGGAATTTTAAAAATCACTGTTTCACCAGTGCATAATAAATTAGAGCAATATGTACATAGAGGAACAAAATTCTATCATTTAAACAATAATATAAAAGCATTATATAATCCTCATTTTGATTTCGCATATGAGCTTCTATTTCAAAAAGATGGTTTTCAATATAAAATTGCAATTGGTAACAAACTGCATATAAAAAGAGAATTCAATGTTAATGATTTGATTCAAATTGCAAAATCTATGAATTAAAAAAACGATCTTTTTATTTTAAAATAGATCGTTTTTTTATTATTTTATACAGTGAATTTCCCTCCATGATAGCAATCATACCTTGTTGCTTTAAGATTTTTAATCTCCTTTAAAGACTGCTCCGCTTTTTCTATATCTAAACAAAAGTTCGGATTCGCAATTACTAATTTCCGATTATCTTGAACAGCTGCATCTCCCGTAATTACACAATCCAAATTTGGAAAATATAATAAAATATGCCCCGAAGTATGCCCTGACGTCTCCAGTATTTGACATTCATTATTCAAAATCATTTGACCATCATGTCCTTTTTCATCAACAGGAATATGACTTACATTTTTTAACTGCTGTATAAACCATTCACCAAATTCCTTTTCTTCATTTTGCATATGTTCTAGCATTTCTTCAGCTTGAACCAACCTCTCTGATTTTATATCACCACTAATATAGTTAGATTCAATTTCACTAGCAATAATATTAATTTGAGGATATCTCACTTTGAAATCGTATAAAGACTCTATATGATCGTCATCATAATGAGTAATAATTATATTTTTTAAATTTTTCATCTCATATCCATGTTTTAAAATTGCATCTTCAATTAAAGGTGAAAAATTTGTATAACCTGTATCTACTAAAGTTAATTCATTGTTTAATACGATTAAGCTCGGATAAATAGATTGTTTCTCCCGTTAAATTCGAATTCAATTGGTAGTTCTATTAGCTTCCCCCATACCGCTTATTAAATGTTTAATAATAACTGAATCGTCTACATATATTTTATTATACATGCCATGTAACAAAACAATGTGAGTCGTTTCATATCACCTTCGCTTAACAAACATTATTTTATTTTAAACAGGTATTCGCTTATACTTATCGAAATGTATAATAGGAAAAAATGATGAAATTGATTATTCTTTCTCTTCTTTGTCTATCCTTTTAAAAAAATCCATATTTTATAAAAGGAGTGTTTATATGGAGAAACAGACGCTTTGGAAAAAGTTCAAAAAAAGCTCAGCAAACCTCGGTAAATCCAGTGTATATGAAAGTATTATTTTATACTACACTTTGAAAAAAAAAGGATTACCTGCTAAAGCTAAACTCGTTATACTAGCCGCTTTATCCTATTACGTATTGGCAATCGATTTCATTCCAGATATAGCTGCGATAATCGGGATTGGCTTATTAGACGACGTTTTAGCAATTGCTTTGGCTCATAAATTTGTCATGCAACATGCAAATGCTGAAATTAGAGAAAAGGGAAAAGTAAAGATGGAATCATTATTTGCTTCAGCACAGACATGATTTAAAGTAGTCAGTCATTTACCTACCTTTTCTAACTTCAAATAAAGCGAAACTTTAATTAGTGGGAGTTTTGTCCATCCCTACTGAATATTATCCTTCACCAATTGGGATTTTACGGGATAAATCCTTTAAAAAAAGAAAAAAAACTTCTCCTAGCTATCAAACTGTAAATAAATAGGGTGTCAGAACTTGTTCCTAAGTTCTGACACCCTATTTGTTCTTAAATCCATCTGTTATGCAGTTGATTCCGGAAAGATTCCAGCAGCGGGATCCCTTTATAATCGAAAATGAAATAAAGCAGGTAGTTCACATAGTCACATGCGTACCCTTATACAAAACTCCAATTGCCGCTGCTATAAGGATTATACCCATAAAAGCGGGTGCAGCATGACCAAGTGATACATATATTTGTCCTCCAATAATAGGACCAATCATTCTTGCTAAAGCCTGAATAGATTGGCTTCCACCTTGAATCCTTCCTTGTTCACTAGAATCGACAGACTTTGAGAGCATACCATTGAATGAAGGGCCGAAGATTGAATCACCAAAACCAAACATTAACATTCCAACGATAAGAAGTGGATAGAGTGAAAACAAAGCTGATGCTGCAATAAAGCTGTAACCTATAATCTCCGAAACCATCCCAAGAATTGCGATTTGTTTATCACTAAGCTTTCTCAAAAGCTTTGGCATTATAAAACCTTGTGAAATGATATCTTGAAAGCCCATTATTGAAAACATAAGCCCAATTAATGCAGGCCTCCAACTGAAAGTATCCATTGTAAATTGTGTGAAAATTGCTTGTAAAGATCCGTTAGGTATCCAAAGTAAAAACGCTGAGACAAGTAACCATTTTAAGTTTTTCATGGAAAGTACGTTTGCAAGCTGTGTAAAAGGATTCAACCTTACAAAGTTAATCTCTTTCAACCTATTATTTTTGTCAAGACTCTCAGGCATATATATGAGTCCATAAACAACATTTAATAAAGTTATGATTGCTCCAAAATATATGGGTACAGAATCACCAAACTTGGCAAGTAATCCCCCCAGAGTTGGGCCAATGATGGTCCCTACACCTACCACTGCACTCACCCACCCAAAGTATTTCGTTCTCTGCTTTGGAGGAATGATGTCTGCAAAATATGCGAAAATAGTACTTATGCTCCCGCCTGTTATACCTTCTATTATTCGTCCAGCAAATAGTACCCATAAAGCTCCTCCTATACCAAAAACTAAGTACCCAATTGCAGAACCGAAAAGGCATACTAAAAGTAATGGACGACGACCATATTTATCGCTCAAAGCTCCGAGTACGGGAGCAGCTAAAAACACACAGGCTGCATAAACAGATGTCAGTAGCGTAACAACTAGAGCCTGTTCTTCCGGATTGCTTGTATACGGCTGCACTAAGAATGGTACTACAGGCATTATGATACTGAAGCCTATTCCACAAAGAAACACAGAAATAAGGCCAAATATTAAAGCATGTTTATCTATGTTTTTTTCAGTGTTCCTTTCATTTCGTGATCTAAATATAGACATTTAAGTTCTCTCCTCAAAACATTTTGTTGCTGTGTCAACAAAATGTTAACTCTGTTTTGTTGATTCGTCAACAAAATAATGATAATAAAAAGGCTGCCTTTTCTCAGTAAAGTTAGGCTGCCCATGGTTTCATTTTCATTATTTTAATTTATTACGACTTAATATGTATACCTTGTTTCTTTATTTCTGCATCCAAATGCTTACTATATTTTTCCACGAAGCTAATTATACTGTCGAATTCTTCTTCGGTTACCTGTTCAAATACGATTTTATCCCGCTCTTGAAACTCTTTGTGCAGGTTTTCATGGATTTTATAAATTACTTTCCCTTGTTCTGTAAGCCTAAAATAGATTTCTTTCTTGTTATCCGACTTCTGATAGCTTTCGATAAGGCCTTTTTTTATGAGCTTCTTAGTCATTCTACTTATGGCACCGCGAGTTACATAAAAGGCTTCTGCAAGTTGGGTCACGTTAGAATCTACATTGTTTTCAATATATTCAATGCAATGTACTTCAGAAGACTTAAAGCCTTTAAGACCTTCTTCCATCTTATCCTTATTAAGCCAAACCATCTTGTTATATAATTCCCTGAAACCGATAATGACCTGTTCTTCTTTATTCATGGCCTGTCCCCCTACCCGTTCATTCGTACATTAACACTATTATATTCAATTTCTGCTTCCGTTTCGACAATATTGAAATAATTATTTTAATATTTGAGGTATACGTGAAAGTAGGTGATTAAATACTAAGTAAATAAAATAATTCACTAGACGGAAAAAAACACAAGTTTATTGCCACTTACACTATACAGTAGACAAAACGTAAGAGCTAAGATAATTTCTCTTAGCCCCTCTTTCATAACAATATTTTTTTAAAATACTATTTCACTTCATTAGCTACAAAAAAGTGCTCACATACACTCGATATGCGCTGCAAGTCCACATTTCCACCAGATATAACTGCTACTACTTTTTTTCCTTTTATATAGTTATCAACTTTTCCTGCGAGAAGTGCAGCAGTAGCTAGTGCACCCGCACCTTCTACAACAGCTTTTCCACGTTGTAATAAGTCTTTCATCGCTACTTCTAATTCACCTTCTGATACTGTTACAATATCATCTACTAATTCTTTTACAACCTCAAACGTTAAATTCCCTGGTATTTTAACTGCACAACCATCTGCTATAGTAGGTGCCTCGTAATGTTCTACGATTTTCCCTGTATCATAAGATGCCTTCATCCCATGGACATTTTCTGCTTGTACACCAATTATATTGATTGATGGATTAAAAGACTTTAATGCAACAGCAATACCAGAAATAATTCCGCCTCCGCCAATTGGCACAATGACCGTATCAACATCCCACATATCATCAAGAATATCTAATCCAATTGTACCTTGACCAGCCATTACCTCTACATCATCATATGGATGTAAGTATGTCTCACCTGTTTCCCTTATAATTTCTTCACATTTTGCCTTTGCATCATCAAAGGTTTCACCATGTAAAATAACTTCTGATCCATATCCTCTAGTTGCTTCAACTTTCGCCTGAGGTGCAGAAATTGGCATAACAATTTTACTCTTAATACCAAGTAAATGAGCGGATAATGCAACTCCTTGCGCATGATTACCTGCGGAACACGCAATTACTCCTCTCTCTTTTTCTTGCTCTGTCAGCTGCGACATTTTATTAAATGCACCACGGAATTTAAAAGAACCCGTCAATTGCATATTTTCTAATTTCAAATGAATTTCTCCACCCGTTTTACTAGTCAAATAAAAAGATTTAACTAATGGTGTTTTTCGAGCATTTCTATCTAGAATTTTGTGAGCTTTTTTAATATCGTCTATATGTAATGGTAATTTTTTAGTTATCATACTAACACCTCTTCCAATGTTCTATTCCTAAGTTTTCGTAAGTCGCAGATCCTTTATACGAAACCATCTATGTTAAAGAAAATTCTTTAAATATGAACTCCACTCTATAATACACATATTTGTAAACAGTTTAACATCCTCTTTATATCACGTTCTTTGTAATGATTTAGGCATGCAATTTGGATCCAGTTATTCTTTTGTAAATACGCTGATTCATAATGGACAATATATCCTTGTAACGCTAACGCATCACCTACCGTTTTAGAAGACTGGCCTTCGCTTAATTGAATCGTAAGTATAATTGGCGCGGCATGTTCTTTAGGTGAAACAAGGTTTAAATCCATACTAGCAATAGCTTCTTCCATATAATCATATGTCTCTTTTATTTTTACAAATGCCGTTTCATCTTCAAATCTCTTCAATGCTTCTTGCAAAGCATAAATTAAATTCCATGATTGTGAGTATGGAATGCTTTCATTTTTTTCATACATGCCAATGTCCATATAGGCAGGCACAGCCTCGTTTATTTTTACAATGTGATTATGAAAAACGAAAGAAATTCCTGTATATGATTTAATCGCTTTACCGCTAACACCACTAGCAAAATACACATCCTTCAAATCTAACGAAATTGCTCCAATTGAGCTAATGCAATCTACACATAGTTTCATTTGGTACTTGTTACAAAGAGTATTTAGCTCGTCTAAATCGTTTAACATTCCAGTAGATGTTTCATGATGAACAAACCAAAGCCATTCATAATTTCCAGTTGTCATTATTTCTTCTAATTCGGTATAAATAAACGACTCTCCCATTTCTTTTTTATACGTATCAAAATGTAACTGTGCTCGTTTTGCATGTCCAACTAATCTATTACCAAATTCCCCATTTGTTAATACTAGTCCTTTCCCTTTTAAAGAACGTAATTGTAAAGCAATCGCATCATTTGCTAATGTCCCTGTTCCTAACATTATTTGTACACGTTTTGCTTTTGTCATTTGAAGTAACCGTTTTTTTACATTATCCATCGTCACATGAAATGACTTAGAGCGATGCGAAATAGGCCGGGTAGAAAATGCCTTTCGAACATTGTCTTCGATGTCTACTGGACCAGGTAAAAACGTGTATTCTTTCGTCATAATACTTCCAACACTCGATTCTTCAAACATAGCAGGGGTAACATACATTGGCTGAAAGGCTGCTTCTTCTGTACCAACTAACGTATGGAAAGCTTTGAATCCCATTTGCTCATATAAAGGTAGTTCACGTGTTGTAGCAGAAATGAGTGCCAATTCATATCCATTTAGAAGCAAATAACGATGTAAAAAGCGAATTAAACCTAACAATGCTCTTCCATTTCGATATTCACGTTCTACTGAAAGTAAACGAATTTCATATACATTTTCTCCATGTTCTTGCAAATAAAAATCTAGATTTGGAATTTTATAATCTAACGAGAATGGTCGTTTTCCTCGCAATGCAACCATACCTACTAACTTATCGTCATCTAAACAAATTAAATATGTATTTTCTTCATGGAAACGATCTATACGAACACGATCTTTCGTTTCTTCATGTTGCGGAATTTCTTCTACAAATGTTTTATAATTCAATTTATGTATACTTTCAAATTCCCAAGCTTGATCAGCAACTTTATAAATTAACCCCATGTTGTATCTCCTTTATGTATTTAATAAAAATAATAAGTGGAGATTAACTCCACTTATTAAAAGTTCATTTCATTCTCGATTTACATATAAAATAAGTGCAATGATAAGTGCACTTAAAATAGTCGTAACAATAGAGTAAGAGTACAAAATCATGCACACTGGTAAACAAGCGATTGTAATTAGTCCTGGCTTAGTAAATCCTTTAAAGATTAAATAAAATATAATGAAAACAGCAATAAGAGTAAGCGCTATCAAATAATCAAATGCAATTAATCCTCCAATAAATGTTGAAATGCCTTTTCCGCCCTTGCCTTTAAATAAAATTGGATAAATATGTCCAAGTATAACAGCCAGTAAAGCTAACATTACAAATGTAGAATCTTCAAAAAGGTATTTTGCAATAGAAACTACGATTGCCCCTTTAATCGCATCACCTAAAAATGTGGCGACGAAATACCCTTTTCCATATACGCGCCCCATATTTCTTGCGCCAGGATTACCACTTCCTTCTTCACGAATATCAACATTATGTTTCCATTTCGTTACTATATAAGCGATTAATATGTTTCCAAATAAATAAGAAGCCACCAAATACAAAAATTGCATACTATTAATCATGTAATCATTCACTTTCTACATGGGAATACTTATACAATATTCATTTACTACGCATATTGTACTTTTTTCACCCTACATCCCTTTATACATTTTAACATCATAATTTTACAAATCCTACAAAAATTCTCATCATGCTATTTACACTTTGAAATATTTATCCTTCATTAAATAATATGTTCCTTTCGCTGCCATTTCTGATTGTGATACAAATATAACTTCTCCCATACTTTCCACACTGCATTTCTTAAATTCAGCATATATTTCAGGTACTGAACACAATATACTACCACTAACTGAAATTGAAGTTGACAACTCAAATTGCGTCTTATGATAAACATTTACCGTAATTCTCGCTAATTCCTTACCAGCTTGCATCATGATTTCATGTGCATCATCATTCCCATTTCTCGCTTCCTGAATAATTAATGGTGCAATTGCTGCAACCTTGTCTTTTGAAGAAGTATATACTAAACTTTTTATATGAGATGGCGTCAAAAGCTGAAACTGATTTTGAATATTTAAGCTTAATGGACAAAGTCGAACTCCTTGATCGAATTGTAATGCCATTTTCTTTAAAGCTTGTAATGCAATCCAATATCCACTTCCCTCATCCCCTAAAATATGTCCCCATCCGCCGCTATACTCGTACTCTTCGCCTTTCTTACCTATACAAATTGCACCTGTTCCACCTATAGTTAATATTCCGTCCTTACCTTTTAAAGCAGCTGCATGTGCAATTATTGCGTCATTAAAAACTTCAATTTGTGTTCCATATTTCTTTTTTAATCGTAATGTTAATTCATTTATATTTGCTCCACTTATACCCGCTAATCCTAGGCAAATACAAACGCATTGTCCATTTACTACACTTTTCTGGCATTGATCAATCACCTCCATAATGTGCGAAAGTGCTTTTTCATAATCTATTAATATATTTCCAAATCCACCCGTACCTCTTGCAAGCTCGTTTCCGTCTCGATCAAAAGCAATTGACTCAGTCTTCGTTCCCCCACCGTCTACTCCAATCATATACCTCATTTATTCGCCTCATTTTCCTCTTCTTATTGGAGGGAATGTTATATTCCCTAAAACCACAGATTCCTTAGCACCTGTTGCACTCGGCACATTGCTCGGATTACGATGGTACGTTTCGTTTGCTAAGATTGCAAATGCGATTGCTTCTTTCGCTGCTGAAGAATAGCCTAAATCTTCTTGGAGAAATATTTCGCATTTTTCTTCTCTTAATCCATTCCGTATCATTTCAACAAGTGTATTATTATAACTTCCCCCACCACCTAAAATTACCTCATCGATTTCATAATACGGCAAAATAAACTCCTTATAATGATGAACAATTGTACTTGCTGTAAACATCGTGACAGTCGCCAATATATTTTCTTTGCTATAGTCTTCAAATCGCTTCAATAATTCACTCACAAACACTTCTCCAAATTGTTCTCTACCTGTTGATTTTGGCGGTTTCATGTTCAAAAATGGATGGGTCATACAGTATGTCAATATTCCATCTACAACTGCTCCCTGTCTTGCGATCGCACCATTTTGATCATATGGTAACTGAAATAACCTTTGACATACTTCATCGATTACCATATTCCCTGGGCCAGTATCAAAGGCAATAACACGCTTATCACTTAGTTTATTTGGAATCACTGTAACATTACCAATCCCACCAATATTTTGGAGTAGTCTATTTTTAGTTTGATGCCGATACAAAACGACCTCTGAATATGGTACAAGCGGTGCACCTTGTCCCCCTGCTGCCATATCCATCGTTCTAAAGTTAGAGATAACTGTCGTGTTCGTTTCATATGCTATAACTGCTGGTTCCCCAATTTGCAATGTTGAAGAAATAATATTACCTTCTGGTGCTGGTTGATGATAAATCGTTTGTCCGTGAGAACCAATTAAATCCATTTGTTTTAACGGAAAATTAGCCTCTATACAAACTTCCTTAACAGCGTTTGCAAAACATAAACCAAGCTTAAAGTTCAAACTGCATATTAGTTGGACATTAGACGCATCAATTGCTAAAGCCTGTTGTATCTCATTTTTTATATCACTGCAAAATGGAACGGTAGTAAAATGTATAAGTTCAACCTTAGAATCTACACCGTTCCCTTCTATATGAACGAGCGCTACGTCTATACCATCTAACGATGTACCGGACATTATCCCTGCAATATACATAACATGCATGCCCCCTATTCACTAAAACACAATTATGTATGTAAACAATGTACAACCTACAGAAAACAATATAAATCTAATAAACAACTGGACTTTCGATACAAATGTGCCATCAATAAAAGAAACAACGATTGTAAGCAAAACACTTGCCGCAATACTTGTAACGAGCCATATACTATGCATTTGTGATAGATTTAGCATCCTTAATAAAGGTACAAAAATTAAGTTCGCACAAATCACCCCAAATAATAGTAAAAATACACCTTTATAACTAAATTTTATATACATACCTTTTCACCTTCTCTCAATTCTATATGAAAGAAGTGATAGACAAATTGTCTATCACTAATAATTTACTGAACGTGCGTTATGCATTCACAGATTCTTCATCACCATTATTCTCAATTTCAAGCATGTTTTTGTCATACATTTTAAAGAATGGAAGATAAATAAGAAATGATATTGTTATGTTTATAAATACGAGTACAATCGCTCGCCAATCTCCACCTGTAGCTAAATAAGCGCCAATTGGAGCAGGCAATGTCCACGGAGGCATTATATGTGTCGGTGTAACAAATCCCATCGCAGTTGCTGAGTATGCAACAGTTGCTGTTACTAGTGGGGTAATGATAAATGGGATAATTAAAATGGGATTTAGTACAATCGGCAAACCGAATATAACTGGTTCATTAATATTAAAAATCCCAGGAACGATACAAGTTCTTGATAACGCTTTCGAATATTTTGATCGACCAAATACAATCATAGCTAATATAAGCCCTAACGTCGCGCCAGAACCACCAATCCATATAAACCATTGATATAACGGTTCTGGTGCAATGAATGGCAACTGATCAGCACCGCTAGCAACTGCTTCACCATTTTTTCCTAAGTATACTTCCCATAATGGACGGGCAACAGTGCCAACAACCGACACACCATGTATACCGAACGACCAAAAAAATGTAATTAAAAAAACTGGGATGATTACACCGAAGTAACTATCCCCAGCTTTTACTAACGGTGCCGCTAATTTATCAACAACATGATGTAAATCAATACTTAAAACGACAGTAACTAGACTCATAATAATAATAACGAAAGCTGCAGGTATAAGTGCTTCAAAAGAACGTGATACAGACGGCGGTACTTGTTCTGGCATTTTAATCATTACATTTCTCTTCTTACAAAACCTTAAGATCTCTACAGATAAAATAGATACAATCATCGTAACAAATAATCCATGTCCTCCGAGATTTGTCATCGGAAGCATAAATCCTTTTTTATCAATTAATTCAGGCGTTAATGTTAAAAGTAGTGAACATACCGCAAGTTGCGCTCCTGATAAAGCATCTAACTTATAACTTTTCGCTAAATTATATCCAATTCCAAATGCTATATATAAAGACATAATAAACATCGTTAAACGATATGGTATTAATATACTTGTTTGATTCTTTAATGCCCAAACTGATATGAAACTATCTTTCGGTAATGGTGGAAATGCTACTATTAAAAAGAAACTTCCAACGATAATAAATGGTAACGCCGAAATTACCCCATCACGAATTGCTTGTAAATGTCTCTGTTCAGAAAGCCTTGCCATCGGTCCAGATAAGTTTTTATCAAGAAACGTGACAAACTTATTCATAACGCTTCCCCCTAACTGATTAATTCATTTACAGTTTTTAATAAAGTCGGTCCACCAAGCGGCGTGTATGCTTGTGGCGGAATAATACCGCACGGAACGGATTCCTGTTCTGCAAATTTTTTTACAGAGTCAAATCGGTGTCTTACTTGAGGTGCAACCATTACAACATCCCAACCATTCTTGACTTCTTCCTCAACCTCATTCGTTCCAATTGCATGCACTTGCATGTTCACACCTTTTTTCTCTGCTTCTTTTTTTAAAGCGTTTACAACAATTGCGCTGGACATTCCTCCAGAACAAACGAATAAAACTTTCATTTATTAATCCTCCTATACTTATAATTTATTCCCTTTCAAATGAAAGGAAGTTTCACTTTACTAACAAGCATATGAAGAAATAAAACGATTTAGTTATACTGAAAGTAAATTTCAGTAAAAATATTTTCTCTATTAAATTATTGTTTCAATATAAATTTTTCTCAATTGCAAGGCCAACCTCACATCGTATATTATTTTAAATAATCGTATGATAGGGAGGCGTATAAATGATCATGAAACGTTTATTAATGATATGTTGTATCGTCATCTTGTTTATTCCTTTCTCTTTCATTTTCCCTCACTCTACTTATGCCGAAGTAACTACTACGTACAAAAAACATGAATTACGTGCTGTGTGGATAGCATCTGTCCTTAATATTGATTGGCCCTCAAAAACTGGGCTACCTATTGAAAATCAGAAACAAGAATTTATAAGATTATTGGACGATGCAAAAAACACTGGGATGAATGCCGTTGTTGTACAAATTAAACCAACTGCTGATGCTTTTTATCCTTCAAAATACGGTCCTTGGTCTGAATACATTACGGGTACACAAGGAAAAGACCCTGGTTATGACCCACTCGCATTTATGATTGAAGAAGCTCATAAAAGAAATATAGAGTTCCACGCATGGATTAATCCCTACCGAATAACGATGAATCACACTGATATAAATCGATTATCAGAAAATCACCCTGCAAGACAACATCCCAATTGGGTTGTACCTTATGGCGGAAAGTTATATTATAATCCTGGTATTCCAGAAGTGAAAAAGTTTATAACAGAAGGTGCTTTAGAAATCGTTCAAAATTATGACATTGATGCCCTTCATATGGACGATTATTTTTATCCGTATAAAGTAGTTGGTGAAGTGTTTCCCGATCAAAAAACGTACGAAACTTATAATAACGGTAGATTTACAAATATAGAAGATTGGCGACGTGACAATGTAAATGAACTTGTAAAAGGGTTAAATGCTGCTATTAAACAAGAAAAATCATACGTGAAGTTTGGCATTAGTCCATTTGGCGTATGGCGAAATATAGCTGACGATCCAACTGGTTCTAATACAACCGCAGGTCAAAGAAACTACGATGACCTGTATGCTGACACACGTGAGTGGATACAAAATGGATATATTGACTACATTACACCGCAAATATATTGGAATATCGGTTTCACACCTGCTGCGTATGACATATTAGTAGATTGGTGGGTGAAAGAAACAAATAACAAACCGATTCACCTATACATCGGTCAGGCGACCTATAAAATTAATAACAATTCTGTTCCTGCTTGGTCTGATTCTGAAGAATATCCAAGGCAAATTGCATTAAACCGTCAATATCCTCAAATAAAAGGAAGCATGCATTTCAGCTTAAAAGATATAAATAACAACCCACTTGGAATTAAAGATAGACTTTCGAATGACATATATAAACATCCTGCATTAATACCATCTATGCCTTGGCTTGATCATGACCCACCAAAACAACCTACTTTAAAAGGTGCCATTCCAAGAGATGAAGGTATTGCTATAGGTATAATTGACAATAGAGATAATGACTCTGCTTATTACGCCATTTACCGTGTGAATGGAAAAAATGAAGTAGATATACAAAATCCAAAAAATTTACTTACTACTGTAAGAAAAACAAAATTCGGAGAAATTTATGTAGATAAAACGGCTATTTCTGGAGAAACGTATACGTATGTGGTAACTGCAGTTGATCGATTGCATAATGAAAGCATTGCTTCTAGTAAGACTACTATAAAAACAAAATAGTTATACAACAAAAAACTACCTATTCTTTTATGAATAGGTAGTTTTCATATTATTACTAATATTAAACTACATAATTTCTTTTAATAAAGCTCTACTAATTCTGTAATTTCTGATTGCGGTATAATTTCTATCAAAAATAAAAAGAGAACCCCCGAAAAAGCTGCATTTACCAGCTTTTCCAAGGAAATCTCTCCTACTTATTTTTAAACTTCTCAGTCGCTGCTCTCATCTTCACATTCAAATCGTGATCAATGGAGTCACGAATATCACGCTCTACTACTTCCATTTCCTTTTGGAAATTTTGCAAGTATATTTTTAGTTCTTCTTCTTTTTCAGGACGTTGTGATGGTGGTAATTGTACCACTAGTGATAACATCGCTGTTAAATCTTTCATTAAGAACGTTTCAAGTTTATGTTGTTGTTCAAACATGCGTTGTTCTTGATAGTACGGAAGTGCATTTAATACTGAAATTGTAATGTCATCAACCGTTCTTTGTAGTGAAGGATTAATCGAGCGTTTATATGCTTGAATTGTATTTAATGCATCTGGATATCGATCATAGAAATACAATTTATAAAACGATAAGTCTGTCGGTTTAAGAGTTTGCTGTGATTCTTGTCTCAAGAAATCTTTCACTTTCATTGTTGCGATATCAATATCTTCATTCGTAAGCTTTTTTGTTGTTTTTGCCATCACATGCACTTTTTTCTGCTTTTCTTTCGGTAACATTGAGAAAACTTGCTCTCTCGTACGTTGGCCTGATGTACAGAAAAGAGTATTTAATGCATTTTGTTCTTTTTTCCCTTCTGTACGAATCCAACGATAAAAGAGTGGGTGCTGCGTAAATTCTTGTAAAAACGGTGTTGATTTGTTCGATAATTTCTCAATGGAATCTTGCGCTCTCTTATATGGTTTCGTCCATGAAAAATAAAGTTTACGTCCGAAGTATACAACTAAAACAACGACAGTAAATGCGAGTAAAAGTAATGACCCTAATAGTAATAATACTCCTTGAATGAAACTCATTTTTTCACCTCCTCAAATGATCTGTTATTTCCTTGGACGCTGAATGAGTTTCTGCTTCATCTCATCATTAAATGTGTCAAGTTCAATTACAAACTTCTTACTAGACTCAATAATACGCTCTGATGATTTCTCAGATGCTTCAATAGCGGCAAATACATTTTGGAATGATTCACGTAATTTATCCATGCTAATTGCAGGATTTTCAAGGAGTTTTGTTGTTTCTTCTGTATTTTGTTTTAATGCTTGTGAATTGCTTAATACCATTGATTCAATCGCTTCATTTGTTGCATTAACAGCATCAATTGTTTTACGTTGATTTGTTAATGCAAGCTGTATTGCAGCGGAAACCGTTACAACGTTTTGCGTCATCGTAATTGCATTACGAATTGCCTCTGATAGCTTTTCATTATTTTTCTTAATGATGTCTACAGATGCGATAGATTGTAATAATACACTTTTTGCTTGTTGCATATTACGAGTACGCACAAGTATCTTTTCTAATGCATCATTTATTAACGGAATATCCCTTTGACGTTCTGGATTTTGTTTCTCAGCTTCAAGCATACCAGCAAGTTTTCTTCCTAAGTATACTTGTTTATCAAGAGCGTGAATTTTATCGTGTGATTGCTCTTTTAACATTTCAAGACCAACCGTATCCTCTTGCAAGTTATCACGGCCAATGAGAAGTGATCTTATAATCTCCTCGATTTGCTTATCTATAGATTGATATTTATGCACGTAATTTTCAAGCGGATTTTTCTTAAACACTTTAAACATAAGTTTTTTCATACCAGTTGCCTTTAATGAATTCGGATCAAGTTCTGATACCACTTTCCGTAATTCTAACAATGTATTTGGAATTTCTTCATTCTTCCCATTCATCATCGCTGTTACAGGACGTTTTAATGCCGATAGCGTTTGTCCCGCCGCTTGCTGCTCTTTATCCCCTAAGTCTCCAAGCTGGGACAATACTTTTGATAAATCTGTATTTTGCTCGCTATTTAACTTTTGTACATAAAGATCTGCTTCTTTATTCAATTCTTCAAGTTCTGCATCTTTTATTACTGTATCAACTACTACTTCTACATTATTATCTTTCACAATCGATACAGGTTCTTTTTTCTCGAGTTCAGTCAACAAAATCGCTCCTTTATTTATATGTGCGAATTTATGTGCACTTTATTCCATCTAACATATCGTATTTCATACACATTTTGCTTGTTTGAAATCGATTTTTCAAGAAATACCTGCTTATGCAGTCATTCCCTGTTTCATAGTATAAGTATACATGTTCTCAACATTATTTTCCTCAGACTTAAGACCTAGAGAGGAACATGCTGAAGACGGATTCTTCACAGATTCCCTTACTTATCACCACTGAATATTAATTTGAAGTTCCATTTAGTTACCTTCTTAAATTCATACAATGCTCTATCTTTTGACATATGCTATCTTTCAATGTGATAATTATATTAGGTCCACTTCTAATTATTCTTCCGCGCAACAAATGCTCCCTTTTGAAAAGCTAATAACACTGTTTCAAACGTAGCATCTTCTTCAATCATCTTTATAAATTCTGCTAGTTCCTCCGCATGAGAAGTTGCATTATCAATAACAAGAAAACCTTTTGGCTCTAAAATACGTTTTATATGTTCCCACCACCACATGTATTGCGTTCGTTCTGAATCTAGGAAAATAAAATCAAATGAACGATTTACTTGTGCATCTAAAAACGCTCCTGCCTCTTGATTGTGAACATCAATTCGATGTGTAAGATTTACCTTCCCAAAATTTCCAAGAGCTTCTCCAACTCGTTCTGAAGAAATTTCTACAGTTGTAACATTTCCATTTGTTTCTTCTACCGCATTTGCTAACCACAATGTAGAATAGCCATTTGAGGTTCCAATTTCTAAAAGGTTTTTGGCATTACAACCTTTTACTAACAATGATAAAAACTGTCCCATTTCACGAGATATATTTCTTAATTTTTCTTCCCGCTTTTCTTTATATCGATCGTGCTCTTCCCCATATTGTTCAAGTTGCAATAATAATGAATCTAAAGTATTCATTTTTCCCATCGCCTTTCCAAGCAATATGATGAAAAAGCTCATGATGTCCGTCTACTTTTCATTATATGCGAAATGTGAACCTTTTTCCTGTTATATGACAAAGAATTAAATTCTTTATAGCATATTGTTTCGTTTTTTGGTAAAGTTAATTTCTACGTGTAATTATTTCATTACATTATTTTACAATGGAATTGCAATTATAAAATAATCTATACCCCATTTAAATGAATCGGTATTTTTAATTCAAACAAGCGCCCTTTTCGGACGCATTTTCTTTTGTTTATATATTTCTGTGAGAAAGGATGCTTACACATGAACGTGATTAATTTAGATGCTGCTAGAAGACGTAAACAGCATAAAAAACTAATGATAACTATACCGATTATTAAACGCATTTATGAAGAAGACGGGGAAATTAAATTCGAGGTAGCTGGCGAAAAAGATGTACCTCTTGAAATGTTAGAAAAATAAAATAAAACTTCATCCTCAAAACTAACCTCTATACTCTCACTTAGTTTTGAGGATGAAATCTTACTTTTCGCAAATAACGAGATAAATGAATAAAGACGTACTTCTTCTGAAGTACGTCTTTATATTATATACTTTTATTTAAATGCATTAGTTTTTCTGGATTAACCATCATATAAATGTTTGAAATTTCCCCCTCATGAAATGCAAATGAAAGCACATAAGTCACTTTATTATTTATTGTAACAATAACCCCTGGTGCACCATTTACCATTTTGAAATCAACAGCGTACTCTGCTGGTAACCTTTTTGCGATTCCAAAGAACAAGCGTATTATTCTATCTGCAGAATAAATCGGATTAATAACGGTAGTAACTTTCCCGCCACCATCTGCTTTGAATACTACATCTGTTTTTAATACTTCTAACATGCCTTGCGCATCCCCACATTGTAATGATGATACAAATTTTTCAACATAAGCAGCCATTTTCTTCGTGCTTAATTTTGATTGATTTGGTTTATCCAAAATACTTTTTCGTGCACGCTGAAATATCTTCCGGCAATTCACACTACTCTTACCAACTATTGATGCTATTTCTTCGTAATCATAACTAAAAACTTCTCTTAATATGAAAACAATCCTTTCTACCTCAGACAGTTGTTGTAAAAGTAATAAATATGCCGTAGAAAGAGATTCTTTCATTACGTATGACTCTGATGCCTCATCACTCTCTTCCACAAATGGCTCAGGTAACCACATTCCGACATATACGTTCCGCTTATGTGCCGCAGAACGCAATTTATCAATTGAACGATTACTTACCATTTTACATAAATATGCTTTTATATTTTCAACAGACTGAACATCTTCTAAATTATTTAATGAGATAAATACGTCATGGACTATATCTTCAGCATCCATAACACTCCCAAGTATTCGATATGCTAAAGAAAACAATAGAGGTTTATGTGCTTCATACAATTGCTCCGTTTCCATGATGAATAGCCTCACTTTCTAATTGCTTTATAATGTGTAACGCTGCACGTTTTCCGCTTGCCACCGCAGCATCAGCTAATAATTCATCATGTCCAGTCCAATCTCCTGCAACGTATACACCTGGCATTTCAGGTATATTAGGACCCGGATTTTCAACTCGGCCAATATGAGAAAAATCATGTACTACTGTTATTTTGGGTAAATATTGCTGTGCAACAACTTCTCTTTTCCAATTTGGATGTAACAGCTCCATCGTACTTTCTAACTGTACTTTATCTTCATGAATATGATTCATCTCTAGCGCAGGATTATGGTACTTAATTAGACTCACTGCAATGGATCCATCTTCACTTAATTTAGCTGCTCTTGATTGATTCGTGAAAAATATTGGCTGATCTAACCCTAATGCAAATTGATGTGTAGGATTGGGTAATCGTCTCAAACCAATATCTAATGCAGCAACAGTAACCGGTACCGATTGTTCACTCCATCTATGCAAACTTGTTCCTTCTGCCCCTTTTATTATTTTACAAGCCTCTTTCGGTGGAGTCGTCACGATAACTGTACCTACTTCCAATACCTCACCGTCAAAACAATGTATTCTTTGCTTATCTTCGTAATGCTCTATTTCCAAAACATGCTTTTTAGCCAAAAATTGCACACCAACATTATTCGCTATATCTCTTAATTTTGTTATTATCGTCTCCCAGCCACTATCTACATAAAATACTCCTTCTTTCATAGAAAGCTGAATTTGCTTTAGTACTGATGATGCTAATTGCATTGTAGGAGCATACGTATACGTAGTTGTTCGACATAACGCATAAAACATATTTCGTACCATGGGATTCTGTATTTCTTTTTCTGCCCATGTAGTTAGGCTCATTTTTGGAACTTCTCCTACATCTAAATTCCCTAAACCAATCATAAGACGTGAGAATTGTACTTTTGCAGACCACGAAAGTAGTGGTGTTGATAAAATAGAGCGAAAATCTGTTGGGATGGTGAATATATCCCCTTTCCATATTCCATGTGCTTTTGTAGATGGTATTCTACCCGGAAGATTCATACCGAGCTCATTAAAAGTTAAAAATGCTGCTCCTCCTCTATATAAGGCATGTGCACCAAGATTCATGCAGATCCCATTTTTATTTATAGTCATCCCTCGACCACCAAATCGACTAGACTTTTCTAATACAATCACTTTCTTTCCAGCTTTCGCTAAATATATAGATGCTATTAACCCAGCAAGCCCACCGCCAACAATGACTACGTCAAATTTATTCATAACAAAATCCCTCCTTATCGTTCTACATACAAGACGAACGATGAAGGTAGGATGTGACATGAGAATATATTTTTATGTTATCTACTTTATTTAATTATTTTTTTGTAATCCGATCATATTGCATACGAAATAACTCAATAGCAAATGGAATATCCTCTTCACTCTTTATATAATAACTAACCCATCCTGATTCAGGTAATATATGGTGTGGTTGAACTAATCCTTGATTAACTAATTCATCCCGATTTAGCTTTGGAAATGGTAAATCAGCTAACTTATCACCATGAAGATGACCTAGTTCTTTCTTACCATAATTTATTTCAATGCCTCCAAATCGATGCGATTTTTCAGAAACACCTGTCCAGCTGAGCACTTCTTTTCTAATCATTTCACTAAATGACATAGTCATTCGCTCCTTTACGATTGGTGTAACTATAAATTACTATTCCTCTCCATATATTTCATCAATCGAAAGTATGAAAGGCTATACGAATATAGTTTAATGATAGATTATTAATTAACCTTAATTTCATATGTACGAAATACTTCTCCAGTTAAAAGTACGCAAAGTTTTTACACTAACATCGATTCTAACTACTTAGCCTGTTTTTTTCAGTTCTTAAATTTCAATCTTACAGTGGCACTCAAAATCCGTCGCTCAACTTCACGAATTTTGGCAATCTTGAGAGGGCAGATCTAATATTATGCCTAGAATTGCACATTACAAAAACTAGACTCATATCCTAATTTCATACAATGACATACAAATAGAAAGGCAGGTAATACAATTGACTTCAAATATTGACTACACTTCCCCCTCAACCAATTTCACCCATGATTTAAATAAAAGTAATTTTTTTAAGAAAGATTCCAAAAATTATATAAACGTACTTGGCATTAAACAATTAAACACATTAGAAAACACTTCTTTATTAGATATATATTTAAGTACAGGTAATGTTGTAGAACCACATATCCATCAAAATGCAGCTGAACTCGTTTACTGCATTTCAGGGTCCGCTGTCGTTTCTTTACTTAATCCGTTTACGAATCAAATTTTAAACTTACCTATAAAACCAGGGCAAGTCGCTAATATCCCACAAGCTTGGTGGCATTATGAAATCGCCACAACAGATAACACACATTTATTAGCTATTTTCGATGCCCCAACACCAGAAGTTATTTTTGGATCTGATATTTTAAGATTAACTCCTGCCAATATGATGGCCCATACTTATTGTCTTGATGAACAACAATGGAAACAAGTCATATCTCCAATTCAATCCACTACAGTAATTGGACCACCAACAAATTGTAATCAAAACCGAGGAATGATAAACCAATCAACTCAAGCCCCCTCTCAACAACAAAATCTATATTACCAAGACTCATACTATTTCCCTCCTTATTGGGGGTATTAAATTCATTCATTACTAGCAAAAAAATTATTCATCTCCTTGGAAAATACCTCGGAGATTTTTTATTTATATACCAATTACGTATTCTCTTTCGTAACAATTAATAGAGTACATACATATAATATTTATATATTTCATTGGAGGTGATAGCACTATGAGTAATTATAACTATCGAAAAAACTACTCTAATAATAAAAATAGTAGTTCATCAGCGTCCTCTCAATCTTTCAGTTCCCAATCGGAAAGAGATTTAGCTCAACAAGGATACGTAAAGAAAAAAGGATGTAACTGTAATAAAAATAAATAGGTTATTACTAATTTGAACAATGACATTTCACAGCCCACGATAAATAATACGCTAACCTATTATTTAGTATTTTTAAGAGATGAATTCTGTTTTTAATAGAATTCATCTTTTTTTGCTGACGAGGATTTTTTCAAAAGGCATTTCTTATTCCATGAACTATAAAGTGTAAATCATAAATTTGAATTTTTCTTTTATACCCACTTAACAAAGAGTAACTTTTCAATTGATTTATTTCTAATTTCCCACAAAAAATATAGTCCTTCCTAATTAAATTAGGAAGGACTATATACAAACCCCTGTTTAATTTTCAATTAAACATTGTAACAAATTAGACGATATTAATACCTGCGCTTACAAATCCAGCAACAGCAGCTATTGGACTTGCTGCTGTTAATGAAACATATACTAATATTTTATCTCCAGCCGCAACTGGAATACTAAGAGCTTCAATTCCTGATGCTGTGTCCAAAATAGCTATTATAGGAAATGCTGGTGTTAATAATAGAGGTGCGCCCTGTACTGTAAACGTATTACTTGCTGCAGGTGCAGTTAATATTTGTATCTGCACTTGAACAGGTGATAACGGAGCTAATGCAGCTGTTGCACTAAAGAAACCTGCTAATGACGTAATAGTCCCTGCGCGTGGTGCTACAAATGCATAATCACCTAGACCTAACGCTAATGTGATACTTGTTCCACCCGTTAAAGCTACACCAGGCTGACTAAATCCAAATCCAAGAAGAGTTCCTGTATTAGCTATTAACGCGTTAACTAATGCAGCTGGTGTTGTACCTGAAGCAAACGGAATAATCGCTCCGCCACCAGTTGCACCTGTTGGACCTGTTGTTCCCGTTGGACCTGTTGCTCCTGTTGGACCTGTTGCTCCTGTTGGACCTGTCGCTCCTGTTGGACCTGTTGGACCTGTCGCTCCCGTTGCTCCTGTTGCTCCTGTTGCTCCTGTTGCTCCTGTTGCTCCTGTTGCTCCTGCTCCTGTTGCTCCTGTCGGGCCTGTTGCTCCCGTTGGACCTGTCGCTCCCGTTGCTCCTGTTGCTCCTGCTCCTGTCGGGCCTGTTGCTCCTGTTGCTCCCGTTGCTCCTGTTGCTCCTGTTGCTCCTGTTGCTCCTGCTCCTGGAGTAGCACCAATTAATTGAGTTAATAAGTTTAATAAAAGTTGTAAACTTGCAGGGTCAATAATTAAAGAGAAGAAGAATGGTGCAAGGGCACTGTAGAATTGTTGTAATAATGAAAGTAATTCGCTTATGTCTGGATTAGGGGATTGTAGTACGTTGATAATACTTTGAATTAGTTGTTTTAAATAATTACCCTCTGGAGATGGTGCTAATCCATTTAGTAAATTTAATAGTTGAGTAAACAAATTGAGTAAATTTAATCTGTTTGCATCACTTGGATTTGCAAAAAATGCTGCAATAGCTGAAATTAAAGAATTTAGTAAAGTGATTAATTGTCCTAATTGAGTGCTAGTAATTGGAACTGTTTGTGGATTATTACAACATTCTGGAGTGAAAACTATCGGATTGCAGTTATTATGACCAAAACAATTATTATGTGACATTTATTTCCTCCTTACTTGTCTTATATTTGAGTTTTTTCCTACTCTAAACACTATAAAAAATGTTACTGTATAAAATGAAGTTAGATTATATATTTAACTTAGAATAGAAAACATGAATAACAATTAAGATTTACAATGCTACTTAATTATGTTCATGACTCACATATTAATTATATGTTTTTAATAATTGACTGCTTAGATTAAACACCTAAACTTAAGAGTTTATTTTATTTTTCCACGTTTATCTCTTAGGTACAAAAGCACATATTAATTTGAATATAAAAACTCTAATTAACCATTAGCATATATTCCACAAGTAACAACATTACTTTTTACATATAATTAAAGATCAATTCTTTATTAAAATTGTGTTCACACTATAAACAGGAAGCCGTTTCTATTATAGAAAACTCTCATACAATATAGTGGACAAGTTATTCAATACTTCGTTCCAATTAAATATTAATAGGAGTGAGAATTAATTGCCTATCATTCAACCATTTATCGCATCTAGAAGATTCACATCTACACTGGGAGCTGGAACTGGAACTGGTGCAGCCTTTGCGGTTGCTGCCACAGCTTGTTTAAACGATGCGGGTACTACTGCAACTGCTTTTCCCATTTTCACGTATTACAACCTATATGTAAACGGTATTCTTCAGCCAAGCGTGAACTCCAGTGTTACTACTGGTCCTACTGGCGCTATTACAATTCTTGGAGGAGATGCATTAGACGGCGGAATTCCAATCACAATCGAATTTATCGTCACTTAATGTTAACGAATATAATTTAAAACAAAAAAGACAGATTCCTTTTCATTTAAGGATCTGTCTTTTTTAATTAATAATGATAAATTGCAAAATAATTGAAGATCCTTGCGATGGTGGTTGATTATCCAATAAAGTTAGTTTACCAGTACTAACTTCATAAAATGGTTGTGGTTGCAGAATTCCATTGATAAATAAATTAATATATGAAACCTCACTAGGTGCTAATATATTCGTTGTCCCATATTGAGCTATCCCATCTGAATCTGTATATATAAGTTTCTCTCCATCTGAAAAAGTGTAATATAACAAATTGGTTGTTGTTATGGGGCCAATAACCCCAGTTGCTCCTGTTGGCCCTGTTGCTCCTGTTAACCCCGTTTCTCCTGTTACTCCCGTTTCTCCTGTTGCGCCCGTTTCTCCTATTGCTCCTGTTGCTCCTGTCGTTCCCGTTGGCCCTGTACTTCCAGTTGGAACATAAATTGGTGGAAGAGTTGGAAATGTAGGTCCAATATTCTCAGGTCCTATCCTACCTTTATTCATTGATAATTTATCATTCCGCTTCAATTCAATACCTCATTCCACATGTTTTTAACTAACATACATTATTATGACTCTATTATTAAGGAATAATTTCATAACTATTCTTTTTTCTTTCAAAATGAATCATACATATAAACATTTCACCATTGTTATAACTACTATTAAACCCTTCCACCTTACTTCAGGCTCTACTTTCCCCCGTAATATAAACTTCAAATTATAATAATAATTTAATTACTAATTTAAATTCACGTAATACAAGTCCACTTCAATTATTCGGTATATTATCAATTGTTAATTGTCAGTTGTTCAATAGATGCCTCACTAACAATTATACGAATCGATTAAAAAATGATTCAATCTTTTTTTAAATAAACATTCTTAAATACTAAAGTGTTAAATATCACATCAACCACAAAGATAAGAACATTCCGATAATTAAACAACATCGATGAAGCTAATAAAAAATATATTGTACTATATTCATAGTAGAAACTATCTATACTAAATTTTCCGTATATACATTATCAATTTACACTCGCCCTTACCGATGTTACATTAAATATGAAGACAGTTTCTCCTTTACGAACCATCTCTCAATACGTATTTGAGAAACGTACTCCAATCCTATGCGCGAGAGCAATACTATGTTGGCACTCAAACGAGTGTCTTTTTTTTGTAATTTAACACAAAATAAAAACCACCTTGTATAGATGGTTTTATCTTTTCTATATATAAATGCACACTTATGTAGCTGGGTAATAAATTGTCATGCTTAATCGAGTCAAAGATTTCCCTAAATTATGATAAGAGTGTGATCTATTGGCCTTAAAACGAATTGAATCTCCACTATTTAATGTATATTGACAATTATTCACTTTTATTGTCAATTCACCTTCAAATACCGTTATAAATTCTTCTGCTCCTTCTTTGTGCCCTTCTGAACTTAGTTCCCCTTCTTTTTCTATTTCAACTGTATACATTTCAAAATGTCTATCATCTTGAAAAGGAAAAGAAGGATACACTTTATATTTTCCATTATCCTCAGACAATACTTGAACATCATCCCTTAAAATAACTTTTATATCAGGTTGTGGATTATTGATTAAAGAAGTAAAAGACACTTTCAATCCATTCGCAATTTTCCATATTGTTGTTAGTGTCGGGCTTGATTCTCCTCTTTCAATTTGTCCAATCATCGTTTTACTCACACCTGTTAATTGAGAAACCTTTTCTAAACTTAATTTTTCTTTTTCCCGTATTGTTTTTAAATTTTTCGCCAAAGTAAGTTGAATTTCTTCCATAAAAAAACCCCCACAATATATACAATATAACGACCGTTATGTATAATAAAAAGAACACGTTATATTGTCCTTTTCGATCATTATAACATACAAAAAATAATAAGGGGGTTTTGAAATGCCTATATTTTCTTTTTTATTATTTGTTTTTATAAGTAGCTTCACACCCGGTCCTAACAATTTTTTAGCTATGACATACGCCAATCAACACGGGTTAAAGAGGAGCATGCAATTTTGCTTTGGAGTAGCTTTTGGCTTTTTCATCCTCACTTCTTTATGTAGTTTCTTTAATGTAGTACTACTCAATATCTTACCAATAATCGAATTCCCTTTAAAAATTTTAGGTGTAACGTATATGTTATATTTAGCTTTTAAAATACTCACTAGTAAAGGCAGTACGAATCCCAGTGAAAAAGCTAATAAAAACTTATTTACAGTGGGGATTTCTCTTCAATTCATTAACCCTAAAGGGATATTATTCGGACTGACTGTAGTATCGACTTTCATACTCCCTTACTACAATTCATATTCAAGTTTTCTACTTTTTTCATTATTTCTAGGTGTAGTCGGTTTAATGAGTACATTTAGTTGGAGTTTATTTGGTTCAATATTCCAAAAACTCTTAATAAAACATAACCAATTATTTAACATCATTATGGCCGTTTTATTAGTTTTCAGTGCCATTTCAATCGTTATACACTAATTCGATGCTCCTTCTAATTTTAGATTTTTGTACTTTTTCATACCAATCTATTTTTCTCTAGTAGAACTTTGATGTAGGAATATTGCTGCACACAGATCCACCCTTATTTATTCTCGTATTACCAGCCTATAACCTTACATATCATTTCATTGAGCACCTGATGTTGGATCGGAAATAAAATATGGTAATCCATTTGAAAAATTTTCAATTCTAGATTATCTATCTTCTAGAACAAAGAACTTAAAAATCTACTTATAATAATACTGAAAAATACGGTATAATATAAATTACTGTTCTTTTGGAGGGTTATAATGGCTGATAAGTATAAAGTTTTCATTCTCATTGTTACCGCATTTTTTTCTTTCTTTTCTTTAATAAAAGATTTCCGCAACACTTCAAAAAGTTTCTTTTGGGGTAGTTTTGTAATTCTTACAAGCTTCATAATACTTTTAACACTCGCTTTAGATTTAACTCAAATACTCCTATATTCAACGCAGATAGCGCTTGAGATTATTACAATACCACGTAAACTATTTCTACCATCTGTCACTGAGGCCGCTAGTTTTTGCTAACAACTCGTGATTCTAAAAAAACACATAAATTACATACCTGAACAACTGTATATTCCACCCTTTTTGTAACTTAACTACGTTTAATCTGCATTTTTGCAACCTAAAACACTATTCATATGTTTTACCAGAGATTCAAGGTGATACTGTCAAAGCATTTAATGAAAGACTATTGGGTTTAGCAATGTTCGCAATCATTAAAAATGCGGTTTCTCTTTTCTAAAGAAACCGCACCACATGAATATTATTATTAAATTTTAAACTGACTCGTATACAATTCAAAGTAAAATCCTCTATCTTCCATAAGAGATTCATGATTTCCTCTTTCTAAAATACTTCCATCCTTTATGACAAGGATTTGATCCGCCTTTTCAATCGTTTTGAGTCGGTGAGCGATTACGAAACTCGTTCTACCTCTCATTAAATTATTTAATCCTGCTTGAATTTGCAATTCTGTTCTCGTATCAATATTAGATGTCGCTTCATCAAGAATTAGTATATCTGCATCTGCTAAAATTGCCCTTGCAATCGCAAGCAGTTGTTTTTGCCCTTGACTTAAATTCGCCCCTTCTGAAGCAATCTCTGTTTCATATTGTTTCGGTAAATGCTTAATAAAAGAATGTGCCGATGCAGCCTTTGCTGCATTGATTACTTCTTCATCACTTGCATTTAATCGTCCATAACGGATATTATCCATAATTGTCCCAGCAAATAAATACGTATCTTGTAAAACTACTCCTATTTTACTTCGTAAAGAATTGATATCATAATCTTTTATATCTTTTCCATCAATATGAATTTGCCCTTGCTGTATATCATAAAATCGAGTCAATAAATTTATGATTGTTGTTTTTCCCGATCCCGTTGGACCAACTAAAGCAATTGTCTCTCCAGGCTGTGCCTTAAGGCTCACTTCTTTTAAAATCTTTTTATTTTCCACATAACCAAACGAAACATTCTCAAGTTCAACATGCCCTTGTAAATTTTGTACAACGAATGCGTCTTTTTTATTTTGAATTTCTGGTACTTCATCCATAATTTCAAAGACACGTTCTCCTCCAGCAACTGCCGATTGAATCGTATTCATTAAAGTTGCAAATTGACTAAGTGGTCTTGAAAATTGTCGAGAATAATTAATAAAAGCTGCAATGACACCTACTGTTGTCATTCCGTTTAATACCATTACCGATCCAGTTCCAATTACAAGCCCCATTCCTAAGTTATTAATAAAGTTCATACTTGGAAAAATAAATGCTGAAAACGTTTCAGCCTTCGTTGCTGAAATTCTTAGCTGTTCGTTAATTTCATTAAAGTTATGTACGGTTTCTTTTTCTTTTCCGTATAACGTAGTTACGTCTGCACCTGTAATAGCTTCCTCGATAAATCCATTTAATTCCCCTAAATCCTTTTGACGCTTCGCAAAGTTTTTGCCACTATAAGCAACTAGTTTTTTTGTAACGAAAAACATAATAGGTACTGTAATTAAAGTTACAATCGCTAAAATCCAATCTAATGAAAACATCGCAATCGTTACACCTATAAATGTTAACGCTGATGAAATAATTTGTACAACACTTTGTGTCAAAGCTTGATTTAAGTTATCAATATCATTTGTCACACGGCTCATTAAATCACCTTGAGAACGTACATCAAAGAATCGTAGAGAAAGCGTTTGGATTTTCTCAAATATATCTTGTCGTATTTTTTGAATTGTCTTTAATGCAACATTAATCATGACAAACGTTTGTAACCACGTTAAAAGCACCGTTACACCGTAAATTGCAATAAGTAACATACACATTCTTGCCGTACCATTTAAATCTTTCGGTACAATATATTGATCTATAATTACTCCCATAAAATATGGACCTAATAACCCAAGTAATGTCGTAACAAATACTAGAAATATAACGAACATTAGAGCAACCTTTTCATACCCCATATAGTTCCAAATCCGCTTTACAGTTCCTTTAGTATTTTTAACTTTTCCACTCTTAGGTGCGTTACGTCCACCTTTATTAGCAAATTGCCCTTGAAAATTACGCATGTTCTTTCCCACCTTCTTTATGCAAATTACCACCTTGGGAAAGATAAATTTCCTGATATACCTCACATTGTTCTAACAGTTGTTCATGTGTGCCATCACCAACTAATTCACCATTATCTAATACGAGAATTTTATCAGCATCTATTATAGATGAGATTTTAGAAGCAATTAATAATGTCGTTGTTCCTTTATATTCCATTCTTAATGCCGATTGAATGTTGGCTTCTGATTTCGCATCAACTGCTGATGTAGAATCATCTAATATAAGAATGGATGGTTTTCTCACAAGCGCTCTCGCAATGGATACACGTTGTTTTTGTCCACCTGATAAATTCGTCGCACCTTGTGTTAAATTATAATGATACGATTCTTCCAACTTGTTTATAAACTCAGTCGCACACGCAGATGAAGTTGCTGTTTCCAATTCATCGTGTGTGGCATCTTCTTTACCATAACGCAAATTCTCTTCTATACTTCCTGAGAACAACAATGCCTTTTGAGGTACAAAACCTATTGAAGCACGCAATTTTTGTAAATCGAACATCTTAACATTTATTCCGTCAATACATATTTCACCTTGCTCAATATCATATAGGCGTGGTAACAGTTTAGCTAAAGTAGATTTACCACTTCCTGTAGAACCGATAATCCCTACTTTTTCACCTTTACGTATGCTGAATGAAATATCTTTTAAAACGTATTCATTATTTTTCGTATAACTATAACTAACATCTTTAAAATCAATATTCCCCTTGATTTGCTCAGGTTCAATTGCTTTAGCTTCGCTCATAATATCAACTTCAGTATTTAAAACTTGTTGTACACGATCCGCAGATGGAAAAGCTCGAGCAATTTGAATAAATACCATACTAATAGACATAAGTGCCATTAAAATGATATTCAAATAGTTAATAAATGCTAAAATCGCACCTACTTGAAGAGTTCCATTAAATACTTTTTCTCCACCAATCCATAGTGTTGCGACAATCCCACCACTTACAACTAGCATAATAATTGGCATCATTAAGGAAATAAGCTGCACAGCTCGAATATTTATCTTCGTTAAATTTGTATTAACATTTCCAAACTGAGAAATTTCATATTTTTGTCTTACATACGCTTTTATAACACGTACACCAGATAAATTTTCTTGTAACTTTGTATTCACTTTATCTAATGCTTCTTGCACATTTTTAAACGTTCCACTCGCTTTACTTGCAATTAAAATAATCGCCAGTAATAAAATTGGTACAACTACAAGTAATATTGGAAATAACTCTCTCGCTGTTATAAAAACAATAATTATACTTCCGATAAATAACAAAGGGCCACGAACGAGAACACGTAAAGTCATTGTCATCGCCGATTGAATTGATGTAATATCATTTGTCACAATCGTTAATAATTTTCCGGTTCCAAATGTATCCCGATTTTTACTAGAAAATGTTTCTATTTTCGTAAACACATTTTTTCGTATGTCCGTAGCGAAATTTACAGCTGCTTTTGTAGAATACATCATACATCCAAGTCCTCCAACTAACCCAAGTGCCGCTGCTCCTATCATTAGAAGACCCATTTTTATTACATAATTCAAATCCCTATTTGCAATCCCAACATCAATAATATGTTGCATAATAGTCGGTTGAATTAAGTCCATCGCAACCTCAAGTACCATAAATAGCGGTCCAATAATAGCGAAGAACATGTATGGTTTTAAATACTGTAATAACTTGCGAAATGATTTCATACATAATCTCCTTTTTTCCATGAAATTACCACTGAATAATTCATATCCCTCCTTATTTAAACCCTAAGGTTTGTAATTTCTTCTTTACTTTTATTATATTATGCAAATTAATATTTAACATTATTAAATGATAAGCATTAATGACTTTTCGGTCAATAAATGTGCTTTCTATTATGTAAATACAAAAACCGCATTCTTAATGAAAAGAATACGGTTTTTTATCTATATTTCTTCAATAAAAAAGCATGTAAATTAATATTTAAAACTCAGTTAATACCGGGAATTTATAACCTTTAAAATCTAATTCTTTATTACTTCGAACCATTAAATACTTACTAGTCTGTAATTCTGTATATTGTACATCATTAATTCCTAATTGATCTGGGTAAAAATAAAATTCAATCTCCGTAAACTCCCCAGGGATTTCCTCACATAATTCATCTAAAATCGGAATTACCGGCGCAAATACTCCAAATAATTTTAGTTTTTGATTTTCTACTGTAAAAATAATCAGCGCATCTAATTTCTCTGAATAATAAAGGTTTTCATTCCATGTTGAATCATACATATTTAAATAAAACGAAGAGCGGTAATTTAACGTTGAAAATTCATTAGAAAGCCTTTGGCCATTTTCAATAATCTCATATATTAATTGTCTATCCGCTTCATTATAAAAATCTAACTTTTTAAGTTGAGAATCTTTATTACTCTTGTTTTCGTATGATACTGTCATCAAATATTCTTGCACAATTTGAAAACCAAATGGTTTATATAGTTCCGGATTTTCAGTAAACAAGACCGCACACTCGCATTGCTCATCAATTTCCTCTATCATCTTACTAAACAATTGTTTCATTAATCCTCGTCTACGATAATTCGGATGTGTCATTACTGATTGAATACCCGCTGCATTTATTTTTTCACCATTAATTAAAAGCGGAAGTGAAAATGCCGCAACATTTGCAATCGCTTTATCATCTTGTAAAAATGATAATGCTTTATATGTATAATCCCAATACCCTTTCTCCGAAAAATCATTCAATGTTTGACTTGTAATCCCAAACACTTCTTCAAATAAAGGAAATAACTGTTCTCTTCTCGGTTCTTCTAATAGAAAGTTTGCAATTTTTTCAACATTCCCCATGTTGTCCCTCCATACGTCGATTCCATTATTTTAGATATACTTATATGACCTGCTCTCAAAAAATAGGCCTTTCAAATCAATATAGTATCATAAAACTTTTAAAAATGGTTTAATTTATTTTATGTTTTGATTATTAAAAAATAAGTCGAATAAACAAATATTAGGATTTTTGAATATTAATAAGTTTATTATATAAAAATAGTGCTTTCTAATTAGCTTTTACTAATAGAAATGCACCATTTATAAAAAAAAAATTTTATTCTTTCGCTCCTTCAAGCCTCTCCTTCGTATTAATTTCTTCTCCGCTCATACGCTTTTCAAATGTCTTTCTCCAACTAGTAGAAAGTGCATGTACTTCTAAAATTCTTTTTAATCCTTCAATATTTAGTTTTTCCTTATGCATGATACGATTAGCAAACGCTACTGTAATTCCTTTTGGATCAGACTCCAGCCGTTTTAACGTATCGACTGGTGATACCCACCCTTCTTTTAATACACGAAAATAAAACCCTGTATATCCTGTATCTTGAAAATATAATGGCAACTTTGGATTATTATATTTCTTCGCTAATTTAAAACAAGGCTGTCTTGGTTGCGTTATTTGTACAATCGCTTCTCCGAGCTCAAACGTATCACCGATACAAACATCCTCTTCACGCATACCGCTAACTGTTATATTTTCTCCGAACGCTCCATATTCAAGGTCTTGATTCAATGTTTCTTCCCAATAACTATAATGTTCACTCGAATACACACAAACCGCTTTATCCACACCACCATGATGAACTAAATCCGCCTGACCATCACCTTTAAATTTTAAAAATGATAAATATATTGGTTCCTTTGTTTTCGTTTTATTTATACCCGTATGAATTAATTTACCACCATACATAACTTCTTTTGGGAATCCTATATTTAGTGATAGTACCTCATATAATTTATTTATCATAATTACCTCTCTCACTTTCAGCACAATTTTTTAAAAGATTGATTTATTATTTCAAAACCTTTATCAATTTCTTCATTTGAAATGACAAGAGGCGGTAAAAAACGTAGTACATTATCAAATATTCCTGCCCCAATACTTATAAGCCCATTCTTCCAAAAATCTTCAATTAGCTTTACTGTTAGTTCTTTTGCAGGTTCTTTCGTTATGCGATTCGTTACAAGTTCCATTCCAACCATCGCACCGATTCCACGTACATCACCAATCACTTCGTACTTTAATTGCATTTGATGTAGATGTGACATTATTCTATTTCCAATTTGCTGAGCCCTTTCAACTAGATTTTCTTCTTCCATTATTTCAAATACAGCAAGACCGGCTGCACATGATAACGGACTCCCAGCAAAAGTTCCACCAATTTGTCCTCTCCCAGGAATGTCCATCAACTCCGCACGACCGACAATAGCACTTAATGGTAAACCGCCAGCAATTGATTTTGACAAAGTCATTATGTCAGGTTCTATATGAAAATGTTCCGTTGCAAACCATTTCCCTGTTCGGCCAAATCCAGTTTGCACTTCATCCATTATCATTAAAATACCGTATTGATTACAAATTTCTCGTAATCGTTTTACAAATGAAATAGAAGGAACAATAAACCCACCTTCTCCTTGTACTGGTTCCATTACGATTGCTGCTACTTGTTCAGGTGATACTTCTTCTAAAAACTTTTCAAACTGATAGATGACTTGAGAATCCACTTCTTCAGGAGAAACTCCTTCTTCAGCTCTGTAATAGTACGGATACGGCAATATATGCATGTCTGAAACGAACGGACCAAATCCTGCTTTATATGGATTTTCTTTGGTCGATAAAGACATTGTCATTAATGTTCTCCCATGAAATCCTCGTTCAAACGAAATTACTTTCCTCCTCCCTGTTACTTTACGTGCGATCTTTACAGCATTTTCAATCGCTTCCGCACCACTATTGGCAAACATCGTTTTTTTCTTGCTTGTACCTGGCACTTTCTCATTAATTTTCTCCGCTAAAGTAATATAATTTTCATATGGAGTTACATGAAAACAAGGATGTATAAATGATTCTGCTTGTTTTTGCACCGCTCTTACAACTTTCGGATGACAATGTCCAACATTTTGCATACCAATTCCACCAGCAAAATCAATAAACTGATTTCCATCTACATCTGTTATTATCGCTCCCCTTGCTTCTTTTACATATAAAGGCGTTAAATGATATATTCCTTTCGGTACAGCCTCCTCATACCTTTTTTGAAGTACTTGTGAATAACTGCCCGGTAATACACTAGATTTCAACAATTCTTCTTCACCTCATCTAATTTTTTAATCAATCCATTTCTGATAAAGTGATTATATATCCCATAAAACCATTGTTCAATTCAATTATTTATATAATAATGATAGGTATATCCTATGATTAAACTTGAGGTGATTTCAATCGAATTACGACAATTAGAATACTTTTTAGCTGTTTCGAAAGAATTACATTTTACAAAAGCAGCCGAGAAATTAAATATTTCACAACCTTCACTAAGCCAACAAATACGTGCATTAGAACATGAAGTAGGCATGCCACTTTTCGATCGAATTGGTAAAAAAATATCTTTAACTGAAGCAGGAAGAGTTTTATTATCGCACAGTAAAACAATCTTTCATGAAGTCGAACAAGCCCGTTCTGCTATCCAAGACTTAAATGGATTACAATACGGATCCTTAACAATCGGCTCATTGTTAACCGTTGTAAATTATTTACTACCGCCAACCCTTTTACATTTCAATAATCTTTATCCAAACATCGAGCTTTCTGTGTTAGGACTTCGTACAGGAGAAATTCGTGAAAAATTATTACAAAATGAATTAGATATTGGTATTACATTTCTCCCGGTGCAAGATAAAGAGATTGTTTCTATCCCACTATATAAAAGTGAACTTACATTAGTTATTCCAATCGGTCATCCTTTAAGTGAACGTGATCACGTGTCTATCAAAGAATTACAGAACTACCCTTTAATCCTTCTACCAAAAAACTTTTATTTAACAGAACTACTTACAACCTATTGTCAAAACTTTAGCTTTAAACCAAAACCAATTTTAGAAATTAGTACGATGGAATCTTTAATTCAAATGGTTTCAAAAGGTATGGGAATTACAGTGTTACCCAAGCCGTATATAGACTTTTTACAAAATGAAAACATTCAAGCTATTAAAATAAAAGATCCTACTCCAACTATAGATATAGGACTTATTTATAGGAAAGATAAATATATGTGCGCTGCCACTCGTGAATTTATTGAACAACTAAAAATAACAGTACATTCTTTACAAAACTAAACGAACAAAAGAGATTATTCTATAAAACCGTTTCATAACGACCTAGTAGAATAATCTCTTTTCATAATGAAATATAACATTACATATAAACTCGTATAAATTTTAGTGCACCTTTTTTGAGATTGGAATATACTTTGTAAAATACGCCCCCACTAGCAACAATACAATTGAGACTAGCCACGTAAAAACACCGCCAAAATGAAGCCAATATGCAAACAAATTTAAGATTGCAATTAAAAAACAACAAATAGAAGTTAATGAACTTTTTAACCCTTTTATCCCCGCTTTTTTTCTTTTTTGATAAGTAACATAAATTGAGATAACCAGAACAAAAATAATAACAATTGGTAATATACCTTCCAACAATGACATCCCCTCCAATATATTTCCACTCCATTTCATGTTACCATCTTATTCCTACGTACCTTTTTACCTTTTAGGAATCAAATCATTTTTCTCTTCTCTCCAAAAGTCAGCATAAGCTTTATTTGTAAAATTCACATTCACCTCAATAAACGGAAGACTTTCTCCTACTTTCAATGAATACCAATCATTTAAAAGTGGCGATCCGAAACAAATATTCATTGTACAATCCTGTAAATCAAATAATACAGAATGCAAAGTCCCAAACCATTCTTCATAATTATGTACAGTCAGCCCTACAGGATATTCTTCTTCTACTAATCCTTTTAAAGACTCCATGCTCAACTTTTCATTTCGATTTAAATGTTCATGTAAAATGTGATATCTCTTTGTAGACTGTTCTAATTTCCTATTATTTAATTTCTGAATAGATGAACTAACTGCATGGTTTGTTGATACGATAAAAGCTTGATTGTCATCATCAATCGTTGTTATGGATTTATATCCGTCAAATATTTCAATATGTGCTGCATTTAAAGGATCAGCTACAATAATATTAATATTACTTGCAATAGGCAGATCTTTTATTAACGATATAGCTTCCTTAACATTTTTACATTTCTCCAATAATACCCGGATTACCGCAAAACATTGTAATCCATTTACCTTTGGTTTTCTTAACCCTTCAATATTTCCTACCGGTTGGCCACATGCTGAAAATGTAACAGATAATCCATGCTCGTTCACTCCTTCTGTCCGGCCAAAGTATTGAGTAGAAAAACCACTATGTGCATACGCACCTTCAACATGCGTCGAACAAAAACGCATATCATCAATTTTTGGTGATAAATCATAATTTCTTAATACATATGTATGCTCTAAATCAGTTTTTTTAGGCAATACTGCACAATGACTACAACCTGCTTTTAATAGTGTTTGATAATAATACATCATATTTTTAAAAGGAATTTTTAACACTTCACAAAAGCCTTCAATTTCTTCATTTATTCCTGGACAATATTTATTTAGTATTTTTCTAGATTCTGTCCAATGGTTATCCAATATTAAATGTTCTTCCTGCATAAATTGTGGAATGAGGTACAGATGATTTTTTACAAATTCCCCTTGCTGCTTTCCAATTTCATAATGGCTTCCTTTTAATGATGAAAAATACCCTTTTACTTTATACATTATAATTCCCCCTCACAATGAATATATCCATATCATACCAAATGAACTTTATTCATTCTTGATGTTTTTCACTATCTTCCCTTCACATCATCCCTTTTGAAAAATCTCAACTAATAATTATTTGCTAGCTAATTAAAACCTTGTTAATATTACCGTAATAGCAGATTTCCGTAATAAATTAGTTTGATATCAAATGAGCAACACACTCTATTGAACCCATTTATAAGCAATCATCTAGTTCATGAAATTAAGAAACTTACTTATCAGAACAAAAGGAGAATATATTTATGAGTAATTGCAAACCAATTGATGAATTAACTATTGAGGACCTAAAACAAAACCCAATATGGGAATGGGCAATAGATGAAGAAGAAAACGAAGAACATGATGAAACATGGGTGAAACCAGCGGCAACTTCTAATTTTACAGAAGAGTTAAACGGCTCAATAGTACTAGGCAAATTACTCTTACATAATGGCGAGAAATTCTCTATGATGTGTGAAATTAATATTGAAAATGACGAGGTATTCCTTAGTTCTGTTGTTTATTATAACGAAATAGAAGATGAGTATATTGCTATAGAAGATGTAGTAAAAAAACTTGAACTACCTTTAACAATTCATATAAATCTTACTATTAATGAAGAACCTACAACTTTAATATTTTCTGCGAATAAAGTGGATATTTATAAAAATACTATAAAAACTAATTTATATTAAATTCTCACTAAAATAAGAACTAGGATACTTTTATAATCATTAGTTTCCTAGTTCTTATAATACATGTGTATTTCTATACTAAATAATCTCCTTTTCCACCAACGTCTCTGCGATTTGAACTGAATTCCAAGCCGCACCTTTTAATAAATTATCGGAAACGATCCAAAGATGGAATCCGTTTGGCATATCAGGATCCTTTCTAATTCTCCCGACAAATGTATCTATTTTCCCTTCTGCATATAATGGCATTGGATACAGCTGTTCACTAGGATTATCTTGTAATATAACACCTGGTGCATTCAGCAGCACTTCTCTAATTTCTGCAACAGTTGCTTCTTTTTCAAGTTCAATATAAACCGATTCTGAATGTCCTGATGCAACTGGAACACGCACACAAGTAGCTGCCATTTTCAAGTTTTGGTCTCCAAAAATTTTCTTCGTTTCTTGAATCATTTTTACTTCTTCAAATGTGAAATCATTATCTGTGAATATATCTACTTGTGGTAGTACATTAAACGCAATTGGATAATGTTTTTTATCTTTCTTCACTGGTAATATAGTACTCTTAAACTTTTCACCTGCAAGCATTGATTTAGCCTGTTCTTTTAATTCATGAATCGCATGGATTCCTGAGCCTGATACAGCTTGATACGTTGAAACGATAATTCGTTCTATACCAAATGATTTTCGTATTGGCTGAAGAGCTGTTACCATCTGTAATGCTGAACAATTCGGAACTGCAATAATACCGTTATGTTCCTTTAATGTGTTCGCATTTACTTCTGGAACAACGAGAGGTACACCATGTGCCATTCGGTATTCACTTGTATTATCAATTACGACTGCGCCACTAGAGACTGCGTGATTGGCAAATTGTCTAGAAACTTCTCCCCCAGCGCTAAAAAAGGCAATATCTACACCTTCAAAACTAGTTGTTTTTGCCTCTTGTATAATTATCTCTCGTCCTTTAAATTGCACTACCTTACCAGCGGACCGTTTTGACGAAAGTAATGTAACTTCAGCTATATTAAACTTTGTTTCTTGTTCTAACAGTTCAATGATTTTCTGCCCTACTGCACCTGTAGCCCCAACAACAGCTACATGATAGCCCTTTTCAATCATCTTTTCTCCTCCAATATCGCTTGAATAAATTTCTTCACAACTTCATTCTAAAAGAAATTTATTCATTTGAAAAATTGAAATACATGATATAATCATTCACAAATCATGATAATAAAAGAGGTATCATTTATGGAAATGAGACATGTTAAAACATTTTGTGCCATTGTTAAGCACAGCGGTTTTTCCAAAGCTGCTCATGCGTTAGGTTATGCCCAATCTACTGTAACAACGCATATGAAAGCATTAGAGAATGATTTAAACATTCCTCTTTTCGATCGATTAGGCAAAAAAGTACTTCTTACAAAAGCGGGTCATCAATTTCATCCGTATGCATTAGAATTACTTGCTATTTATGAAAAAGCGCAAGAAATCCCTCAAAATAGTGATGATTTAGAGGGAACATTAACGATTACATCTAACGAATCATTAGCAGTGTACCGGTTACCACAATTATTACGTACTTACAAACAAGAAAATCCGAAAGTGAATATCGTTCTTGAAACAAATACAAACGAGCAAGCAATGAAAAAGCTACGTGAAGGAGAAAGCGATGTTATCTTCCTAATTGGAGAAAGTATAGAACATAATGATTTGATTACACGTACTTTTAGTAATGAAACATTTGGATGGATTTTACCGGCTTATTCCTCTGCACACGCAAATCCATTCCAGTTATTACAGGACACCCAGTTTATTTTTACAGAACAAAGCTGTGGCTATAGACCGATGGTAGATCGTTTTTTACATCAAAGCGGGAATATTCCAGATAAAACATTTGAAACTTCCAATGTTGAAGTAATTAAACAATCCGTTATGTGTGAGTTAGGCATTTCAATTCTTCCTTATATTGTTGTACAAGAAAGTTGTCAAAAAGAACAACTATGTTTTCAGCCTATCGAAACTCCAGCCGTTATTCAAAGTCATGTAATCTATCATAAATCTAGATGGATCTCCCCGGTACTACAGTCGTTTCTTTCCTTACTAGAGCGAGACTAAAAATATTAAAAAAGTGCATACAAAAAAGAGTAACTGCCTAAAAAGCACTTACTCTCTTTCATTGCTAAGTATATTATTTATTAGCCTGTCCCCCACCTGCAATTAATTTGCTACCCGAATATGTACCTTTTTGCATAAACACTTGATTAATTAATTCTTTTTGTTCTGCTTCTGACATTATTCCTTTCCCTTCTCCTAAGTTCCCACTTTGCAATTTCCAAATCTTATTGTGATCCGCATCGACTTTTTCATATTTTCCTTGTTTCCATCGTTCTAAAATGTCAACATATGTACTTCCCTGTACAAGATCATTGCTCTTTACAATATCAATTAAACTTTCAATACGTTCTTGTGTGATAAAAATATAGCCCCACTTTTGATCGGCTTTCGTTTTTTGATGTGCCATTTCATGTAATGCTGTCTGTATGTGCTCATCTGTCCATTTAAAATTTTTATTAAAACCGCTATTTGGTAATGAATGATTGCCATTTTCTAAAAGCTTCGCCTCTTCTGCTTTTACATTAATATCAGCTAACACTTCTATTGCGGGAGCTGCTGGTGTTGTCTTTTTCGCAGCTGGTTTACTATTATTTAAATAATACAGCATACCATATGTTAAACCTACTCCAATTACTGCCATACCAGCTATAATACCGATTATTTTAAATAGTGTTTTCATCTCGCTTGTTTCCTCCCAAATATCCCTTTTCATAATTTCTATCTATTAAAAGCAGGTGTAGCATATTTTTTTCATACTAATTAATATAAATATAACTATTACTTTCCAAAAATGTAGCAACGCCATCTTCATCGTTACTTTTCGCAATAAATTTAGCAACTGATTTTAATTCCTCAACAGCATTACTCATCGCTACACCAATCCCACACTTCTCTATCATTTCCATATCATTGTAGTCATCTCCAAATGCAATCACTTCAGATGCGTCTCGATTTAGATGCTGTAGAACATGTTGAATGCTATTCCACTTCGAAACTTCTGCATGCATGATTTGACACAATGTTCCGTCATCTGTAATGACTGCATTGCACTCAATAGGCAATTCTTTAGTGAAATCCTCATTTATTGGTCCTTTCGTACAAACTATTACTTTCGAAGCTTTTTCAAAGTTCAACTCTCTAATATCCATAACTTCACACAGTACATTACCGAAATAATCAGTAACATCAAAATTTGAGTACAGTTTATCATTTATTTCAAGGCAAATCTGATGGAGATTATATTTTTTTGCTATTTCTATAATCTCTAAAACGTTATTTTTAGAAACTTTCATTTCATATAAAATATCATTACCTTTAAGAACAAGCGCTCCGTTATAACAAATAATAATCTCATTCTTTAACACGTTGGGAATATATTGGTTTATAGCTCTTGGAGGCCTTGCCGTAGCAAAAATTAGTTCGTCTCCATTATTTTTGCACTCCCTTAAAATATTAATAGATTTCTCTGAAATTGTTTTATCACTTCTTAATAAAGTCCCATCAAGATCTGAAATTATAATCTTTTTCATGTTTTCATTTATTCCCCCTTCAAAAATTATACTTGATACAATAAATACTAGTTGAACTAATCTACCTTATACAGGCGATTGATCTCCCACCTAACTTCTTTATCCCAGCTTGATTTTGAACCTTACTACCAGTTACCGTAAATACTAGATAACTCTATTACATGATTACTATTTCCTAAATCATATGTATATTTCCTTATATTGTATTTCTTTTCTTTGTAAATTGAAAGATTATTCTGTCTAAAAATACCTTCTTTTTCAAATGCAAATTCTACTTTAAGCATTTCATTTTAAGTTTATAAAAATAAATGTTAGCCTAATATTTAAAGGAGATGAATAAATATGAGTTTATTGTATAACGGTTTAACATTTTTAAACTTTGATGATACGTATTTATTACAAGATAAACTACATTCTTATTCTCATGAAGATATTGATTTTACTCATTTAGAGCACTCAAATCTGTATTGTGAAAACCCTTCTTTAATGCATATAAAAAGGAATTACTTTTATTGGTTCTGGAAATTATCATTATGTATCTTATTTATTACTAGAAGAAATTAAAAAATCATTTAGCCTTATACTATTTGACCATCATACTGATATGAACTTAAAAGGAATGAATAAACAAACTCTTATTTCCTGTGGGTCATGGGTATCGTTTGCTCTTCAAAATAATCATAAATTAAAGAAAGTAATTATTATTGGTCCTTCTTCTTTAACAATTCACTCTAATGATTGTTCATGCGTAGAAGTTTTCCCGATAGACATATCCCATGAAATATCCGTATATACACTCCTTTCACATATTCATACAGAAATAATACATGTAAGTGTTGATAAAGACGTTTTAGATCCAAAAGTAACTATTACAAATTGGGATCAAGGACATATGAAACTACCTAAACTTTTAAAATCTATTCATACTCTCATTATGAATAAATCTGTTTATGGAATTGATATTTGTGGTGAACTACCAGTTTATCCTTCTCAACTTTTCTTACCTAAATATACAAACGCTATTAAAAAAAATGAAACAGCAAACTTACAAATTTTAAAAATAATATATAATTCGAATTTTACATATGCATAAAAAACAACGAGTGCCATTTATGACACTCGTTGTTTTCATACTATGCACGATGTTCTTGTAACCACTCCATAATTGCATCTAACCTCGAAACATCAAAACGTCTATCTTCACATACGTTTAAGCTGTTTAAACTTTTCACAATTTCTAATTCATTCGACTTTATACTTTTTGCTTCAATCAATTTACAGTACCCGTCTGTGACGGTATTTAAATTTTCATAATAACGCCGCAACGGTTTTGATATATGTAAATGTTTTTCAAAGTTTCTTCTGCTTCTCGTCTCATCAAATTCTTTCCGTTTTCTAAGTTCTTCATCATTCGTGTACAAATAAAAATATTGATCTGGAAAACCAATTTCCCTATTTATCAACTTTTCTTTATAAAAATTTTCTATTAAAGATAATGGTTGATTAAATATATCAAAATGAAAACACCAATTATAACTAAGTGGCTAATATATATATCCATCAAGTATTACTAATTCATATTGCTGCGACTTTTCCACTGCTATATTCCAGCGCTCTACTTGTTTTTCAAAATACCATGTTCTATGTTCATTTTTTGGTCTTTCAAATAAAAAATTCACTTCAGGTATAATGAATGCTCCATAATTGTTTTCTAGTTCACGACATGTTGTGCTTTTCCCAACAGCACTCGCTCCCTCAAACGCTATAATCCCCATAGTTTCCCCCACTTTTATTAACTAAAATCTCGTTGTTTCGCTCTTCTCCCCCATAACTGTCTCCATGAAACAATTGAAGCGATAGAAAGCATTATTGTTGTAATAATACTACCTTCAATCCCAAATGAGCCTCCATGAAGGACTTCATTGCCATTTGTTACAGGTTTAAATAGCGGTGTTGAATATATCGTCATTCCACTAATAGCAAAGCCATAGACGTTATATTGTGCCCAATTCCAAATGGAATGCCATGCACAAATCCCCCAAAGACTACTGTCCTTTAGAACGTAAAAAGCTGCAAATACACCAACTAATATTATATTCGATATTGAAAGAATTGTAATTCCTGGATTAAGCAAATGAAGAAAACCAAATAAAAAGGACGTCACAACAATCCCAATCCATATACGACTTCTAACAGAAAGAACTGGGAATAACCAACCTCGTACAACAATTTCTTCAGTGGCCCCTTGTATTAAAAATGCGACTAAAGACCCTGCAATACCAAATATAGCTGTCATCGTAATTTCTTGCATTTGTAGTTTTACATTTCCTGTTAATACGAGTAAAATTACTGGTATCGAAATGAAAATAAACCCTAATAGTGCCCCTCTCAAATACTTTCTCATCCATTGCTCATTCCAAAAACCAATGGATGAAAATGATCTTTTCTCAACAAATTTAATCCATAAAAACACAAAAAATATAGCCCCGCCAAACGTTAAAATCATCTCAATATTGTTATACATTGCCTTCATAAAGGTTGTTTCTGTTTTCGGTAAAAACAGCATAAATAACATAAATAATTCACCTAAAGTTAAAAATACAATAGCAAGTATAACAGCAAAAACAGGGTGAACTTTCCTTCTTCCGTCTTTTGCTGCTTCGATTATTTTAAATTGTTTATTTTGCAATATTCATCCTCCTAATTTTTGTAATCATCTGTATTCTTAAAATATATATCATTTCCCTTAAACATACTATTTTATATAAATGATTTCTGTTTGGAATACATTCAGATTAGGAATAATATATAAATAAAAAAGATGTCTTTGCGCCTTTTACCATTATCGCCCAAATTACTCACTGGTATTACCAGCACTTGCTATTTCCCACCATTTGTTGTAAGATAGTAATTAAGGTCAATTTAACATTATATTTTCTTTGCATATTATCAAGTATCAATCAGGAACATATTGTACTCCTTATGGATTTTTGATAATATGTGAACTTTTATTTTCAATCAAATAAGGCCGATCATATTGTAATCTTTTTAAATTTTAGGAGGCACTACCATGACATTAACAGGTAAAGTAAAATGGTTTAACAGCGAAAAAGGTTTCGGTTTCATCGAGGTTGCAGACGGTAGCGACGTATTCGTTCACTTCTCAGCTATCACTGGCGACGGCTTCAAGTCTCTTGACGAAGGTCAAGAAGTTAGCTTCGAAGTTGAAGACGGTAACCGTGGACCTCAAGCTAAAAACGTTGTAAAGCTATAATTCAAACAATAAAAAGGTTGTTACCAGCTAGGTTAACAACCTTTTTAATATATAACTAAAAATTTTTACATAAAAGGAGTGGTTACATGTATCGCAATCGAAAGAACGATGTAGCAGAAGTACCACCAGAACAAACCCCTGTTTGGGAATGTGAATCAGAGGATTGTTTAGGATGGATGAGAAAGAACTTTTCATTTGAAGAAGAGCCTAAATGCCCTTTATGTAAAAGTAGTATGAAAAGCGGAGAACGTTTATTACCTAAAATAGGTTGATTTTTACAAGCCCCTCTTATTTTAAATAAGAGGGGCTTTTTATTAATAATGAATATCCTCTACATCTGTTCGTACAATAGAATACATTAATGCATCGTGTTGCTTATTTCCTTGATGAATATATCCACGTAACAGCCCTTCTTGTTGAAAACCTAATTTAGATAACATATTACACGAAGTTATATTTTCAGGATATGTAATAGCTCCAATTCTAAATAATCCTAAATCTCGAAATCCATAAGTAATAATTTCTCGAGCAGCTTCAGAAGCATAACCCTTCCCCCAATAACGAGGATGCAAATCATATCCAATCTCTGAGCGTTTACTCCAAAGTTGTAAATTATTTAATCCAATTGTTCCTACTAAAGTATTTGTGTCTTTTAATACAATGCCCCAACGCATTGCCTTTTTCTCAAAGTAATTTTTCGAAAAAGATTCAATCATACGTGAAGCTTGTCCAAACTCAGTAAAAGAATTCATACCGTAATAACACGTTACCTCATCCAATGAGAATATTTCATATATTTTTTGACAATAAGATTGTTCTATTTCAACTAAGCGCAAGCGTTCCGTTTCTAATATAGGAAATGCCATAACCATAGGATCACTCCTTTCTCTCTACTAATTTATTATAGCAGAAAAAGTATTTATAATTAGGAAAGTCCTCAATGTCCCACAAATCAAATATTTCTAGCGCCGCTTTTCCTCATTTTCTATTTATATGCAACTAACGCCCAATGACATGGAGCTGTTTGTCTCCAGTTTACACTTGAAAACCCAGTTTCTCTTAGAAGAGTATCTAACTCATTAAAGAAAGGATATACTTCTGTACTATCCCACTTCTTCCCAATTCGTTCTCTCGCTTCAAGAGTACGTAACAATTACACCCCCCTGTTACTCTTTTCTCATCTTCACTTAAAAATATGTTTTATTCTTTTCATTTCTATCACTCCGCTCGTACTAAGCTATTTTATAATTTCGATAACATATCCACCTTTCCCTTCTAAAACAACAACCTAATCCATACATTCATGTTAAAATATAGAAAATAAGTTTTTTATTATGGAGGTGTAAAATTCCTATGTATATTTTCATCGGCTTATCCCTCTTGCTCATTTTACTCATTTTTTTATTCGCAAAAAAATTTACACCAAGCTCATTTATAATGACAAGTTTTAAAGGAAATAGCTTTAAGACATTTTCAGTTGGTATATTAATCGCTGCCACACTCTCTCTTTCATACGGAATGTATCACGCAGCAACATATCAGCCTAGATATTTAGATATTAAATTACAAAATCAAAATTTCACTGTTTTCGGTAATGTTGGTGAGTTTGGTTATTTCTCAGAGGAATTACTGAAAAAAGATGCAGAAGTTGAACTGTATTTTGTCTCTTGGGAAACATTACAATTAAATAATCCAGAAATAATAGTAGACTACCCTTCAGGCAAACAGAAAACATGGAAGCCTAATATAACAATAATACCTACAAATAAATTACAAGAAGAACATAATATTAAAGAACTTTATCAACTCTCACCGTATTCCTTTGAGGAATCTGGAAAAATAACTTTAACTATTAAAGAGAATAAAACATCTCATAAAAAGATTGCAATTAATGTGAAATAATTACAAATAAAATGTCCCTCCATTATGTTGGAGGGACATTTTATTTACATATGTATTCAATATTATTATTTTGACTGTTCATTCAATGTCGCAATTATTTCATTGGCAGTATTCTTTCCGTTTCCAATACAAGCTCCAATTCCTACACCGTAATATGAAGCTCCAGCTAAGTATACATTAGGATAAAGAGCGGCCAATTTTTCTTGTAATGATTGAACAGCTTGATTATGTTCTAAATGATATTTCGGCATTAAACCTTTCCAATTTGTAACTTCAATTACTTCTGGTTCACCTTGAATTCCAAGACTCTTTTCAATATCATGTAAAGCTACTCGTACTAATTCCTCTTCACTATAACTTTTGATCGTTTCATACACTGGATTAGTACTCTTATAAAACATTCTTACTAATAGCTTTTGTTTACCCGATGTATGTTTCCACTTCCTGCTTGTCCATGTGCAAGCGTCACAATGTAAATCACTGTTTTCCATTACGATAAAACCTGTGCCGTCAGCCGGTAGTTGTTCATCTAGTATGTCAAAACCTAAGTAAATACTTATAAGCGATGAATTTTTAAATTTATTAAAATGCTCATTTAACTCATTAGACTGTAATAAAGTTTGTGCGATATCATGTGGAGCTGCTAAAACGACATAATCAGCTTGTATTGTCTCATGATTTGTAAAAGAAACCTCATATCGATCCCCTTTTTTACTTATCGCTGTTGTTACAGCACCTTTTTTAATGACAGTCTCCTTCAGCACTTCTTCTAAGCGATTAATAATCGTTGATAGTCCCCTTTTAAATGATACAAACTTTTTATTTCCTGCTGACTGAAATTGTTTTTTATTCTCTTCAAAACCTTTAATAATACTTCCGTATTTATTTTTATACTCAAGTAAATATGGTAACGTGGATGCCATTGTAAGCTCATTCAATTTACCGGAATATACACCTGAAAGCACAGGTGCAATTTGTCTTTCCACTAACTCTTTCCCTAAAAAGCTTTCTAAAAATACAGCAAGTGATGTATCCTTTGTAAACTCCTTATTTTTCGTAATAAAATCTTTTAAAGCAACGATTTTCCCTTTTTTTGAGACTAGCGTACTGCTAAATAATGATTCAACACTCATAGGAATCCCGAATATAGTGTCAGCAGGAATTGGATGTAATATGTTATCAGAGTATATGTAAGAAATACCTGTTTCGTTATATACCATTTCATTTTCTAAATTTAAATCTTTTACAAGCGGCAAAACATGTTCATTACGAGCTACGATAGAATCTGCTCCAGATTCCATAATAAAATCATTTTCTTCCACACTGTGGATTTTACCACCTAAATACTCTTCTTTCTCAATAAGGATTAAATTTAAATCTATATTATAATCCTTCTTTAATTTTTCTAAATAAAACATAGTAGAAAGTCCAGTAATACCTCCACCGATGACAACGACTGTTTTCATATTTGCTGCGCTCCTAACCGATACAATTAATAATTCCTTTATTATTATAACCAAAAATTATCATAGTCGACTAGCAGCTTGCGCATTCTGTAAGAAATTAGACAATATATATGAATATATTTTTGGTTGATCATTATGGACTAAATGACCTGCATACGGAATAACAGCAATATGTATATTGTTGTTTAATTGTTTAAACGTTGTAGCAGCTGTAACTTCATCTTCTGAATCTCCTCCAACAATACACAGTGTAGGTACTTTAAGGTTATCTACATCACTTGTTTCATGAAATGGGTACCACTCCTTAACTTGCCACGATTCAAGTAACCCTTTCCAGTCACTTTTTACATGAATTTGATTCATATAAGTTACAACTTCTTCATTTTCCATCAGCTGTTGATGGCACTTTGCCTCGTACTCCTGAGACTCTTCCCAATTATCTCGCTTAACCGGAAAGATACCTGAAATAGTTAATGTACTCACTTTATCTGGATATTTTTTTGCAAATAATAAAGCGACTAATCCCCCAAGTGAAACACCTGCCACATGACATCTATTTATTCGCAAATACTCTAGCGTATCATTTAAATCCTTAGCAGAGCGGAGGAAATAATTATCTAATGTCCCCCCAGATTTCCCATGTCCTCTTAAGTCAGGACGAATTACTTGATAATTTTTTTCGCGAAAAAACTCTACCTGCTCTTCGAATTCTACTAAACCTGTCATACCACCAGAATGTAAAAGTACAATTGGTTCCCCTTCTCCTGAAATATGCGTATGTAGTATCATATATCCCCTTTCTTTAAAACGTAATATTCTGTCAATTATTAGTATATCGAATATATTTTCAAATTACCAAATAAAAAAGAACTATAACATATTCAACTCACGTCATAGTTCTTTCTATTTTAAAAACATAAACCAATTTATTAATTTATCTATTTCTTGGCTGAGTTCTATTACTTTTTCATGTTGAAGTCCATAATTTGAGACTAGATTCAATAATTCTTCTTTTTTCATTTCAATTACTTTTTCTAACTTCACTAATTCCATGTCGTCTTTATTCGCTCCAATTTCAAAATATATGTAATATAGTATAGCCTACTTACATAATAAGTAAAAGTCTCATACTAATGTAAAATCTTACATATTTGAAAAAACAATATACTACTAACAAAAAAAGAGACTTACACTAAGTCCCTTATTACAGAAGAATTTCGTATTTCTATTAATATGTTACTAAACCTTATGAATTTGTGCCATTTACTCTTATTTAAATTTAGAACCTGTTACTCATTAATAAGACAACGGAATTTATCTAACGTGATATTTTCATATTCTGGGGCTCTTTTCAAGTGGCCAAAATAACTATATGAAAATTTAAATATATGTCCAAAATCCCAATTTAATTCATTATAGTCTTTAAGCCAAAATACGTTTTCTATCGGAAGTGTATCAACTTGTTTTGCTTGTATGAGAGGTAGCTGATCTACTGGAGAATTCAATATTAATTGCGCATTTGAAGTTAAATTACGACTTTCTCTAAGTACATAAACTAGCTTTATTAGTGGCTTTACTCCTCGTTGAAATAATTCTATATGTCCTAAGTCATATAATATATTAATTGCATACGAAAAAGTAAGCATATGACCAATTAAATCGTGATGTGATTCCGCCCTATATATAATATTAAATTTAGATAATTGTTTTGGGTTTTTAATTTCACTTTGCATCTCATCATTATTTATAATTAGTCGCTTTACTTCTTTAGTTGTAAAACCAATCCAAGATCTACCGGGAATTGTTTTTTGAAACGATAATATAAGGTTTGCTATATTATTAATTTCTAGGTCACTCCCCCAATTGCTTAACTCCTTAATGGCTAATAAACTTAAAGAAGCGTAAATTACATTGTGACCAACCCAATGAAGCTCATCAATCGTGTGTTTCAAGGATTTGATTATCGTTTTTTCAGCACTTTGAAAATCGACTCCTGCTTTATAATCAATAGTTTCACCTAACCTTTGTTTATGAATCATCATTTTCGTTTGAGAATAAATGTTACATGCGGTTTCTTCATCAATGTTATGATCTTTCGCAAAAAAATAACGAACAATTGCAGCTGCTCCAAAATGTGCATGCCAAATATCATTTGTTTCTGTTTTACATTGAGATATAATCGAAAGCCCATCTTTTAATAAATTTGTATTTTTCATCTCTATTATCCCCTCTAAACCCTAATAAAAATGGATTTTTAGCATCTACAAAGTCGCCAAAAATCCAGGTGAAAACTCTTGAAACATTTCTTCCTTTACTGTTATAAATTTAAATTTCCCCTGTCGTTCTACAAGAATTAAATCTATTTCTAACAATACTTTGAGATGATACGATCGATTAGACTCATCTCTAATGTAGTCTCAATTTCTCTACAAGTATGTTTGTTTTTATTATGAAATAAATAACGAACAATTTCGATACGTTTCACTTCTGCTAATGCCTTAACTATTTTCACTCTGTGTTCATCTGATTTTTTTATTTGATAGTCATTGAACTATCTTATTTTTGTTTTTTTGTCAAATCCCTCCGCTTACTTAACATAAAAAGTAGAGAGTAAATGTGTATGTATTTATGGGGGAATATTCAATTACACACGCACCTATTTACGTAATTCAAAATTGCTAGCATGTTACCACTTTGTATTTCCCTAAGGCGGATACACCCTTAACTTAATGACGGTGTTAACACAAATAAGATATGATTCATTTCACTACTCTTATTCAAAAATCTATGTTTCACATTCGGGGGAATACGCACAACGTCCCCTTCTTCTAAAAAATATTCGTTCCCTTCCAATTCCACATATACTTCCCCTTTCATTACAACCGCAATCTCTTCCTTATCTTCATGTGAATAATGACTTTCCGTCGTATTTGCATGTCTATTTAAATCCATCATTAACATTTCAATACGAGCTTTCATAAAGTCTGGTGTTAATACATCGTAAACAATATGATCATTATTTTCTCGGTAAACCTTTTTACGATCTGTTTTCTTAGAAATGAGTGAATCTGTATCAATATCATTTATAAAAAGTGTAAACAGCGGTACGTTTAATGCTTTCGCTATTAATTCTAATACACTTAAAGAAGGATTAGCATGTCCCCTTTCAATTTGACTAATCAGTGAAGTACTGATTCCTGCATAATCAGCAAATTCACGAATTGTCATATTATTTTTCTTACGATAACTTAAGACAGTTTGACCTAATCGATAATGAATCATAACAAAAACTTCCTTTCGTCTATCATAGTGCATGTTTTATCCCTTTTGTGCTGACATACTAAACAGAGACAATTAATCCTTCCTTATCTCATTAAAGACTTATATACTAACTCTTGTACATTATATTATATACAGTTCATTATAATAAACAATATATCGGAGGAACAAACTTTGAAATCACCTATTCTTTCATATTTCATCTTATTTTTCGGCGTGTTTGCCTTATCAACTTCAGCAATCTTTGTAAAATTAGCGGATGCCCCTACAGCAATTACTGCTTTTTACAGATTATTGTTTGCAACGTTAATTCTTATTCCATTTCTAATATTTAATAAGGATAATCGAAACGAATTACGCTCTTTATCAAAAAAACAATGGGGATTCGGACTATTATCCGGATTATTTCTAGCAGCACATTATGTACTATGGTTTGAATCATTACAATATACTTCTGTAGCAAGCTCTACAGTTATCGTTACGTTACAACCTTTATTTTCAATGCTTGGAAGCCATTTTTTATTTAAAGAAAGGTTTACGAAAGGTGCCATTATAGGGTGTCTCATAGCAATTTCCGGAAGTATCGTAATTGGATGGCAAGATTTCCAAATTAGTGGAGAAGCATTATACGGAGATATTTTAGCTTTCATTGCAGCCGGAGTCATAACAGCCTATTTTTTCATTAGTCAACACGTTCGTAAAGATTTATCTCTTATACCATATTCAGTAATTAGTTATGGCAGTAGTTCACTCGTTCTCGGTATATTTGCTTACTCGCAGCAGTCATCTTTCTCCAATTATTCAGCACAAACATGGTGGTCCTTTATAGGCTTAGCATTCATTGCAACGATTTTAGGACAAACAATTTTCAATTGGTTATTAAAATGGATGAGTACTACTGTTATTTCAATGAGTATTTTAGGAGAAACGATTGGAACGTGTATATTAGCGTATTTCATTTTGAATGAAACGATTTCGTTACAACAAGGTGCAGGTATTTTACTTATTTTTATTGGATTAACATTATTTTTATTACAACCGTATCCTAATAAAAAAGCATGACATTGTATTGTCATGCTTTTAACTATTAATTATGTACAATCAAACCACCCGGTCTAAAACGACTCATCATAATTTCATTAACAAATTTCCCATGAGCCTTCAAATTCCCTACCTTTACACCCTCTTCTATAAATCCAAATTTTTCATATAAGGCTTTCGCTCCAGGGTTCGTTTCTAACACACCAAGCTCTACTCGCTCTATCATTAACCAATTGTCAGCAAGATCCAGCATTTTTGTAAGAAGTGCTTTTCCTATTCCTTTATTGTGATATTCGCTGTCTACTCCAATAAATAAATCTCCTGAGTGAGATCTACGTCCAGGACTTTGGGTTAAACCGACAAATCCAACAACTTCTCCATCATATTCTGCAACAAATTCAAATTGATTTGGTGCTAAATTACGAATTCTATTCTCCATCGCATCTACACGCATACTAGGTAAGAAAACCATATAAGGTAAAACATCCTCTTGAATGCATATACGATGAATTGCTCTAGCATCTTGTAGTTCTACTGCTCTAATGTTAATCCCCATCTTTTCCCCCTCCATTCAAATAATCATATAGATATTCTAATATGCAATGCGAAAATCCTTCCTAACCTTAATTAATCATGTTATTTTTATATAATTATTCCAGTATAATAACATTTTTAAAACTCAACACTTTTCACTCTAAACCACTTAAAAAAATCCAAGCGATTTTATTTTAACTATTCACCCGATTATACAATTCAAGTAGTTCCTCTACAGCAATATTATTTATTTTCATACCTGTTATATCACTATTTTGTATTTCAACATTTTTAAGATTACAATTAATTACTTTACTACCTTCAAGATCGCATCTTTCAAAAGAAATAGACTCCTTACCTTCTTCAAGGCTTGTATCTTTAAATTGAACTCCACCTAAAGTCACCAAATTAAATTTACTGCCTGAAAGATTTAAATCTGCATATGAGGAGTTCCTTAGATTTATATTTTTAAACTTTGATTGACTTACATTACAATTACTCATGTTCATATGCATTACATTGCTATTAACAAATGAACTATCCTTTAAATTCACCTGATAATACTCTGTATTTGCCAAATTACAGTTTTCGTATTGCCCACTTTTCATATCTTTATTTTTAACTAAGTTCTCTTCGCTTGAATCTGTCTTTATTCTTTTTACATAGCAATATTCATCTTCTGTTTCAAAAATTGTCTCAAAGCCCATTTTTTTATAGAAATGATGATTATTAACTTGTCTACTAGACGTCTCAAGATCCCAAATCCTTACGCTTGGAAACTCTTCTTCTATAAACTTAATAGCCAGTGATCCAATCCCTATCCCCTGATGAATAGGATCCACACATATACGATCAATTCTACCGTAAGACTTACCAGAAATCGTAACTATAATTCCACCGACAATTTCTTCATCCATTCTAACTTTAAAATAATCCAATTCTTCAATTGAATATATAGTCATCTCAACTGAAGAATATCCTGGTGGCTGAATGTTATAATCAATTACACCATCTTGATCACACAACCATTGTTTTGCTTCTTCATCAAATGTTCTTTTCATTATTTCTGTTAACTTTTCAGCATCTAAAATTGTAGCTTTTTCAATAGATATTATCGTCATTTCATTTTCCCCTTAATTTTCATAAACAAATTAGTTACTAATTTACTTTCGTTTTTATAAATTTCCCCATTATTACATATGGAACATCATCTTTACTTGGATGAAAGGGTTCCAATACATTCACCCAACCTAATTTTGCATATAAAGAACGTGCCTTTTCATTGTTTATTTGTGTTGTTAAAACGCTCGTTTTATTTGGAATCCCTTCTAATAATTCATTATGTAATTTCGTTCCAAGACCTTCATTTCGATATTCCGGGTGAACTGCTAACTCTACAAATTCAAAACAATCTTCTAACCATTGGTCTACTTGTTCCAAATTTAATGCTTCTCTCATTAATTGATTATATTACTGTCCTTCCAAAGAACGATAACCATAAGTAAAACCAACTACTTCATTTTCATCATTTATTGCTACTGCTCCTTTAAAATCTGTATATCCCATATGTCTTGTAATTCGTTCTACCATTTCATCAAAATTTGTTTTATTAAATACTTTACAATATAGTTTTGCCATATTAATAATTATGGCTTCATCTTTTCGTATAGGTAATATTGTCATTTTATCACTCCTATTTTTAGTGATTGTATTTACCAACACTCGTAAATAATTATAAAATATAGAATTTTTCATCTCTTTTTATATTAACCTATTATTCATTATAAGTGTTTAATTATTATCATTTTATCAAATGATATATCAACGATGTTTTATGTCTATTTCGTATAGGTGTTAGCAAGTTCGTTTACAAACTTGTTAGTACTTTTCACAAAAATTGTATAATGCTTCACGAAGTAGGAATCCGTTTTGATCAATATTTTTTCAAAATGGATTCCTTTTGTCTCTTATCAAATAAGGGGTTGTAAAGCATTTCTGATTAAACTTTATCCAAATGTTACAATAGTACCAGTAGTATCAGCAGTACCATTAAAACCATTAAAACAATTAGAGCAACCACCGCAACCGCCACAACCACCACAACTAAAGCAACCGAAGCAACCAAAACAACGGAATCCACCACAACGACCACCACCACAACCGCCACAACGACCACCACAACCGCCACAGCGACCACCACAACCGCCACAGCGACGAGCATCACCTTCAATATAGTAATATGGATATTGGTTTTGCTGGTCCCAGTACACAACATTTCCAGATTGATAACCATTAAGGCTTAACGCTTGTAGTTCTTGTTGAAAATTATTCATTTTCATGACCTCCGTTTATAAACTAAAACCCCATCGATACTTTCCTATATTTCTGTTCGTTAAATCTAAGTAGAAATAGCGCCATAAACTAAGTTCAATACGTACACCAACAAAATATGACCTATCACTAGATGATGCACCTTGTTCATATGCCTATTTTTAGGTTATTCTTACTATAGGCTCATTTTTATAAGTGGAAATTATAAAATATGAATTTAAACAATAGCATTTAGACTTAAGCTATTATTTTCCAGTTCCATATTCGTATATTCCATAATTTTGTTTGGTCATCTTCTTATTTCCAATAAGGAATCCCGTCTTTATTTTTCTTCGCCTCAATATCTGCTATATTAAAACGGAATATTTTTATTCATTTACAAAACACAATAAAAAGCTCTGGAGCATATTTAAGAAACAATTCATACTTCAGAGCTTTTGTATATTTCCTTTTATTCATTCGTTAAGCACCTTCCGTACCATAGTCTTCAATGGTTAGCTTAACATTATATTTGATAGGCGTCTTACTAAACACTTCATCCCAATTTTTTCAACTTTCTTCCATACTTTTGGATACCTGATTTTCAAACTAGTATTAAAGCCAGCAACATCAGTTTTATATTCCTTTTGAATTTTGTGTAATGTATGCTTCACTAACTGCCTAACTTCTTGCTGAGCAGATTGCTCCGCTCTTTTGAGAAATGTATTTTTAAATGCTTCCTCTGACTCAGACCAGTTTTCGGATAACCGTCCCACAGACTGCACATTAAAGGCTTGTATAAAAACTTTCCACTCAGGTACATAAGAAACAATCGTGTCCCACATTTTTATCATCCTATAACAATACATGATTTTAGAAATCCCTCACTAAATTGGAATTTATTACTAATCATTATGTCTGATAAGAAAAATTTTGATGCACTTAAAACCTCATGTTACATTTCCTCTTTATTTTTCATTTCATATTCAAAATGGTCATTCTTTATCAGACAAACAAAAAAGAAGGCTGCCTAAAAATCAGTTTTACTGACTTTATCGGCAACCTTCTTTTATAAAGTATCTTCTTTTTGTAATTGCTTTTCTTCTTTCCAAAGCTTTCCGGGCCAAAAAGCGAAGCGTCCTAATACAACTGTAATTGCTGGTACTAATAATGGTCTTACAATAAACGTATCTAGTAATACACCGATTGCTGTCACAATACCGAATTGAACTAGAACTTGAATTGGTAACGTACCTAACACTGCAAAAGTTCCTGCTAAAATTAAACCAGCTGATGTAATTACACTTCCTGTTTGTATAACACCAGATTTTACTGCATCTACATGATTTTGTTTCTTTCTATTTTTCCATATTTCAGAAACCATAAAGATATTATAATCTTCTCCTAAGGCAACTAAAAATACGAATGCATATAACGGTATCGCACCTTGTATTGCGGGAGCCCCCATACCGAAATGCAGTAAGACCCAGCCTGCGCCTAATGCAGAGAAGAATGATAAAACGACAGTTACAATTAAGTAAATCATCGCAACGATTGAACGTAAATACACGAGTAAAAGTAAAGCAATGATACTAATCATAACCGGAATAATAACCGCTTCATCACGTTCAGTAATTTGCTTTGTATCATATAAGGAAGCTGTTTCTCCGCCAATCCATAAATGATTCTCAGCTTTACTGATTCCTTCATCTTTTAATACCTTTTCTACACTATTTTTCAATTTAGGGATTTGATCTAATGCTTCAATTGAGTATGGATTTTCCGCTAAAGAGACTTCATACATTTGTAATTGATTATTTTCTTTTCCCTTCATTGGTTCTTTCACTTTATTAACAAAAGATAATTTCTCTATTTCTTGTTTAATAGGTAAATCTTTTCCCTTTGAATCAACTACTATCTTTACTGGTGCTAATTCTCCAGCTGAAAAATGATCCGTGATTAATGTAAATCCTTCACGTGATGGCATATCTTTCGGGAATGATTCTAATAAATCGTACGTGTATTGAATACGTGGTACAAATGAAGCCAATCCTCCTAATAAAAATACAGTTAGCATAATAATTGTCCACGGTTTACGTACAACAATATCACCAAGCTTTTTACTAAAGGCCCCCTTTGTAGTTTTTACTTTTAAAACTTTCTTTTTCGTAAACTCTTCATTCATTGCAGTTGTTCTCGGTATGAATGGGAAGAATGCAACTCTACCAAAAATCAATAAAAATGCCGGAAGAATTGTTAATGCAGCGATTCCCATTATGAAAACAGCAACACTAAATGGTACTGCAAATCGATGAAACGCTCCATAATGTGCAAGTAATAATGTTCCTAATCCTAATACTACAGTTAGTGCACTCATTATAATTGCTCCGCCTGATGCTTTTATCGCAAGTTGCAGTGCTTTATATTTACTTTCTTCTTCTAACAGATACTCCCTATATCTTGAAATTAAAAATAGACAGTAATCCGTTCCCGCTCCAAACAGTAAGACAGTCATAATCGATATAGCCTGTGCATCTACTTTAATCCATCCATTGTCTGCTAAAAAGCCCAGTGTCGGACTGATAATTCCATATGCAAAGCCAACAACAAGTAAAGGTAAAATTGCTAAAATTGGAGAGCGATACAATAAAATTAATAAAACCAATACAAGTAATACAGTAGCAACTAATAATTTCACATCAGCTTGACTAAATAAACTTACTGCATCCGTTTGAATACCTACAGGTCCAGATAATCGAACATGTAAACCGGAGTCGGTAATTTTTTGTTTGAATGGATCTACATCCACTTTACTATTCACTATTTTTCTTAAATCTTCAAGATTCCCTTTTAATATATCCGTTCCAGCTGATTTATTAAAAAATACTGGTGTAACAAATGATGTCCCCTCTTTTGATGCACTTTTTGATAATACTTGCTCTGGAATTGTATCAAATGGTGGTAATGTTGATTGTTCTTTTAAAGGACTGTCCTTTAATTCTTTATAAACGTCTTGTATGAGTTTATAATCCTTTAACTGTAATCCACCCTCTCGATGCCATACTACTAACAACGGATTTCCTGCATTATTAGGAAATTCTTTTTTCATAAGTGCTTCAGCTTGCTGTGACATAGCTGTTTCAGGTAAATTTTTCGGATTCGGTTCTTTCATACTGTTTACTTGTGGCAACGTAAATGAAAGTACTAATGTAATAAGAATCCAAATCGATAAAGTTATCCATTGCGTATTCTTCCCTGCTACAAGCTTCCCTAACATATTTAACGGGTGCTTTTTCATAAAAACCCACCTTCCTTTTTCCCTCCAATATTAATTATATATACTGGTCGGTCAATTAATCAAGAATGATTAAAAAATTATGTTATAATTATCTCAATAATAAATGTCAGGAGCGAATGTATTTGGATCAAAAACAACGTCCTCTCGGAAGGCCTCGTCAAAATAAAAATACAAAGTCTACAAAAGAAATCATTTTAGAAGTTGCAACTAGGTTATTTCTCACCCAAAATTATCAAGTTGTTTCAATGGATGAGGTCGCGAAAGAATGTGGTGTTACAAAAGCAACCGTCTACTATTACTATTCAACAAAAGCGGATTTATTTACCGCTACTATGATTCAAATGATGGTACGAATAAAAGAAAATATGGATCAAATCCTCTCTACAAATAAGACTTTGGAAGAAAGATTATTGGACTTTGCTACAGTATACTTACACGCAACGATAGATATTGATATGAATAATTTTATGAAAGATGCAAAACTCTCTTTATCTGAAGAGCAATTAAAGGAATTAAAAAATGCCGAAGATGACATGTATGAAGTATTGGAAAAAGCACTTGACAATGCGATGGGCCTTGAAGAAATACCTAAAGGGAATCCAAAATTAGCTGCCCATGCGTTCGTAGCTTTATTATCAATCGGGAATTTTAAAGATGAGAATCACAATCCTATTCTTGCAAATATAGATGAATTAGCAAAACAAATCGTTTCGTTTTATTGGAATGGGTTAAGTCATTAATATGTAATACATTTTCCAAAATAAAAGAGCATGTTTGGAGAAATCCCTTCAAACATGCTCTTTTATTATTTATATACTAATAATTAAATTATACTTTAGCATTATTTAACAAAGAAGTCTGATCTTCACCTTCTACAATTTTTGAATTTGTGCATGTATATTCCCCTTACTTAATCCCCCATGATAACAAACTACGGATTCAATTTCTAAATTTAAATACTTCATCAAAGACTGTTGAGCTTCCTTAATATCCAGAGTAGTTGGGGCATGAACTCCTCCTAACATTCCATTCACACTGTACATGGAATCCCCAGCGATAAGAGTTTTACTTTGTTTCAAATATAAACTAATATGACCGGGAGTGTGCCCTGGGGTATGGAGAATAATAATACCACCGCAATATGGAAGTTCTTGCCCATCAATCACAATCTCACTTACTTTTCCTTTTGGTAGGTTCTCTAAATGTGCACCTTTCAATAATGGTAAATCCCCTTCAATATAAGGTTTATCTAACTCGTGTGCATAAATTTTGATATTACTTACACCGTTCTTCAATAATTCAGGAAGACTCCCTATATGATCTATATCCTGATGTGTCAAAATGACGACTTTTAACTTATCAAAAGATACCCCAACTCTCTCCATCTCTACTTGTATATCTTCAATTTGTCCAGGGAAGCCAGTATCTATTAATACTGCCATTTCATCATCCCATAAAAGAATTGGATGAATAATAAATTCTTGAAATTCAAGGTGTAGCATTTCTACTCCTTTAGCAATCTCCATACAGCAATTCTCCTTTATAATGAAGTTTGAAAATATGTACGAGTACACCGAAAATATACACGGACCCGCTATCTTATAATATGTTTTGTCATCCCAATAGAGAATGCCTCAAACCCTATAGATTCATAGTAAGATTGCAAATTTTCTACACACATAAGTTGGGGAATGACCTTGTTTTGTTCACAGTGCTGGATTAATCGTTTCACTATTTCTTTTCCAATGCCAACGGACTGATACTTTGGCAATACACATACACCACAAATAATGCCCGTTATTACACCATCTGATATTACTCGTCCCATCCCAATTAATTGTTGCTCTTTAAAAGCATAAATTGCATACCAACTTTGTTTACACATTTGTTCCAATTCATTAACCGTTAATTTCAGAGAATTCCATCCTAAAGATTCGTATAAAGCTAATAATTCATTGAAATCTGTTGGATGTTCAATTGTGTAGCTTATTTTAATTTTCATAAACTCCTCCCTATTTACTTCTATTCCCTATTAAATTATTTTATTAAAAATTTCAAGCTGTCATCAAATTAACTAGAACAAACTTCAATAAGAAAAATAGAATCCCTTCTCAAAATAAAAAGAAATTATCTCACCTGAGATAACTTCTTTTATATAAATCTATCATTATATTATCAACCAAAAATTATACAGCTACATACGATAAGAACAAACAACACCAATAAACTATTTGAGAAATTACCCATTGAATACTGCCCCTTTATTTACTTATGTAAAAGATTTTACCATAAAATTATTTACAGCATAATATCTGAAAAAGACATTGCATTCATTAGTTATGTATATTTAGTAATATTTTATTTTTGGCCCTATTCGCCTTTCCTAAAATCACTTCTCATCCTTCCCTTCTTTAGTCCACACAATTACTAAAACAACAAATTAGTAAACATTAATTTACTATAATAAATAAAATCATTTGATTTATAGCTAAAATAGCAATAAAATAGTGACTAAATCCAAAAAGGAAGCGAAAACAATGTCCCATAAAGAATTATTAAATGAATACATGAATTTATTATTAAATATGTCAGGTACTTTCAAATTACTATCAGAGAAATCTTCTGAATTTACACATTTAGAGCAACACGTAGTGGAGTATATCGCCCAGCAAAAAGTCGCTGTAAATTTAAAAATGATTGCTAGTTATTTAAACATACCTAAACAGCAATTAAGTGTAACCGTTCGTAATTTAGAGAAAAACGGATACATTGTAAAAAAACAAGATACAGTAGATAAACGAGCCGTTTTAATTTCCCTAACAGAAAAGGCTGAAAAGGTGCACTATAAAAAGTGGAAACAAATTTATAATAATTTCACAGTAAACATCGAAAAGTTATCTGAAGAAGATATGAGGGATTTAACTTACGGACTGTATAAAACAAATAAAATGCTATCAAAAATGCTAAATACCACTAATCATATATAAAAAATATTTTTTATTATTAAACGGAGGATGCTTAATGGTTAAAGAAATAGATTTACAATCAGTTCAAGGTACTATGCTTATCCCCCTATGGGGACGAGCATATGGTAGTGAGAACAATAAAGATATTTTAGATGATACGGAAGCTATTCGTATTATTAATGAATGCGACTTTGATTTCTCTAAAATAGCAGATACATTTGGCGAATACGGTTGTATCACATACATTACCCGTGCACGAAAAATTGATGATACGATAAAACAATTTATTACAAAACACCCGAATGCTACTATAGTAAATATCGGTTCTGGTCTAGACACTACTTTTTCAAGAATTGATAACGGTACAATACAGTGGTATAATCTTGATTTGCCTGATGCAATCGCTTTTCGCAAAACATTAATTGAAGATACACCGAGGAATATAAGCATCGCTAAATCATTTTTTGATACTTCTTGGTTTAACGATATAAAATATGATCAAAGCGACGGTATTCTTTTTATATCAGCAGGTGTGTTTTATTACTTTAAAGAAGAAAATTTAAAAGAAATCATAGTTGCTATGTCAAAACGTTTCCCTGGAGGAGAGCTATATTTTGATGCTGAATCAAAGTTCGCACTGAATCTTTCGAATGCTACTGTAAAGAAATCCGGTAATAACGGCGCGATGATGTATTTTTATGTAAACAATCCAAAATCAATAGAAAGATGGTCTTCTAACATAAAAGTATTAAGCTGCTCCCCTTTCTTTAAAGGTATACCTACAAATAACGATCGGGATGGTAGTACACGTATAATGATGAGAATTGTAAACATAATAAAGATGTTGAAGTTTGTTCATTTGCAGTTTAAAAAATAATAAATAAAGAAGACTCCAATACATTTATATTTAGGTCATACATGTTAAGCTTAATAAAATCAAAGGCAGGAACATATTTGATATGTTCCTGCCTTTTTATTATGGGGTACCGATACATAGTCATCTAGCTAAGATTTTGAAGTACTTCAAAATCAAAACATTCATTTCACCACAGTTTTCTATGAAAATCCAGTTCATTTTTTTGTTTTAGAAAAGGATGAATTTCTTAACTTGCTGGCGATGGGGTCTCGTTAGCATTTTTGAAGAAAAACACGCTAAGCAAAAACATACAATAAGCTGCCCATATGGACAGCTTATTTACATAATTATCGAAAGCGGAGGTTAAAAATTCTTAGTTTTTTGCTCAATTAAAGCACTACATTAATCTAGAAATTCAAGTAATTTCAATTTTTCAATTATCATTGATTTATATTTGATAGCTTCATACTGTGAATTATCAATTTTTGTCTTTTTTATATTTAACATATCAAATATTTCTCTTTCGATATCTCTTCTTGCTTCTAAAACTTTAATTGTTCCGTCTAAACCGTGATAGCCTTTCATTTTCGCATACCCTTGATTTGTATAATACTCAATAAATCCAGCAGACCATTCTTTTTCTCTTTCATTAAATACCTTTCTGAATGAGAATTCCAAATCATCTTGTTCTATATAAAACAATACTGGATTTAATTTCTCTATGATTTTCGCTAATGCATTAATATAACTTATAACTTTCTCTTTTTTTTCACCATATTTAACCATTCCGATTGTTAATGGATTTTGTATGAAGCAACATTCAAAAATATAAGTTTTATTTTCGTTGTTGGCTATTTCAACAAAATCCCTCCATTTTTCAGTTATTAATTCAATATTCCCCTCTAGCGGTAATTCATATATATCATTTTTGAAAATGGTATTTAATAAACTTTCAGGAAAATTAGAGCTGTATTCATTTTCAATTTTTTTATATGGCAATAAATAATTGTTTCCTCGCTTCGTGACTCTATCACTAATTACTTCCCTAAAATTACCACTATTCACTAACAAACTTTCGAATTCAGTTTTATCAAAACAAGATACCCCATCATAATCAGCAGGGTGGTCTGGATTCCCTTCAAGAAATAACTCAACGTCAATATTTTTTTCAATTAGAATATCGTAAAGCAAGTTTGCAGTGGTGGATTTCCCAAAGCCAGGAAGCCCTTCTACTATGATTAATTTTGTATTCAAAAAAATCTACACCTTTCTAAGACAAAATAAAAAGTTTTAAATTAAAAATAAATTGTCCATTGAACTCACCCTCACCTCTTTTTCTAAATTTTACCATCTGAATAATGCGGTAGTAAAGAAGTTTTTCTTGTATATCGTATACATAATCGGTTGACATAACGTCACATTATCGGTAGCAATCAAAAACGGTGAAACCGTACTCTCACAAGAGCATCTTCTTTTTTTCTATGGATCTATGCATTTTTTATACATTCCTATCCTAGCACGGTTTTAGGGTTCTTGTTTGTTATTGGATTAGCTGAAAAACTGTATAAAATTCCGCATGCTCTTATCATGGGGAGCCGAAATGTTGGTGGTATCCCTTATATTTCCTTAATAGAAGATTCAACTCTTAACTTAATTTGCCCTTACTATCCTCCCTATCTTTCCACAAACTCAATAATCGTTTCACATACTTTATCCGCCTCTTCAATATCTGGAAAATGTGCACTATTTTCAAATATAACAAGTTTACTATTTTTTACTTGTCTCGTTATTCTACTACTCATTCCCACACCCGTGTTATAGTCACGCGCCCCGATTATGACACACGTATCAATTTCTAAATCTTTAATGCGCTCAATAAGCGGTAAAGCTGATCCTGTTTCTAAAATCACTTTACTCATCCTCCCTGTATTGTTAACTTACTTTCCTCCCAAAGACTTCGATTTAACTTTGCAAATTCTTCATTTATAAATAATAGTCGATCTATAGTTTTGGTATCAACTACACTCCAAACTTGATTATATTTTTCTTTTAAAGAAACTTCTGACTTACTTCTTATTGAGATTTGTTCATTCATATTTCCTTCTGTCACCTGTAAAAAACCTTCTATCTGCACATTATACATATTCATCTAACGATGGCGCTTGTAATACCATTTTTTTAATATTCTCTGGATATTTCAAAGCATATTCTAAACAAAGTTGTCCACCAAATGAATAACCTAACAAATTTACCTTCTTTACATGTAATCTCTTTCTTAATTTCTCTAAATCTTCCACTAGCGTATGTATTGAATAATCATCGTCATTTTTTGGTGCATCACTTCGTCCGCATCCTCTTTGTTCGTAATAAACTACTGTTATATAATCTTCTAACCTCAATCCAAATGTTCTTTCGAATACATAATGATTACCACCTGGACCTCCATGTACAATAACGAGAGGAATTGTATTATGAGCTGCCCCTGCAACTTTACACCAATGCTCAATACCGGATATGTGTATATATTGCTCACCATCTCTTAACATGTGATTACTCACTTTACCTCTCCCCCTTATGTAAATGCCCTTACTAATTTTTCGTTTTTACTACCTTTATTCACATTCTGCTTTCTCACTTTAAAAGCTTTTTCACCACACATAACCACACTTATATTTATTCTTTCGATTCTTATTTCCCCCTCTATTTTGACAATATTTTCATATAGCTATTACAGAAAAAGCTGTATCCTTATAGAAAAAAGATACAGCCGTAACCGAATAAATTTAGTGTATTATCTAAATCACTCCCATTATTCATTTATGAATATACTTATCAAACTCCTTCAATTTCTATAACTGTATGCTTATAAAGGTTTTATATATTGTAATGTTGAATTACTAAATTTAACATTACAATATTCGATAATTACTACTAGGAGGATACCCATGAATGAATCAGAATTTTACGCATATCACATCGTTACAAGGAAAGAAATGAAAATTGGACAAATCATTCAATTTGATAAAAATCAAACCAATACTCTATATCGCTTCTTTTTTGAAAGAGACCAATTAAATTCTAACGGTGAAGATGGCATAAAAATTTTAAACAATCATTATAATAATGACGGATTACATATAAATAATGAAAATGCTCAAGTAGTTATGAATTATATGGATCAAACAATAAGAGCGGTTAGAGAAACGATTGTGGAAATGGTTAGGCTGCAAGAATATCCTGAATACCCTTCAAGGTTGTCTTGCTTATATGCCTCCAAAAGCTATGAAGATGCTTTGAAATGGAAAGCGTTATTTGATTCTTATAATCGAGAAGTTTTGCAGATTGTTAAACTACGAGTGATTGGTAATTCTTTTGAAGGTGACGGAAATCTTTTACCGAAAGAAGATGGTATTCCTTTTTCTCAAAAAATTGAACAGGCTAGAGCGTATTGGCAAGGAAACGTTAGAAATGAACTTCCTGAGCTACTAATTAATGGGAGAATTGAAGTGGTAGAAATTATTGATGATTTTTCCCAAATTCATATTTAATTCCTGACTAAATATTATAGGATGGAGATTATAATGATGAAAAAAGTGTACTTCAATCATGATGGTGGTGTAGATGATTTAATTTCATTGTTCCTAGTACTTCAGATGGACAATATTGACCTCACAGGTGTTTCTATTATCCCAGCAGATTGCTATTTAGAACCAGCGATATCTGCAAGTCGTAAAATTATCGATCGCTTCGGAAAAGGTAATATTGAAGTAGCAGCGTCAAACTCTCGTGGGAAAAATCCATTTCCAAAAGACTGGCGGATGCATGCATTTTATGTAGATGCTTTACCAATTTTAAATGAGTCTGGGAAAGTTGTGACACCCGTAGCGGCCAAACCTGCGCATCACCATTTAATAGAAACTCTTCTACAAACTGAGGAGAAAACAACTTTATTATTTACAGGTCCTCTTACCGATCTTGCCCGTGCACTATATGAAGCGCCTGTAATCAAAGAAAAAATTGAAAGCCTCGTTTGGATCGGCGGTACATTTCGTACTGCGGGCAACGTACATGAACCTGGGCATGATGGAACAGCCGAGTGGAATTCGTTTTGGGATCCCGAAGCAGTCGCTCATGTATGGGATACTAATATAAAAATTGATTTAGTAACACTAGAAAGTACAAACCAAGTTCCGCTAACTTTAGACGTACGTGAACGCTGGGCAAAAGACCGTAAATATATTGGTGTCGATTTCCTTGGTCAATGTTATGCAATGGTCCCCCCTCTCGTTTATTTTTCAACTAACTCTACCTACTATTTGTGGGATGTATTAACTACTGCATTTGTTGGAAAAAGTGATCTCGCAAAAACACAAATGATTAATAGTATTGTTCATACATATGGTCCTAGCCAAGGGCGTACAGTGAAAACTGCTGATGGACGACCTATAAATGTAGTATATGATGTAAACCACAATGCATTTTTCGACTATATAACTGAATTAGCTAAGAAAGCTTCTACTCGAAACCCCCGCTAATTAACGTATTCTACTTAGGGGATGAAAGCTAACACTTGTTTAAAGGCTAGGAATTGCAACGAAAAGTTTATTATGTTAACTTTCACAACCGTGGTATAAATCCAGATGATGAGCCATCTAAAAGATTTAGAAATTGGTTGGAACTAATTATTTAATTATTAAAAAGAGTATTGAATTAACTTTCAATACTCTTTTTGTGCAGTTAAATTGCATTTGGTCAGAATAAGCATTAATTTCATTAGAGTTAGGTTTTACAGATTAACCATTTCATAACCATTTACAAAATACGCTATTGTTTCTAGCTCATCTTCATTTAATTCTCTATCTAGCTCTTGCTTATACGCTGCCTTTATCTTCTCTTCATCGCCTTTATGAGTTTCCGTATAACTTCCTACTGTTTTTAACAAACCAATCTCTCGCAAAAACTCATTTCGATCTATTGCTTCCCCATGAGAAAGAATATATGTCTCAGCATCAAATTTCTCTAATTCTTCTATTAATGTAAACGTTCGTTTCGTCGTATGGTTCCACTTTGAAGAAAAAATATCTGCATATATACAGTCTCCTAAAAACAATATCTTTTCTTCTTTAATATACATAACAACAGAGTCATGTGAATGATCTCCGCCCACATGCTTTAACACACATGTCACATCACCAAGGTCTAATTCAAGTTGATCCTGGAACGTTAAGGTCGGAGGAATAATTTTAATATTTCTTGGTTTTTCACTGAACTCTTTTTTGATACATTCCGCACAAAATTCAATTTCTGTACCTTCTTTTACACGTGCGTCCAATGCCTCATCCGTCCACTCGTAAGAAACAAGTGTGTTCATCTCTTTTTTCGTTTCAATATGTGCAATAGATACTGCATCTTGTAATACAGGCAATCCAAAAATATGATCCCAATGCCAATGCGTTAATGCTACGAAATCAGGATTTGATACATTCTGTTCTTTTAGCATTTCTAAAAACAATTGTGCATGTTCTTCTGAATTTCCTGCATCAATCATTAAAGTTTTTTCTTTTCCAACGACCATTCCTAATATAGGTCTATCTGTTTCAGAAACAGGTGTCATATACCAAAATGAGTTTCCTATTTTTTTAATTTGCTGCATAACTATTGCCTCCATTTATGACTGTGTGAAAATTTCCAGCCAAGAAATTTCTTTATTTTGTATTTTGATTATTAGTAAATAACAATGTCAAAAATGAAATCATTCTACATTTTTTATTATCTAGTGAAATACAAATACTAATTTTGACAAGGGAATCATTTCTCAACATTTGTTACTTTTAATCTATTTTACGCTACGAATTTACCTTTATATTATATTACAATTTGTATAAATGAGATATATTTTACAATATCGAAGGAGTGTTGAACCTTGAATGCAAAGGAAACAATCATTCCCTATTTCGGTAATGCGTTAGCAGCTAAAGAGTTGATCAATCAATTCGTTTAATGAAGAATGCTAACATATTACCAGATAAATAAAAAGCAGCAACTATACAGTTGCTGCTTCCATCATTTCTTTTTGTATTTCAACACGTTTGATTTGGTGAGGGTCTTTAGAAAGAATTTTAAATGTATATCCTTCGCTATTTACTGTTTGCCCTTCCTCTATATCATAATTCTGCATCAGAATCCAACCACCAATCGTATCAACATCACTATCATTCATATGTAATCCTAGTAAATCATTTAATTCACTAATTAATACCTTACCTTCTACGACAACATGATCTTCATTCATTTGCTGGATGGGCGGACGCTCATCTTCATCGTATTCATCACGGATTTCTCCTACAATCTCTTCCAGAATATCCTCAATGGTTACAATACCAGCCGTACCGCCGTATTCATCATATAACACAGCTAATGGAATACGTTTCTTTTGCATTTGTAGTAAAAGATCATGTATTGGTATAGTTTCAATTACTCCGATTACTGGACGTGTATACGATTGAATTGAACTAAATTCTTTTGTTTCTTTATTCATATAACGAATAAAGAAGTCTTTCACATTCACCATACCAATGATTTCATCTTTATCTTCCCCAAATACTGGGTAACGTGTATACTTTTCATCACGGATTATTTTCATATGGTCTGCTAAAGAATTATCTACATGTAGCCCTATAATTTCTGTACGAGGGACCATGATTTCTTTCGCAATACGATTATCAAATTCAAAAATATTATTTACATATTTGTATTCAGCTTGATTAATTTCTCCACGCTCATAACTTTCAGAAAGAATCAGTCGTAATTCTTCTTCTGTATGTGCTACATCATGCTCTGATGCAGGTTTTAAGCCGAACATTCCTGTTATCATCCTTGCAGAGCCATTTAACAAGCGAATAAACGGATACATGATTTTGTAGAACCAGATAAGCGGAGCCGAAAGTAATAAAGTAACCTTCTCAGCCTTTTGAATCGCCAATGTTTTTGGTGCTAATTCACCAACTACAACATGTAAGTACGTCATAATAGTAAAAGCAATCCCTAAAGATAATACACCTGCAATGGAAGGATTGATGTTCCACTTATCAAATAAAGGGTGTAAAAGTCTCTCAATCGTTGGTTCACCTAGTGCCCCAAGTCCCATTGCTGTAACTGTAATCCCTAATTGACAAGCTGACAAATATTCATCCAAGTTTGATGTCACTTTCTTAGCTGCCAGCGCACCCTTCTTTCCTTCTAATACAAATTGATCAATCTTTGAACCTCTTACTTTTACAATAGCAAACTCAATTGCCACGAAAAATGCAGTACATGCGATTAAAACCGCTACCATGATTAAATTAAATATGTCCAACTAATTCCCTTAGCTTCCTTGAAACTAAAGGATTCACCTCCTGATATATTTTCTCTTTCCATACCTACAATTTCATACACTTTAACATGAGATTGAATACAATCTACATTCTCAAAATGATGAGAGGTACTCTGAGAAAATCGAGGTCATTTAGCCACCTATCCGAGTCAACATCTGAGTCCAATACATTTCCACCGCCTTGATTAAATTATCTATATGTTAGCATGAGAAATAAATCCCAGTCAACGTTTACATTTGGTATACCCTGAAATTTTTAAAAAGGGCTTCTCTTCCCTGTTACATAAAATCTCTTAATGCGTGCATCAAACACTATCCACCCTCATAAAAAATACTAGCAAAAATCTAATAAATAATAGACTTTAATTCGTATTAATAAATCTATAATTATCACTTATCACCTTATATCCACCAACACTTTCTTTTCTTCCGACATATTACCACCATAGAATAACAATCCTCTCTCAACTCATTCCCTTCCCGATCATTATATATATGCAGCAATTCAAACCCATTTAATTGTAACAATCTTTCTAATTCTTGTGGATACGTATACCGCAGATCTATTGTTGTTTTCAGTTCCTCCACTAGCGTATTATCCTCATAAAACCTTCTTGTTGTTATGTAGTGCTGTATTTGCTGAATTGAATCATATATCATTTCAGTATATAAATCACACTTTCTTCCCTTTTCATCATTAACAGTTATCCAATATTCTTCTGTAGATGGTTGTATTAATTCTTCTTTTGAAGGGAAACGTGTATCGAATATAAATATACCATTGTCAGCTAACACATGATGAATAGATGTTAATAACTGATTTTGATGTATATTCGTAAGAAAATGCTGGAATCCATGGCCAACCATATATGCAAACGGAATTGTTTCTTCAATATTCAATTGTAAGCAGTCTTGCTGTAACCATTTCACATTCGTTAAACTCGCAGATTTACTCTTCGCTTCAGCAAGCATACCTTCATGTATATCTACACCAATCATATGATATCCTTCTTCGATAAAAGGAATAGTGACTCTCCCTGTTCCACAGGCAATATCTAGAATCCATTCATTTTGTATATTTAGTTTTTTCGCCCATGATAGTAAAAACGGAAAATCTGATAAACTTTTATTTTCCACATCATATCGTTTCGGATTTTCGTATTCGGATAAACTCCAATTTGTCTGCAAACTTATTCCCCTTTTCATCTTTCCACTTAAATTTAATATGTAAATTATAACGAATTGTTAGTTTTTTCTCTATAATCAAACACAATTACTTGGACTAATCTAACTTTCCTTTTCGTAAGCTAAAAATAAGTGGAAAGAATCGGAGTGTGATAAAGTGGAACGATTATGGATCCCAATGATTGTAACATTTTTTTCGTTCGGTGGATTACTATTAGGAGGTGCTGTTGGAGTAGCAACACGCCAACTAATTGAAGAAAAGATGCATCGCTTATACGCATTATGTGGTGGGATTTTGCTTGGGCTTTTATCACTTGAAATTATTCCTGAGACATTTTCAAGCTATGAAATAATAGGTCCTATACTTGGGATAGCTATGGGAGTATTAGTTATGAGTTTATTAGATAACTATTGCCATCATCCGATTATACATAAGAAAGATCAACAAGCATGGCAAACCTTCCTTTTTCTTTCTTTCGCTATATTCATTCATAATATGCCGAGTGGGTTTGCTTTAGGTACAGCATTTACGAATCATAACGACTCTGCCATTCCTTTCTTGCTTGCGATTGTCATTCACCATATTCCAGAAGGGTTAGCTTTAATTATTCCATTTCTTTTTACAAAACATAAATATATTTCATTTTTATTAACAACTTTATTACTTTCTCTCATCCTAGGGACCGGTACTGTTTTTGGCATTATGATGGATGGGAAAGCTCTCCATTTACAAGGACTTATTATGGGAAGTGCAATTGGTTCTCTTGGCTATGTCACAATTCACGAAATGCTTTGGAAAGCAAAAAAACAGCTACCTTTCCTTCCGTTTCTATCGTGGTCTATAAGTGGATTTTTACTAATAATAGTCTTCACTCTTTTCACTGGACATCATTAAAACAAATAAGTTATATCATTTGTATATTTTTCCTTTTTCTCCAAAACATAATAGTATCTACCTATTATAAGGAGGAACGATTATGTTTGGGAAAACAGCCGGTGAAGCATTAGTAGATCTTTTAATTGATTGGGGCGTAGAACACATATATGGTATGCCTGGAGATTCCATCAATTCTATAATTGAAGCTTTAAGAAAAAAACAAGATAAAATTAAATTTATTCAAGTTCGCCATGAAGAAGCTGGCGCGTTAGCAGCGGCGGCATATGCGAAATTAACAGGAAAACTTGGTGTTTGTATGGCTATTGCAGGACCTGGAGCTATTCATTTATTAAATGGTTTATACGATGCAAAACTCGATCAAGCTCCTGTATTAGCAATTTCAGGACAAGTAGAAACCGATTTACTCGGGACGGATTTTTTCCAAGAAGTAAACTTAGAAAGAATGTTTGATGACGTTGCGGTTTATAACCAACGAATAATGTCAGCTGAACAACTACCTGCTGTAGTGAATCAAGCGATTCGAATGGCATATACGAAAAAAGGTGTATCGGTTCTAACCATTCCAGATGATGTTCCGAAATTTGAAGTGAAAAATGGTGCACGTATTACGAACTCTTCCTTTACATTACCTGAAATATTTCCGCAAGAAGAAGATTTAACTGTAGCGAAACTCGCACTTAATGAAGCGAAAAAACCTGTTATTTTAGCCGGGAAAGGCGCGAAACATGCGAGAGAGTCTTTACTCGCATTTGCAGAACATATCGGTGCTCCAATCATACTTACATTACCCGCTAAAGGAATTGTTCCTGATGAACACCCTCTTTGTATCGGTGGATTAGGGTTAATCGGGACGAAACCTTCTTATGAAGCAATGAAGCATGCAGATACTTTAATTATGGTTGGTACTTCTTATCCGTTCACTGGTTTCTTACCCGAAAAAGCAAAAACACTTCATATTGATACAGACCCCGCACAAATCGGGAAACGTTATACGACAGATATCGGCTTAGCTGGTGATGCTGATAAAACATTAAAATGGTTAATTGAAAATGTAGAAAAACACGAGGACCATTCCTTCTTAGAGCATCATCAAGAAATGATGAAAAAGTGGGAAGAAAAATTACACACTCAAGAAGAAGATTCTTCTACTCCAATTAAACCACAACGAGTTATGCATGCACTGCAGAAAGTAGCAGAAGATGACGCAATTCTTTCAGTCGATGTCGGAAATGTAACAGTATGGACTGCAAGGCACTTCCGTATGACAAACCAGAAATTTATCATTTCTAGTTGGCTTGCAACACTTGGCTGCGGTTTACCTGGTGCACTTGCTGGACAAATTGCTTTCCCGGATAAACAAGTGTTTGCAGTTTGTGGTGACGGTGGATTCGGAATGACAATGAACGATTTCGTAACAGCTGTTAAATATAAACTACCAATCGTTGTCATTGTATTAAACAATAATAAAATTGCTATGATTAAATTCGAACAAGAGGTTATGGGTAATATTGAATTTGGTACAGACTTAACGAATCCTGATTTCGCAAAATACGCAGAGGCGTGCGGTGGTATTGGATACCGTGTAGAACATTTAGATGACTTACTTCCTGCCTTTGAAAATGCGGTAAAACAAAGTAAACCATGCATTATTGATGTAGTTGTAGATGTAAATGAAGCACCAATGCCAGCAAAAATCACATTTGGTCAAGCAGCTGGTTATACGAAACATATGATAAAAGAATTATTTGAAGAAGGTAAGATTGATTTACCACCACTTTAAACAAAAAAGATAGCTGAAAACAATTTGTCTTCAGCTATCTTTCTTTATTTTTGTACCTCTTTATAGAAAGAAAAATCATTCATAGTAGGTTGTACTTGCTTCTCTACTTTCACTTCTTTATCCTTCCTCTTCGGCATTCTTACATTTCCTAGTTTAATCGCATCTTGCATACTATTACTAATAAGATTTCCTGACAAAATTGTCATACTATAAAAAGCAATCGGAATAAGTACAATCCATGTATGTGTAGTTAAGTGACGGAAATTTTGTCCGATTAAACCTGTCCACTCTTTTGTTACACTATCTGCCTCTGTACCAGAGATTATTGTTCCACCGAAAAACAGTTCTAACAAACCAAGATGTAAGAGAAGTAATAGCGTGCTTACAAATTGCTGGGCTACTAATAAAAGAAATGATGGTAGCATATGCGGCCATACATGGCGTTTCAACCTCTGCCACTTACTCCCGCCGAGCACAGTGGCCGCCAACATAAATTCTTCATTCTTAATACGTTTTACTTCTTGCGCTACATACAACATAACAGTTGGTACAGCAAGGCACGCAAGAACCACTATTTGAAACGCAACTCGTAAATGAAACGGAGCAGCCTCCTCTCCACTTTCAAACATTAAAACTTCATTTAACATAAAATAGGAAATCATAATCATCGGTACAATGCTAAACGGATCAAAAAAAGATGAGATAACTGAAAATGAGCGTTTACTGTACATACCAAGCAATAAACCCATAGTTCCGCCAATTACTACACGTAAAATTGCGATAACGATACTAGCACCAAATGTCCATTTCGCTCCTTCTATTATTAACTGAAAAAGGTCGCGTCCTTTTTCATCGCTTCCGAACCAAAATTTACTCGATGGTGAAAACGGAGCAGCCTCTAATTCTTCTTTTTCGTTATACATCATCGTTAATTCGCGAATATTCCCGTCAAAAAATACCGTATTTCCAATACTAACAATCATTAGTACACTCAAAAAAGTAACACCTAGCCAAAATCTCACATCTCTTTTTACAACTTGCCACATGTTACACACGCTCCTTTATAACATTTTGTAAAAGCGTATGTAATAAACGAAATAGTATAAAAAGCGGTACGTATAATAAAACTAAACTCACTGTAAATATTTCCAATTTTGAATTTTCTTTTACAAAAACAAACATACCGTACGTATTAAACAGCCATTCAATAATATATAAATTTGATAACATAAATAAAATATTTGTTTTTGCATAATAGACTGTTGTAAACAAGACATTTCTTGAAATATGGTGCGTCAAAATATGTCTTAAACTTAGCCCTTTACTCTTAGCAAATATACTATAATCTTTCTCTAATTCTTCTCTGAAACGTAATAATAGTAGCTTAATAAATAATAAAGTTGTAGGTATAGAAAGGCATATTATTGGTAACAGGCGAGCCCTTTCCTCTCCAAGTCCTGCAAATTTCACTGGCATAAAACCTGTCTTTTGAAAGATTATTACTACTAGAAGTTGAGATAATAAAATTAATAAAATGTCCGGAATACTTTCAAGTCCGACGAAAATCCCATTCCACATACGTTGCTTTGATTGAGAGCGCTGTAATACCCAAACAACGATAAAATACGCAATGAGTAAAGAAAGTATAAATGCCGAAATAAATACAAACATTGTCTCTACATAATGAATCCATATTTGTGGAAACAACTTTCTTGAATTCCGAAACCCATACGTAATTTCACCTGGTTGAAGTAACTTCTCTCCAAGAAACACAACTGTGTTCCAAAAACCGATTAAATCAATTTGCAGCCCCTTAAATAAGCGCGGGAGTGCCCCTAAAAATAGAATACAAATAAGCGCCGCAAATAATTGTAAACATGTAACCCCACACCACTTACCAATTCGCATCAACATAACTATTACCCCTTACTTTTAGAAAGAATGTTCAGAAATTAAAATCCAGATATATTACATCTCTTCAGCTACACCCTGCACTCGCTTTTGCCCACTAGGTAAAATAACTTGATATAAACACGTAACCAAAAATAATAAACCAAATAAAATAATAAACAATGTATCTGCACCAATCCATTTTGGAAATAACATCGCTATCGCACCGAGAGATAACAGCTGGAATCCTGTCGTTAATGGACTAAGTAAACTTTGAACACGCCCCATGAATGACTCTTCTACAATTTCATACATCCAGCCCGATATTGCAATATTAATAAACGGTAAAAAGAACGTCGCTAAAGCGATACATACATAAAAAGACCATACATGATTTACAAAATAGCACATACCAAAGGAGATTCCTGATCCCGCCATCCCAAAAACAATAATAGATTTTGGTGCATATTTCTTACCTATACTTGTTGCTACTACACTTCCGATTAGTAATGAAATCCCTCCAACTACCCCACCTACCATTGCTAAACTTTCATACGTTGCTGGAGCTAATTTGTATTTTAATATGTAAGTAGTGGATACGCTTAAAATACCATTTAATAATCCAAACACGATAAATCCTAAAAGTAATTTTTTTAAAGTTTCATTTTGGTATATATACCTAATCCCTTCTTTAAACTCTGTTATTAACATCTTCAAATTAACTTCTTTCCATTTTGTTCTACCGTTTGGCAAACGAACTTTTTCTGGAATTGAGATCGTTTGAATCAAAATACCACTCGCAATAAAAGTGAACGTATTTACTAAAATGCTCCCGTAAATTCCAAATGCCCAATATACCATCGTTGCAATTCCTACACCAAATAGAGCATACAAACTATTTACCATTTGATTAATACCTGCTGCTGCACCGTATTGGTCTGATTCTACTACTCCCTGTATCATCGCCTGTTCTGATGGAGAGAAAAATTGGATACATGCATTTTCCAAAAATAAAAATATAAACACAAGTATGATCATCCCGTAATAAAGCGAAATTAGAATTCCGATATTACAGAGAGAACAACATATATTACTTACCGTACAAATACGTTGTCTATCAAATCGATCCACTACTGTCCCTACTAATAGAAAGAAAATTAATGCAGGTAATGCAATCAAAATTTGCGTCATCGTTGCGTAAACTGGTTGTTTTCCGTATTGATCTAACAAGTAAAACATTAAAGAAATTCCAGCAATCATAGAACCAAGGCGTTCTAAAATATTTGCTAGAAAAAAGCGTGCAAAAACTTTGTTGCGAAATAACTGTAGCATTTCTTTCATACGTAATATCCTTTCTCTCGACAAAATATTATTATTTCAGTCATTTCTCGGAAGTCTTATTATATTTTTTTCGACCATTATCCAATCTTTTCCTTCTTTATAAAGAACATCCCATAAAAAAGACCCTTGTTCATTAATACAAGGGTCTTTGCATTTTTCTTCGCTTCACGAATCTGCTGTTGATATTTATCTAAAATCTTTAAAAGTCTCTCTAATACCTACTTAATCTCTCTAACTTTTTTGATTCCCTAAAGTTCGGATCAATTATATTTATTTTGCAAATGTATCACACATCCACTTATAAAACTTTTCTTTCTCTTCAAATTGAGGGGAATGTGCTGAGTTTTCAAAAGCTATAAATTCTTTTTGATTCGCTTCAATCCTATCAAAATACTGTTTTGCTGCATGAAATGAAGTATTATAGTCATATTTACCCATAAGAAAATAAAGCGGTAACTTCAGTTTAGTTACTTTAGTAGGTAATGGATTCTTTAAGTCTTTTTCTAATAAGACAGTTTGAGAATGTGATAATCCAACGTTATAACGAATTACGTCTAACAAGTTATATTCATTACTAAATAGCATCACCATGTTATCACCATCTGGATTTTCAATGAGTCTTGATGTTCCACCATATTTCGCAACATAATTTCGCGGGGTATATGTATCACCTTTTTTAATTTTTTCAGTTAATCCTTTTAAATATGAGACCTCATCTGCGTTCCCAGCATTTTTCGCTTGATCGACAACAAACTTTAAACTATCCATTTCATTTTCTACTGTATCACTCATCTGCCCTATACCAACATACGCTTCATATTTTTCAGGAGCTTTATAGGCAGCTTGCATTCCAATATATGCACCGTAAGAATGACCAATCAATATTACTTTTTCTTTACCGAGACGTTTTGAAACGTAATCCGTCATAGCTAATAAATCCTCTACGAGTAGATCTGATGAAAGGTTAGAATAGTCTTCAAAGAAATGATACGTTTTCCCGCTTGCTCTTTGATCGTAATTAACAACTGTGAATTTCTCTTCCATTAAGTCTTGGTATTTTTGAGCATACGGTATTTCCGATGAGCCTGGCCCACCATGTACAAAGATAATTACTGGATTCCTCTTATCTTTGCCGCGTATCATAATCTCATGACCACTTCCATTTATCTCTACTTGTTCTAATGTACTTATACTGTTTTTCCCCTTTATTTGCGAGGTCCATGTAGGAAATATTAGTGCTATGATTATTAGTAGTATAATGATGACTCCAATAAGTT